>JBBDYI010000018.1:0-9106 GCA_040901705.1 Pirellulales bacterium | reverse complement strand
CCCCCCTATTGTTAGCACAACCCACGGCAGCGCGCAAAGTGCGACATGCGCCCCTGCCACTCCGTCAGCGTCAACTGATCCTGCAGCGCGAGCGACATGTCGGCGAGACTATCCGACATTTTGTTGAATTCGGATCCGAGCATCGCGATCTCGTCGCTCCCGCCGACGCGAACGCGGACGGCGAGGTCACCTTCAGCCAGCAGCCGCGTGGCGTCCGAGATACGCCGCAACCGCCGGGTAAGCGAGAACGCCAGCACCAGACCGACGACAATTTGCAATTCCGCTGCGCCGACGGTGCATGCGATGACGTGTGCCGCCGCGGCGTCGACTTCGCCGTACGCGTCGCTGGTGGCATAACGGACCAAGACCAGCCAGCCATTCCCGACATAGTCCGAAAATCCCCGCGATCGAGCGAACGTCGACAAAAACTCATCCCCGCGATCGTCGACGACGATGCCCTGGACCGACGCCGCGCCACCGGCGAAGTCCAGGCCCTTGGCGAACTCGCGGCCGTCGGTCAGAGGCGGCGATTCCGCTCCGGCCACGTGGACCACCCGCAAGTCGCGAGTCAACAGCACGACGTCGCGGTCCTGGGTGTCGGCGTGCTCCGTGGCGCGTCGGTCGACCAGCGCCAACACGTCCGTGAGATTCAGCACCGCCTTGAGCACGCCCGCGAATTCCCCTTGCTCGTCGTACACCGCGATCCCCAGCGCCAACGAGTACATCCCGGCGCTCTCGTCGTAGTCGACGTCGTCGACGTCCGCGCCGTCGCGGCGGGAATTCTGCCACCACTTTTCGTCATCCTGGCGGTAATCCGAGGTTCGCCCGGTCTGCGCGACGTTCGCGCCGAATTTGTTCGTCAGGAACGCCTCGCCGTACAACGGTTCGCCGTTCGAGAGGTCGTAGCGATCGAGCCGCGCAATGAGATCGCGGGCCAGCGGGTTCGTCGTCAGGCTTCGCATCATGGCCGGCTTGGCGGTTTTCGCCGTCGCCTGCCAATCGGCGTCGATGCGGTCGATTTCGGCTTGCACGTCGGGCAGTGCCGCGAATTCTTCGTTCGACTTGGCGAGCGATTTCTGCACCAGCTCGCCGCGCGCATACGCCTTCCATTCCTGCAGACGCGTGTGAATCTGGCGGTCGATTTCGTCCGCGAGCGAGGCGGCCCGCGTTCGCGCCGCGTCCTCGACCCACGAACGCATCGCCGTTCGCGTGGAATGGACGGCGTACGCCCCAACCGCGGCGGTAAACGCCACTTGAGCGACCACCACTGCCAGAATCTTGTGCGAAATCTTCACGGCATGGCACCTTGCCTTCCGAACGCGGTGGACGAGAGACTGCTCGCAGAGGACACGCCGACCGAAAGAGTTTGGCTCGCCGAGGCCGAAACCCACCGCATGTCGTTCTCGGACGTGGCAATCGTCGGCCGGCGGCGGCCGACCGAGACCCGTTGACCGCCTGCGACGGCGGAGATTCTGCCCTGCGAACACTAGGTGCGCCCCGCCGAACAAATCATTTATCGCAGACCGTAATGCCAATCATTGCGGCAGGCCGCACCCCCCAGTGACGACTGCACCGGATTTCCGGCTTGGTGTGCGTCGTACTCCCGACAAACGGCCGGCCCCCGCATCGGCAAGACTTTCAAGCGGCTCGCAATACCGCGACAAGATTAGCTGCGATCGCCGCGGCCCCGTTCCCTGCTCAACGGCTCGAAACGATCAAGAACTCGCCGCTCGTCGAAAAAGTTTCGTCGGGAGCGAACGTGTCGGACTTGACCGGCTCGATGAGCGCCGTGATGCTGCCTCGCGTCACTACGCCCACCGGCTTGCCGTTTTCGACCACGACCAACACCGCGCCGCTGCCGCGAACGAAGAAGTCCATCAGGTCGTTGAACGACGTTTCCGGCTGGTAGCGGGGCACGGTCTTCGACATCACGTCGCGGACCCGACGCGTCTCGCTGTTGCGGCCCGTCGGCAGATCGGCGACCACTTCGTCCGTGAGCAGGCCGGCCAGTGCGCCGGACTTTTCCGTAACCGGCAGCGCCGCCGCGCCGGTGCGGCGAAACTTGGCCGCCGCTTGCGACAGCGTGTCGTCGACGTTCAGCGACGTGGCGCACGGGATCATCACGTCGCGGGCCGTCGTGTCCTCGAAAAGTTTTCCGGGCGCGGCAAGCTCGTTCCACAGCAGTTCTTCTTCGGCGAATTGGCCCGACTGCGCCACGGCGTCGCGTCCCGAAGTCTTCGCCGTGGCGACTGCCTGACGAGCGCGCTCGAGCAGTGCATCGGCCGATTCCGTCGATTGCCATTCGGAAACAACGCCGCACGACGCCGTCAGCCGTAGCGGATTATCGCCGTCGCCGATTTCGAGCTTGGCGATTTCCTGTCGCGCCAATTCCGCCCACGCCATCGCGTCTTGGTCGCGTTCATCTCCGAGCCAGACCGCGAATCGGTCGCTGTCGGTGCGCGCGAGCAAATCGTTCGGGTCGGTCAGCTTGCGCAGCAAACCGGCCACGGCGACGAGCGCTTCGTCGGCCGCATCGCGTCCCGCGACGATCGCCACGCGGCTGAACCAATCCAGATCGAGCAGCACCAGCCCCGCCGGGCGAGGTTGCGTTTGCTGGGCCAAGGCATGCCGAAGCTTTTCGACGAACCCTTCGCGGTTGGCCAAACTCGTCAACGCATCGAGCCGCGATTGCATCGCCACGCGACGATCGACCTCGGCCATGCGGGCCGCCCCGCGCAGTCGCGCGAGAAACTCGCCGTACACCACTGGCTTGATGAGAAAGTCGTCCACGCCGGCTTCGAGCGCCGAGGTGACGGCTTCCGCATCCGCAGCGCCGCCGAACAGCAGGATATGCGCATTGTCGCCGCCGCCGGCGGCGCGCAACTTTCGACAGAAACCTACGCCTCCGTCGCCGCCGAACGCCTCGTCGACGATCACCAGCGCCGGACGCCGCGCTTCCCATGCGGACAATGCGGACGCGGGTTCCGACGCCGGGCAAACGACGTACCCGAATTCCTTGAGGAACCGCGACAGATGCCGCACGAGTTGCGCTTCGTGGGTCGCCAACAACACCGACATCGGTTTTGCCGCCATAGGAGGTCCAGCGCTTACATCGAAGGCGACGCGCGGGCCGCGTAACGATCCGCGGCAAGCAGCGTCATATTGAGATTGGATCGGTCGAGACGTGCGAAAGCACGCGGCGAGCGCGCCTTCTCTAGCAAGCCTAACATACGCGGCGGCTCGACGACGCCGAGCGTTCCTATTTTTGCGGTCGGTCGCAGGCGCGGCGCGGTGCGTCGCATGATAACGGTGAATGCGGTTATCCCGACCGTGCCGCGGCAATCGCATCGGGCCAACCCCGCGGGTGGCGATTTCCGCCCCGAAGCGGCCAATTCTCCGGCCGCCGAATGCTATGTTTCCAAAGCCGGTAAATCCGGCGCGCGCCTCATTGCGCAGACGATTGGAATTGTTCGGCCGACCCAACGGGCCGCGGCTGGCTTCGTCGCCGCGGCGCAGTTCTACTTCAACCACGGTGATGTTCGTATGTCGTCCCGCACTCAAGTCATGCCGGATTCCGCAGTCGGCGCGCCTTGGCTCGAACGAGAGACAACGTTCGGCGAGCCAGCCGAAAAAATCTGGCTCGCGCAGTTTCCGTTCACCATCGGCCGGCAAGAGGCGGCCGACCATTCGATCAATTCCACCCGCGTGTCGCGCGAACATTGCCGCATCTCGCGGTCCAGCAAGGGATTCAAGATCCGCGATCTGGGAAGCACCAACGGCACCTACGTCAACGGCGAGCGGATCGACGAAGTACCGCTACACGACGGCGACCTGGTAAGCGTCGCCGATATGGAGTTCACCTTCTTCTCCGGCGAAGCTTCGGTGGTCGACGCGGCGACGCAGCGAATCGCGCCCAAGTCGGGCAGCGCCGCCGAAGACGTCGTCGGAGACAGTCTCGTGCAGACCGTTCGGTGGATGAACGAAACGGTCACGCAGGGCGGCCTGCCCACGACGTTCCAGCGCATCGTGTCGCTCGAAGGCGGCCAGACGTTCGGTTGGGACGTCGTCGTGTTCGACCCGGCCGACGCGATCGAGCAAGCGGCGCAGGCGCTGCTCGCCGGCACCGACTGCCGCGTCACCCGCCGAGCGCGGCAGGTGTCGCGGCTCGTGGCGATCGAGCGAATCGCCGCGGCACGAGTGGCTGGCAGAGCGCTGCTGCGGATCGATCCGATCGAACTTGGCGATCATAGGCTTGCCGACCGCGTCGGCAAGCTGGCGAATCTGCTTGGCCGCGGCCGAGTTGTCGTCGACCTCGACGAGAGCGTGACGCACGACGCCCGACAGTTCCGCGCGTTTTGCGAGGCCATGGCCCAGCGCGACGTGGCGGTTTCGTTGCGCGGATTCGCCGCCGGGCGAGCGCAGATGGCCGACTACGCCGACTGTCCGCCGCAGTTCGTCCGCTTCGCGCCGCAAATGACGAGCGATCTGGACGGAAACTCGCGGCGGAAGAAGCAAGTGCAAGCGGCGATCGAAGCCGCCAGCGAATTGGACGCTCAGATCATCGTTACGAACGTCGCCGACGGAGAACAGGCCGAGTTGTGCCGCGAACTGGGCTGCCACCTGGCCGTTGGAACACATTTCGGCGGACCGCACGCGGCGCCACAGATTCGATAGCGTCGCTCGATCGCAGAGGGGATCGCGGATCGACGGCCGGGCGCGATCTCCAGAAAACAACATTCGACCGTCTTGCCAGCAAAGCATATTGCCACGAAAGCACCCACAGCGCCATCCACAACCGCCGAGCACGAATGTCAGTGGCCAACGCCGATTAACGCAACTCAGAGCTGACTCCCCCGCATAGGTCGTTTTCCGTGTCGCTTCACAACGCACAAATCTCCGAACCGATCGCCGGATATATTCTCCGCGAGCGGATCGGCGCCGGCGGCTACGGCGAGGTCTGGAAAGCCGATGCGCCGGGCGGTTTGGTCAAGGCCGTCAAGCTGGTCTACGGCTATCTCAACGAAGAACGCGCCACGACCGAACTCAAAGCATTCAACCGCATCAAGCAGGTGCGGCATCCATTTCTCCTGTCGCTCGAACGGATCGAGATCGTCGAAGGCCAGTTGGTGATCGTCACCGAGTTGGCCGACAGCAGCATGAAGGAGTGGTACGAAGAGTGCCGCAAGGCCGGACTGCCCGGCATTCCGCGCGACGAGTTGATCGGTTATCTGCGCGACGCCGCCGATGCGCTCGACTACATGTCGTCGCATTTCTCGCTGCAACATCTCGACGTCAAGCCCGAAAACCTGCTCATGGTCGCCGGGCACATCAAGGTCGGCGACTTCGGCCTCGTCAAAGATCTCCGCGACGGCACCGCCTCGCTCATGCAAGGTATGACGCCGATCTACGCGCCGCCGGAAGTTTTTGACGGCCGAGCGACGTCGCAGAGCGATCAGTACAGTCTGGCGATCGTGTTTCAAGAGATGCTGACCGGCCAATTGCCGTTCCCCGGCCGCACCCTGGCTCAATTGGCGTCGCAACATTTGCATAGCCCGCCGCGGCTGAACATGCTGCCGGCGTCCGATCGCCCGATCATCGGCCGCGCGTTGTCGAAGGATCCGGCCGGTCGTTTCAAAGACTGCCGCGAAATGGTCGAGTCGTTGGCCGAAGCCGGTCGCGCCGCCGCCGCCGGAAAGTCGACCAAGGACGAGGCCGAAATCGACACCAAGTCGGTCCTCACCAAAGCCACGGCCGTGTTCGAGGGCGGTAAGAAAACACCGCCGGCCGACGACGGTTCCACGCAGGCCTGGCCGGGCGGCGTCGACGACGAAGCCGACGACGACGAATTCCCGCGCCGGCCGCGCGTGGTGGTGATCCCTCGCTTCAAGCCGCCGCCAAAGGCCGTCGTGCCGTCCTGCGGCGAAGTGATCGAAGCCCAGTTGGAGACTTCGTTCACGGAATTGCCTCCAGTCGACGTTGCCGACGCGACGCCCCGATTGCGGCCGACGCTGTTCGTCGCCGTCGGCGGAGCGGCCGGCCGAGCGCTCGTGCAATTGCGCGCCCGCATGACCGAGCGGTTCGGCGATCTCGATGCCGGCTCGGCGATGCAGTTCCTGTGGATCGACACCGACACCGCGGCAATGACCGACTTGATGCGCAAGGACGAATCTCCGCCGCTAAGGCCGCACGAAGTTCTACAAGCGCCGCTCCGCCGCACGCAAGATTATCGCGCTAACTCGAAGCGATTTCTCCAGTGGCTCAGCCGCCGCTGGCTGTACAACATTCCCCGCAGCCAACTTACCGAAGGCCTGCGACCACTCGGCCGCTTGGCGTTTGTCGACCACTTCGATACGATCCGCCGACAACTCGAAGGCGCCATCGACGGCATGTTGGCGACCGAAGCGACGGCCGCGCTCGCCGACAGCGCCGGCTGCGAGGTCGCCGCCGACGAGCCGCGCGTGGTGGTGCTGGCCTCGATTTCCGGCGGCACTGGCGGCGGCATGGTCTTCGACGTCGCCTATACCATCCGGCAGTTGCTCGCCGACCGATCGCTCACCGACCGGTTCGTTACCGGCGTCCTGCTCCACTCGACCGACTGGCACGCCACGAACCGAGAATTGGCGATCACGAATGCCTACGGATCGATCGCCGAGTTGTATCACTACCTCCGCGACGGCGGAAAGTATCCCGGCGATCCGATCTGTGGCATACCGCCGCGAACCGAAGACGGCGCGCCGTTCGCCGAGACCTATCTCGTGCATCTCGGCGACAGCCTGAGCAACGAAGACTTCCAGCAGCAGCTCGACAACGTCGCCGAATACGTGTATCGCGAAGCGGCGACCGCGGCCTCGCTCACGCTCGATGCCTGCCGCCACAACAGCATCCGCCGGTCGACGCAATCGAAGTACGACGTGTTCGTGCGAACCTTCGGCGTGGTTCACTGTCGCGTCGCCCCGTCGGATGCGACCGCCGCCGTCGAATCGCTCTGCAAAACCGTGCTCGGCGAGTTGTTTGGCTCGCTCGACGGGGCGGAATCACGATGCGGCGCCGCTTCGTCGGGTTGGTCGAAACGTGGATCGGGCGACGCGCTGTCGACGCGCGCGGCGAAGCACCTCGCCGCGCTCGTGCTGCCGCTCAAACAGGAAGAAACTGTCGAGGACGCCGGCGCCGTCTCGCGCGAATTGGTCTCCACCGCGTTGGACGAAGCCCTCGTCCCCTGTGCCGCAGAGTTGGTCGCCACACATCGCGAGGCGGCGATCGAGGCGATCACGCTCGCCGCCGCCAATGCGCTCGGCACACAGCCAGAGGCCATCGTCGCGGAAGTATTCGCCGCGGCGCGCCAGAAAGTCGCCGATGCGGCCCGTCGACTCGACCTGGCGGCGCTCGTCCGCTCTCAGCACCAAGACGAACAAGGCACGATTCCCCTTCTGCCGGCGTGGGTCGAGCGAGCCACGCCCTGCTTGCCCGGCGGTGTGGCGGCGCGGCGATTGATCGTCTGTGCGTCGGCCGATTCGTCGGCCGCCGAGTTGTGCGAATCGATTTCCACGCTCTGCCACCGGTCGTCGAACCTCGTCACCACGGACGATGCGGGCCTGGCCTTGATCTACGAGACGGAGCAAGTCTCGCTCGCGCAGCTTGCCGCAGGCATCACCGAGTATCGCAGCGAATACGGCGATGTCGCCCGCCGGCTCCATACCCGCGTCGACATCGAGTGGACCCCGATGCCCGACGTTCGACCGGCCGCCGCGGCAAAAGCCTGACATCGCGAGAAGATCGCCAAATCTAACGGACCGCGACGACTCAGCGGCTCGGGCCGGTCGAGCGAAAATACGCGGTCAACGCCGGCCGGCCATTCCCCGCATCGACGTGACAGGCCACAATAGTCGCTCGCAACGGATGCACAGGCAAGTCGCCGCACGTTTCCATTTCGCGATATATCCCGCCATGCCGCCCGCCATGCCGAAAAAACCAGGTGTTGCTCCCGACGACGTTTGTCCCCGGCCAACGATCGCGCCCCTTGTGCCGACTCAGCCGCACGCCCCGCCGATTTATTTGGCTTCGGTCTATCGGTGCCAGACGGCGGAACAGGCCGATCGGCTGTTGGGCGGTGAGGAGGACGGATACGTCTACGCGCGAGACGGCCATCCCAACGCGGACATGTTGGCCGACAAGTGTCGCGAATTGCACGTCGCGGAGCGGGCGGCGATCGCGGCGACCGGCATGGCCGCCATATCGCTGGCCGTGCTTGCGCACTTGCAGAGCGGCGATCACGTGCTGGTGAGCCAGCAGCTTTATGGAAAGAGTCTCGTGCTGCTCGAAAGCGAGACGGCCCGGCTGGGCATCGCGTCGACGCGCGTGGATACGTGCGATCTAGCCGCCGTGCGGGCCGCAATGACGCAGCAAACGCGGCTGGTCGTCGCCGAGACGATTACGAATCCGGTGTTGCGAGTGTCGGACCTGGCGGCGCTGGCGGAAATTGCCCATCGCAGCCGTGCGGCGCTGTTGGTCGACAACACGCTGGCTGGGCCGGTCGTTTGCCGGCCACACGAGTTCGATGCGGATTTCGTGCTCGAAAGTTTGACCAAGAGCATGAACGGGCACAGCGACGTCGTGCTGGGATTGCTGTGCGGCAAGGCGGCGGTGTGGGACCGCGTGCCGACGGTGCTATCGGCATGGGGATTGGCGAGCAGCCCGTTCGATTGTTGGTTGGCGCTACGGGGATTGAGCACGCTGGCGGTTCGCGCGGAGCGGGCGTGTGCAAATGCGCTGGCGGCGGCCGAGTGGCTGGCCGGTCAGAAACAGGTCGAAGCCGTGCATTACCCCGGACTGGCGAATCATGCAGACCACGCATTGGCGCGGCGCCAATTCGGCGCGCGGTTTGGCTCGATGGTCACGATGACGCTGTGCGGCGGTCGATCCGCGGCCGATGCGTTCATTGCGGCGGCCCGCGACGTGCCGTTTTGTCCGTCGCTCGGCGAGTTGTCGACGACGCTCAGCCATCCGGCCACGACGAGCCATCGCGGGCTAAGCGAGACGCAGCGAGCCGCGCTCGGCATCACCGGCGGAACGATTCGCCTATCGATCGGCATCGAAACGCCGGAGCACG
>JBBDYI010000017.1:0-9107 GCA_040901705.1 Pirellulales bacterium | reverse complement strand
AACTACTCCTCCGCGGCGCAGCCGCGGCACGGAAAAGATGTGGGTAACTTCAAGGGTCGGGGATCGGGATTACTTGAGCCGGGCGAGTTCTTCGAGCAGCCGGTCGACTTCTTCGGTCGTGTTGTAATGTAGCAGGCCGACGCGGACCATGCCCTGCGGCTCCAGATCGAGGGCTTCGGTCAGCGGCAGAGCGTAGTAATTGCCGTTCCACGTGAAGATGCCGCGTTCGGCCAGCCGCCGGCTGATCGCCTCGGGCGAAATCGCCTCGTGGGTGAGCGCGATCGTTGGCATCCGCTCCGCGAGCCGGTCGCGATCGGTAATGCCCCAGACCTTGATCCGCGGCAAGCGAGCCAGTCCGTCGAGCAGTCGGGAAATCAGCGCCCGCTCGTATCCTTCGATCGCCCGATACGCCGCCGCCAGCGCCGACCGCCGCGAAGTTGCGTCGCCGGACACCAACCGCCCCAGGTCTGCCAGATAGTCGATCGCCGCCAACACGCCCGCGATCCCCTCGTGGTTCTGCGTGCCCGTCATCCAGCGCTCGGGCAATTCGTCGGAAGCGGGCCGCAGCTTGTATGGCGTTAGCGATTCGAGCAGACCGCGGCGGCCCCACAATAAACCGACGTGCGGCCCGAAGAATTTGTACGCAGAACAAGCCAGGAAATCGCAATCCCACGCGGCCACGTCGACCAGCCCATGCGGCGCGTAATGCACGGCATCCAGGAACACCAGCGATCCGGCGTCGTGGGCCAGCCGCGCGATCTCGGCAACCGGGTTGATCGTCCCCACGGCGTTCGACGCACAGCCGACCGCCACCAATCGAGTCCGCGGCGACAGCTTCGCGCGAAAATCGTCGAGATCGAGCGTGCAGTCCTCGCGGCGAATCGCGACGTGCCGCACCGTCGCGCCGGCGTCGCGGGCCGCGAGCACCCACGGCGTTACGTTGGCGTCGTGGTCGAGCCGCGTAACGATCACCTCGTCGCCGGCCTTCCACGTGCGGGCCAGCGAGCGGCTCAGCGCCAGAGTAAGCGTCGTCATGTTCGCACCGAACGCAACAGTCCCCGCGTCGTCGCTGCCGACGAACTCCGCCGCCGCGCGATGCGCCGCGTCGAGCATGGCGTCGCTTTCCACGCTCGTGGCGAACACGCCGCCGTGATTCGCGTTGCGGTAGGTCAGGTACTCGGCGATCGCATCGATCACTCGCCGCGGCGCCTGGCTTCCCGCCGGACCGTCGAAGAACACCGCCGGCCGATCGCCGACGCATCGCTGCAGCGCGGGGAATTGTTCGCGCACCGCTGCGATGTCGAACGGCGGAGTGATGTCGTGCGAGTTTCCCCGTGTCGTAGTCATCATCCGGCATCCTGCGGCTGGCGAAACAATTCGTCCTTCAAGTCGGTCACAAACATATGCCCCGGACTGTGCGTGATCGCGATTTCGGGCTTCGCCGCGAGCAACGCAAGCTGCGGCGTCACGCCACATGCCCAAAACACCGGAATCTCATCGTCGCGAATCGTCACCGACTCGCCGAAGTCGGGCGTCCGCACATCGGCAATCCCCAGCGCCGCCGGATCGCCGACGTGAACCGGCCCGCCGTGCATTCGCGGAAACTCGCCGGTGATCCGCACCACGTCGTCGATCTGCTCGCGTCGATATGGCCTCATGCTCACTACCAGCGGCCCGGCGAAACGTCCCGCCGCCGCGCAGGGCCGATTCGTGCGAAACATCGGCACGTTACGCGCTTCGTCGATATGCCGCACGCCCAGGCCCGCCGCCACGAGCGCCGACTCGAACGTGAACGAACAGCCCAGCAAGAAAGCGACGAAGTCGTCTCGCCACAAGTCGGCGATCTCGGTCGGCTCGGCGCGATCGGCCACGCCGCCGCGAAACACGCGATACCGCGGCACGTCGGTCCGCAAATCCGCGTGGGCGGCCACGTCGTCGGGACACGGATCGCCTGGCAAAGTCCGCGCCACCAGCGGACAAGGCCGATCGTTCAGCCGACAAAACTCGGCGAATTCCTCGGCGTACTCGGCCGGCAGAATCACGAGATTCGTCTGCACGTAGCCCGCCGCTTGACCAGCGGTCTGCCCGGTGAATGCGCCGGAACGAATCGCTGCGCGCAACTCCTCAGGCGAAGCAAACATTTTCGATATTTTCACCGCAGCATCCATCACAACGGAACGGCAATCGGCCGTCAATCTGTATCGGTATCCAATCGCCGCGCATTCATGATCCACAGATGTCGCAGATTTTCGCAGATGAAATCCGGCCGATTCGCTTGTCGCGGACGACGAAAGTGGTAGGACAGGCCAAGCGGCCGTTCGACATGCCATCATCGATCCACTCAATCCGCGCCGGCCTGACGGAATTGCTGAATAATCTCAGAAACGTTATCTGCGAAAATCTGCGCAATCTGCGGATAATTGCCCGTCACGATTGAGATGCGGGTAGTTTCGAGTTCCCTCGCCTCAGAGGTTGTGAAAGAATCGAACATGAACAAGTCCAACCGCAACCTGTAGGGTGCTCTGTGAGCACCTTGGCACAACGCTTTGTGGTGCTCACAGAGCACCCTACATTCATTCACAACCTCTCACGCCAGGAACTCCTTGAGCAACCGATATTGTTCCACGCCCGTCACGCGCGCGTCCAAACCCTGAAACTTCACCGACAGCCGCCGATTGTCGATGCCCAGGCAGTGCAGCAGCGTGTTGTTGATGTCCGCGATCTTCACCGGGTCTTTGACGACGTTGTAGCTGAAGTCGTCGGTCTCGCCGATCGACCGTCCGCCTTGAATTCCGCCGCCGGCCATCCACATCGTGAAACAGCGCGGATGGTGATCGCGGCCGTAGTTCTCGCGCGACAATCCGCCCTGGCAGTAGACCGTCCGCCCGAACTCGCCGCCCCACACCACGATCGTGTCCTTGAGCATGTCGCGCTGCTTGAGGTCTTCGATCAGTCCGCGCACCGGTTGGTCGACGTCGCGGCACTGATAGCGAATGTCGCCGGGCAGATTGCCGTGCTGATCCCAACCGCGGTGAAAGAGTTGGATGCACTGCACGCCCCGCTCCGACAACCGCCGCGCGAGCAAACAGCTCGCCGCGAAAGTGCCCGGCTTCGCCACGTCCGGCCCATACATATCCAGCACGTGCTGCGGCTCTTTGGAGAGGTCCGTCAGTTCTGGCACCGACGACTGCATGCGAAACGCCATTTCGTACTGTGCAATCCGCGCGGCCGTTTCCGGGTCGCCGGCGTCGTCGAAGTGCATTCGGTTGAGCTTGGCCAATCCGTCGAGCATCGTTCGCCGCGTGGCCTTGTCGACGCCCGGCGGATCCTTGAGAAACAACACGGGATCGCCGGCCGCGCGCAGCGAGACACCCTGCAAGTTCGGCGGCAAGAAGCCCGAACCCCACAGCCGCGAATAAATCGCCTGTGCCGGCCGTTTGGCCGACCAGGTGGGCGTCATCACCACGTAGTTTGGCAAGTCTTCCGTTTCGCTGCCCAAACCGTAAGCCAGCCACGAGCCGAAACTCGGCCAGCCCGGCAACTCGCGACCGGTCTGAATGAACGTCACCGCCGGATCGTGATTGATTGCGTTGGTATACACCGAATACATGAACGCCAGATCGTCGACGACGTGCGCCGTATGCGGCAGCAACTCGCTGACCCAGCGGCCGCATTTGCCGTGCTGGGCGAACTTGAACATCGACGGCGCGATCGGAAACCGCGCCTGCCCCGACGTCATCGTCGTGATCCGCTGGCCCTGCCGAATCGAGTCCGGCAAGTCCTTGTCGAACAGCTTGTCCATCTCCGGCTTGTAGTCGAACAAGTCCATCTGCGACGGACCGCCGTTCATGAACAGATAGATGAACCGCTTGGCCGTCGGCGGGTGATGCGGCATGCCGGGCAGGCCGCCTTTTCGCTGCGGAGAAGAACTCGGCGCAGCGGCCGCGGCTTCGCCGGCACTTGCCAACCGCCCGCCGGCAATCGTCGCCAGCGCGGCCGCGCCCGCGGCATGAATTCCCTGCGACAGCAACTGCCGCCGCGTAAGGTTCAGCATCAATTCCGTGCGAGGGTCCATGACGCGCTCCTCGAATTGCTTGGTGTCTATTGCGAAACCGAAATCTGTAGGAGGCGAATCCTTTCGCCGAAAGCACGGTCGCATGATTCTTTCGGCGAAAGGATTCGCCTCCTACAGTTCTGGGATACGTATTTACGGTCCGTCTAAAAAACTCCGTCAACCAATCCTGCAGGGCGAGTCGAACGAAGTGAAGCCCACCACGGCGCGAAAACCACGGCCCATCGACGTCGAGCGACCAACCGCCTCCATTTTACCAGTTCGCCCGCCCCACGAAAGCAAGAACCGGAGCACCCCCACGCCGCCCAATTCAGCGGTCTTCCCGCCGCACGCCGAAGAATTGCGCTTCGCATACGCAAAGCCGCGCAAGGCGAACCTATTTCTGCGGCTCTATTTCCACCGCACCGGCATCGACGTAAAGTAGCGTGCATCCTCCGCTTTCGACGAGACTTCGCCCAACATGCCCGCAGCTCAAGTCATCACCGGCCGCCGCTACGACACGGGCGAGGCCGTCGCGCTCAAGCTCGAATCAGGCAAGATCGCCTCGATTGCCCCCCTCGCGTCGACCGACGTATCAACGAGCGATATCGCACAGCTCCCCTTCATCGCGCCCGGCTTCGTCGATCTGCAAGTCAACGGCTACGGCGGCCAGGAGTTCAGTTCCGCCGAGCTGACCGTCGAAAAAACCGTAGCCATCGTGCGGCGAATGGCCACGTTCGGCGTGACGCGATTTTGTCCCACCGTGACGACGGCCGGCTTTGACGTGCTCGCCCACGCGATGGCGACGATTGCCGCCGCGTGCGACGCACACGCCGATGTCGAACGCCGCGTGCTCGGCGTTCACCTCGAAGGCCCGTACATTTCGCCGATCGACGGCCCGCGCGGGGCGCATCCGCTGGTGCATTGCCGGCCGCCCGATTGGAACGAGTTCGCGCGGCTGCAAGATGCCGCCGGCGGACGGATTCGGCTGCTCACGCTTTCACCGGAGTACGACTCTGTACAAATGTTCATCGCCCAAGCGGTGAAATCGAACGTCGTCGTCGCCCTCGGACACACGGCGGCCACGTCGGACCAAATCCGCGCCGCCGTCGACGCCGGCGCAACGATGTCTACCCACCTCGGCAACGGCGCGCACCGCGAACTGCCGCGGCATCCCAATTACCTGTGGGACCAACTCGCCGACGATCACCTAACTGCCAGTCTGATCGTCGACGGCCACCACCTGCCGCCGGAAGTCGTGCAAACCTTCCTCCGAGCCAAGACCGCCGACCGTATCGTCCTGATCAGCGACCTGTCCGGCCTCGCCGGCATGCCGCCGGGCCGCTACGACAGTGAACTCTGCGACCTGGAAATCCTTGCCGACGGCCGCCTGGTGATCGCCGGCCAACGCCAACTGCTCGCCGGAGCCTCCCGCCCTATCGGCGACGGCGTCGCGAACCTGATGGCCTTCGCCGGTGTCGATCTAAAAACGGCCGTAGAAGAGGCAAGCCTCCGCCCGGCCCAACTTCTCGCCGCCGGCTCATCCGCCGGACGCTCGAATACGGCGCAACCGATCGGCCTAACCGTCGGCGCACCGGCCGATTTGGTGCTGTTCGACCTCGCGCCGCCAGATTCTCCCGCGGCCAACGCGGCGGCCAAGCTGGCGGTTCACCAGACGATCATCGCTGGCGCAACCGCGTGGCGCGACGAGAATCGCGCGAGATGAGCGGTTCGCCCGCCGTCGCGGGCGTTGAGTGACATTGGCGGACAAGCCGCCGGGGCCACCCAACCATCCTGTCCACCTTGTCGTCGGGCACCTCTAGCGGCGACACTGGTGAGTAACGCATTCAACAATTAGCAAACAGACGGACATATTTCCGAAAGTAGAAAGTAACCGAGTCAACGCATGAAACATCAAGAACTGGCCGACGCGATCTTAGCCCATGTCGGCCAACCCAATTATCAGCCCGTCAAGCCGCGGGTGATTCTCAAACAACTCAATCTGCCGGCCGATCGGGCGACCGACTTGCGGCGAACGATCAAACGGCTGGCCCGCGAAGGAAAGCTGGCTTACGGCGAGGGGCATTTCGTGCGGCCCGTTGGCACTGGCTCAGCCAGTGGCACCCAAGGCATTGGCGTAACCAGCAGCACGCAGGAAAGCACTGGCACAGCCAGTGGCACCCGTAGCGGCAAGGCGGCGAGCAGTGGTGCTTCCAGCAGCGCCGCCTCGGGCAAGAACGTCAACCGCATCGTCGGCACGTTTCGCCGCATGCAAGGCGGCTACGGCTTCGTCACGCCGAGCGGCCTTGTCACGCGCGACCGAGACAAGGACATCTATGTCTCTCAGCAAAACGGCCGCGACGCCGCCAGCGGCGATACGGTGGTCGTGCGAATGAAAGGCGGCAAGCGGTTTCGCGGCGGCAAGCCGGCTTTCGAGGGCGAAATCGTCGAAGTCGTCGAACGCGAGACGAACGCCTTCGTCGGCACGTACGACGAATCGGCCGGCATGGGCAACGTGCTGGTCGACGGGATGCCCTTCTCGCAGCCGATCTCGGTCGGCGATCCCGGCGCGAAAAACGCCAAGCCGGGCGACAAGGTGGTGATCGAGATGGTCCGCTTCCCGTCGCACGTTCACGACGGCGAAGGCGTGATCGTCGAAGTGCTCGGCGCGCGGGGCCAGCCCGGCGTCGATACGCTGTCGATCATTCGCGAGTTCAACCTGCCGGGTCCGTTCGCCGACGATGCGCTCAACGACGCTCGAGCACAAGCCGAAGCGTTCGACAAAGCGATCGACGAATTGGAAGCCGGTCACACAGACAGCACTGGCACAGCCAGTGGCACCCCGAGTACAGCCAGTGGCACCCGCAAGGACGACCGCGTCGATCTGACCGCCGAGACGATCATCACGATCGATCCCGTCGACGCCCGCGACTTCGACGACGCGATCTCGCTCACGCGGCTCGACAATGGGCACTGGCGGCTCGGCGTGCATATCGCCGACGTGTCGCATTTCGTGCAGCCCCGTTCGCCGCTCGATCGCGAAGCCCGCGATCGGGCGACCAGCGTGTATCTGCCCGACCGCGTGATTCCGATGCTGCCGGAGTTGATCTCGAACAACCTGGCCAGCTTGCAGCCCGACAAGGTGCGGTACGCCAAGACGGCGATCATCGAATTCACGGCCGAGGGCGTGCCGGTGGCGACCGATTATCATTCGACCGCGATCCGCAGCACGCGGCGGTTCACCTACGAAGAAGTCGACGAGTACCTGTCCGACCGTGAAGTATGGAAAGCCCGGCTCACGCCGGCCGTGCATGGCCTGCTCGCGCGGATGCACGAACTGGCGATGATCCTGCGGGCGCGGCGGCTGAAGCGCGGGGCGATCGAGCTGACGATGCAGGAAATCAAGATCGATCTCGACCGCGACGGCCGCGTGTCGGGCGCCCATCTGGTGGTCAACACGGAGAGCCATCAGATCATCGAGGAATTCATGCTCGCCGCGAACGAGGCGGTCGCCCGCATGCTCAAGGACGCGGAAATGCCGTTCCTCCGCCGCGTGCATCAACCGCCCGACCCGCGGAAGCTGCAAGCGCTGACCGAGTTCGTCCAGGAATTAGGCCTGTCGACCGACAGCATGGAAAGCCGCTTCGAGACCCAGCGCGTGCTCAATCAGGTTCACGGTCAGCCCGAAGAGCGGGCCGTCAACTACGCCGTGCTCCGTTCGATGCAACAGGCCGTCTACAGCCCGGCGGAAGAAGGCCACTACGCGCTGGCCAGCGATCACTACTGCCATTTCACGTCGCCCATCCGCCGTTATCCCGATTTGACGGTCCATCGCCTGCTCGACGCGCTCTCCGCCAAGAAGAAACCGCGCACCGATCTCAGCGAACTGGCCGCGCTCGGCGAACATTGCTCGCAGCGCGAACGCCGCGCCGAAGCGGCCGAACGCGAACTGGTCAAAGTCAAGCTGCTCGACTACATGAGCACGCGCATCGGCGACGAAATGGACGCGGTCGTTACCGGCGTGCAGCAGTTCGGCCTGTTCGCCCAAGGCATCGAACTGCCGGCCGAAGGTCTGATCCACGTCACGTCGCTGCAAGACGACTACTATCGCTACGACAAAACCACGCACAGCCTCACCGGCTATCGCAAGGACAACGTTTTTCGTCTCGGCGACATGGTCCGCGTGGCCGTAGCGCGAGTCGACGTCGACCGTCGCGAATTGGACTTCCGCATCGTCGCCCGCGGCGGCCGCGCAGCGAAACCGGCGGGCGAAAAACCACGCGAACGCACCCGCCGCGAGCCGACAAGCAAAGCCAAGAAACCAGCAGGCAAGAAAGCCACGAAGCCCGCCGACCGATCGGCCGCCAAGGGCAAGGAAAAGAAGCGGCGGAGAAAATAACGCGCGGCCGGCGGCTGCTGGCGGCTCGTCCAAGAGCGAAGCGCCGTTTACCGGCGTCGGTCACCGAAACATAAAAATCAACATCGTCGGCACGTACAGGTCAACGAGAATACCAAGCCCAAGGCCCCACCATGCCCACCGTCGCGGCGTGAACATCAACGCGACGAGCGAAAGAATCGAAGCCGGCACGCTGAGAAAAGTCAACGTGTACGCCACTTCGCTTATCGCGGCAAGCAAGAGCCCGATAAACGCCACGATCGCCAGACAAAGCCCGACTTCGCCAAGTCGGTTCCGCGTTCCCGGCCCAGCGAGAGCCGGCGAATCGTCAACGGACTTATCCGTTATGGGTTGGTCGACATTGTTCGGCCGATCGGCGAGCATTTCTCGATAATAACTCGCGGCAAATTGCCGGAATAGCCCGAGCTTTCGCTGGCGGTTCGCGCTTATCGACGTTCCATCCGAAAACCTATTGCTACGACCGTTAGTAACCCACACAGGCAAGTAGGTCAGGCCAAGCGGCGCGAGGCGTTGCCATTCTCGATGGGTACAACCCGCGCCGGCCTGACGGAAGCTGCGCCATCGAAGTTCGTCGTTGGTGCATGTCAGGCCGGCGCGGGTTGGGCATTGGAGGCCCTATACCGTCAGCTAGCCCCGGCG
>JBBDYI010000016.1:0-9163 GCA_040901705.1 Pirellulales bacterium | reverse complement strand
TTGGCGAACACGACGCCGCTGCCCGGCGATTGCGACGGCGACGGCACGATCACGTCGGCCGATATCGACTACATGACGACGATGATCAATTCCGGCACGTTCGACGCGCACTTCGACGTCGACGGCAGCGGAACGCTCGACACCGGCGATCGCGACTTCCTCGTGACGACGCTGATCGGAGTGAGCTACGGCGACGCCACGCTCGACGGGCGAACGAGTCTGGCCGACGTGCTGATCGTTCAGCGCCACCTGGGACAGGCCGGCGGCTGGGGCCAGGGCGACTTCAACGGCGACGGCACGGTCGACCGCAGCGATCTGGCGATGCTGCTGCGCAGCTTCGGCAACGGCGTGCTGGCGGCGACTGCTCCGCAGGCGGTCGTCGTGGCGGCCGGACAAGATGGTCTCGGCAACGTGGCGGCGCGACGACCGATTGTCGTGGCCGCTCGTGGCGCGGCGGACCGCACGGATGCAACATTCGTGGGACAGGCGACGGCCATCAATGCGCCGCAGCACGACCGTCTGACCGCGAGTCGGCGTGGCGTGCGCTTGGGAACTCCGGCGGCGGTCGATGCGTTGTTCGGCCAGAGCAACGGCGAGGCGACCGACGCGCTGCGCGTTCGGCGTGTCGGACGATCCTTGCGGCGATAGGCTTCGATGACAAACAGTGGCTACACACGGCGCGCGGCGACCGCGTTTTCGGTTGTCTTATGCGCCGCGCTAGGGTCCGCGGATGGCGCGCATGCGCAGCGGCAGATGGAGCCTCTCGGCCGAGGGCTGGTCGTGCTTTCGCTGGGCAACGGCAAGGCGTTCGTCAGTTGGCGGCTGCTTGGCGACGACGCCGACGGCGTGGCGTTCAACGTCTATCGCGCAAGCGGCGACGCCGACGCGATTCGGCTGAACGAGCGGCCGATTACCGAGGCCACGTTGCTGGTCGACGCATCATTCGACGCGGCGAAGGCGAATCGCTACACCGTCCGCGCCGTCGTCGATGGGACCGAACAATCCAGGCAGGCGAGCGGCGACGCGGATGTGCCGTTCATCGTGCCAGCCGACGCGGCTCCGCGAGCGTATCTTTCCGTGCCGCTGCAAACGCTCTCCGGCCATACGCCCAGCGACGCTTCGGTGGGCGATCTCGACGGCGACGGCCAGTACGAGATCGTGCTCAAACAGGAAATGCAGCCGCGGGACAACTCGCGCCGCGGCGCAACCGGCGAAACGAAACTCGAAGCCTATCGGCTCGACGGCAAAATGCTATGGCGGATCAACCTCGGCCGCAACATTCGTGAGGGGGCCCATTACACGCCGTTTCTGGTCTACGATTTCGACGGCGACGGCCGCGCCGAAGTCGCCTGCAAAACGGCCGATGGAACCATCGATGGTCGAGGAAAGACGATCGGCGACGCAAAAGCCGATCACCGCAACGACGACGGCTACGTGCTCGACGGTCCGGAATTCTTGACGATCTTCGACGGGCTTTCCGGCGCGGCGCTCGCGACGGTCGATTATCTTCCGCCGCGCGGGCGCGTGGCCGCATGGGGCGACGATTACGGCAACCGCGTCGACCGGTTTCTGGCCGCCGTGGCGTATCTCGACGGCCAACGGCCGAGTCTGGTGATGTGCCGCGGCTACTACACGCGGACGGTGCTGGTGGCATGGAACTGGCGCGGCGGCAAGCTCGAACGGTTGTGGACGTTCGACAGCGACGACGCGACCAACGCGAATCGCGCCTATCGAGGGCAAGGCAATCACGGCCTCAGCGTCGGCGACGTCGACAACGACGGGCGGGACGAAATCGTATACGGCGCGTGCGCGATCGACGACGATGGAAAGGGACTGTACTCGATGGGGTTGGGCCACGGCGACGCTTTGCACCTCTCGGACATCGACCCCGACCGGCCCGGTCTCGAAGTGTTCGGCATCCACGAGCACGTCCAGCACGAGCACGGCGCGGAACTGCACGACGCGCGGACGGGCGAAATCCTCTGGAGCAAGCCGTCGGCGGACGTCGGCCGCGGCGTGGCAATGGATATCGACCCGCGGCATCGCGGCTACGAATCGTGGGCATCCGGCCCCAGCCTGCGCGGGCTGTGGAACGCCCAGGGCGAGACGATTTCGGATCGGAAACCGCGTAGCTGCAACTTCGGCATCTGGTGGGACGGCGATTTCGGCCGCGAACTGCTCGACCGCACGACGATTTCCAAGTGGGACTGGCAAGCCGAACGTGAAACGGTGCTGCTTACTGACCGCGAGTGTTCGTCGAACAACGGCTCGAAGGCCACGCCCTGCCTGTGTGCGGACATCCTCGGCGACTGGCGCGAAGAAGTCATCTGGCGAACCCGCGACGGCAAGGAACTACGCATCTATTCGACGACGATTCCCACGAAGCACCGGTTGACAACGCTGATGCACGATCCGCAATACCGGCTAAGCGTGGCATGGCAAAACGTCGGCTACAACCAGCCCACCCAGCCCGGTTTTTATCTGGGGACGGACATGAAGCCGCCGGCGCGGGCGAAGATTCGGACGACGAAGGTTCGGACGACACCGCCGCGTTCACGCTAGGAATCGAGTCCGCCGCGAGCGAAATGTCCGACGGGTCGCGCGACTTACGAAAACAACTGTCGTATCTGCTGAATCAACTTTCCGCCGGTGTCCGACGCGGCCCAGCCGCCGGCGATGGTCATGCCGACGGCCGAAAGCCAGAGCAGCGCGTCCCAGAGTTTGCCGGGCATGATACGGCGGTCGCAGCGGCGGTAGCGGAAATAGAGCGCGGCCACCGCGAGCATCGGCAGCATGATCGCCTGCATGGCGCCGCTGAGCAGAATCAGGGTCGTCGGCTTGGGAAACACGACGTACACGACCAGACAGATGGCGGGAAACACGCCGCAGAGGATTTTCGTGGCGAACGTTTTCGACGCCGCGGTCGGTCCGATAATGCCCAGCACTTGCGCGGCGTCTGCGCCGACGCGGGCGTGGCCGGCGTTGGCCACGAAGAACGTCGAATACAGCACGGCAATCGCGCCGAACAGAAACAACCATGTCGCCCAGACGCCGAACACCGGCTGGTACATCAGGCAAAGCGTGAGAATCAGATCGTTGTCGGCCGGAATCAAGCCAATCCGGCTGAGCACGGCCGCGCCGAGCAAATAAAACGCCACGGTGGCGAACGTGTAAACGACCATCGAGCACCAGGCGTCCCAGCGCATCACCCGCATCCAGCCCTGGGCGCGGCGGCCCCAGGCCTCGCCGGGTTCCGTGCGTCCGGCGTAGCGGGCATACCCTTTTTCGACGCACCAGTAGGGATAGGCGATAACCTCGTTCGCCCCGACGCCGATGATGCCGAAAGTGGCCAGCGCCGTGGCCAGCGCGGCGTCGCTTTTGGGAAGCTGAAAGCTCATGCCCGCCGCGATATCGCTCCAGCGGACAGCCCATTCGTCGAACATTTGCAGCGAGATCAAGTTTCCGATCGTCACCAGGGTGAACGAAGCCACGAGGAACGTCGAAAAGTTCTGAATGAGTCCATATCGGCCGAGGACGAGCAGAATCGACGTGAACACGGTCACGATCGTCGCCCAAATCTTGGAATCCTGACCCCGTTCGGCCGGGCCAAGCTTCGCTAGGCTGGCTTCGATCTCGGCGATGCGGCCGGTCAGTTCCTGTCGCTGCCGGGCCGTTTCGGTCGGTTCGCCGGCGGCAATCTCGGCGTCCGCGGCGCGTTTGCTCAGGCGGACATCGAGCGTGTGGCGTTCGATTTCCAGGCCACGAACTTCGTGGTAATGGCGGCCCTGCTCGGTGATCGGGCAACTGATCGCCAGCGCCTCGCCAACCGAACCGACGATGCCGCCGAGCTGGCCCAGCGAAATCAGGAACATGATCAGCCAGTACCAGAGAATCCAATTCGCGCGGGCAAACCGTGGGCCGGGCACCTCGTTCAGCCCGGCCATCGTGGCCTTGCCGGTGTTCAGGGCGTAACGGCCGAACTCGACCTGCACGAAAACCTTGATGACGCAACCGATTACGATCAGCCACAGCAGCCAAAATCCGGCTTCAGCGCCGGTGCGAGTGGTGCCGATCAGTTCGCCAGAGCCGACGATCGACCCGGCGATGATCAAACCGGGACCAAGCTGCCGGATAATGCCGGAGATCAGATGCGGCGGCTCCTGAGTCGTCAACCCGGCCGAGGGAGCGGCCGGCCGTTCGTCGCTGTGTTGCGCGTCGGACATGAGCGGAATTTCGCGGTGGGACGATGCGTTCGTCGGGCATCGTCGGGCGTTGGGAAGCGTCGTTGCGGCCGTACTGGCACTGTTATAGCGGGGCAATCGCCGTGGGGGGACCGCTGGAAGCCAACTTTTCGCACACGGCCGCTGGCCTTATCATCAGGTGAAACTTCTGGTAAACGTCGACGAACGGCCCGTCGGCTCGGCGGTAAACCCTTCGGCGTTCGAAATGATATGGCTATGCCTCGCTCATCCGCAGTCGACCAGCTTCGACGCGTTCCCGCCGGGCGTTCGGCATTGCGGCCGATGTCGGCCGGAATGGGGCTCGCGGCCGGGCTGGAATTTGGCTCGGCTCGGCGGCTCGATTGGCTGCGGCCGATGGTGAAACCCGCGACCCACCACATGGAAGGGTCTCGGACGGCGGAAATGGCCCGATTAGAGGCAGTTTTGCTTGTCGCGCGGCAGCCACTTTCGTCGCGCCGCCTGGCGCAGCTTGCCCGCTTGGCGGACGGCACTCAAGCACGTACATTAATTCGCCGACTACAGATTTGTTACGACCACGAAGGGACGGCGTTTCGCGTGGAGGAGTTTGCCGGCGGATTTCAATTGCTGACCCGGCCGAAGTTCAGCGGCTGGTTGCGGCGATTGGGGGCGGCCGGTGGCGAAGGGCGATTGTCGTCGCCGGCCCTTGAGACATTGGCGGTTGTCGCGTATCGTCAGCCGGTGGTCCGCGGCGAAATCGAGGCCGTTCGCGGCGTCGGTTGCGGCGAGATCCTGCGTCAGTTGATGGATCGCGACCTGGTCAAGATCGTCGGCAGGGCCGGCGAATTGGGACGCCCGTTCCTGTATGGGACTACGAAACGATTCCTACAAGCGTTTGGACTGAGGAACCTCGACGCCCTGCCGCGGGCGACCGAGTTGCGCAGCGCGAGCGGCAAGGCGACGTCGCGGGACGTTGCCAACGACGACAGCGAGATCATCGCGGACTGAAAGCATTCAATCCGTTTAGCGAATACAATCGAACGTCTTTACTTCGAAAAGGAGCTTGTTTCGTGAGCGTTTCCGCCCTCGATACGACATGGGAAGAACTGGTATTAAACGACATGCTCTCCGGCGGCCGATCGTCGGCGAGCGTCTTGCCGCGCGTCGCGGCCGAGGAAGGTGAAGAAATCGGCGACGAAGACGACGACTTCGACGACGATGACGACGATGACGATGATGAGGAGGAGGAGGACGACGACGACGAAGACGACTTCGACGACGATGAAGACGACGATTGGGAAGAGGTCGACGACGAAGACGACGATCTCGACGACGACGACGAAGACGACGACGACGACTGGGATTACGATGATGATGATGACGACGATGACGATGACGAGGAGGAGGAGGAGGCATAGCCCCGACATAGATGGTCGCCGCTTGGCGCGACGAACGCGGCGCGATCCGGTGCGTGGCGAGTTGCGCCGTGGCGGCCTTGATGGCCCGCTAATCGCGCAATTGGAAGAGTCGTTTGAGCGCGTCGATCAGCCCGGTGTGATGCGGTTGCTGTGCATCGTCGCGGAGCGTGGTCATCGGCAGGTGCAATATCTTGTTGACCAGGCGGTCGAACGCCAGCGTGATTTCCTCGCGGTCGCGGTCGTCGGCGTCCGCCAGTTTGTTGAGCAACCGCTGTAGCTCGACCGATTTCAGCTCGTCGCACGTCGCGCGAAGCCGTTGGATCGTCGGGGCGCTCGCGCGGTGACGCATCTCGGATACGAACCGGGCCGCCTCTTCATCGATAATCTTTTCGGCCGCCGGCCATTCGCGCTGCCGGGCGCGGCGGTTTGCTTCGCACGTCGCGCGCAGGTCGTCGATCGAATACAGATACACGCCGATCGACTCGCCGATGGCGGGGTCGAAATCGCGGGGCATCGCCAGATCGAGAACGCAGAGCGTGCGCTGAAATCGCTGGGCCTCGATGCGGCGAAAGTCGTCGAGCGAGAAAATCGGTTCGGTGGCGCCGGTCGCGCTGACCACCAGATCGGCGGCGGTCATCAGCGCCGGCAAGTCCGACCAGGGCCGGGCCGACGCGGACCACCGCCCCGCCAATTCGGCCGCTCGGTCGAGACTCCGGTTGACGACGGTCAGGCGTTTGGCGCCCTCGTCGACGAGATACCGCAGCGTCTCTTCCGCCGTTTCGCCGGCCCCGATCACGAGCACTTCCTTGTTGTCGAACCGTTCGAAAATCTGGCGGGCGAAATCGGCCACCGCCACGCTGGCGACACTCACGCGGCGGCGGTGTATCGTCGTCTCCGTACTGACCCGCTTCGCCACGCGCAGCGCCGCTTGAAAGACGTCGTGCGTGATCGGCCCGGTCGATTGCCGGTCGCGGGCCATTTCGTATGCCTGCTTGACCTGGGCGACGATCTGCCCTTCGCCGACGACCATGCTGTCCAGACTGGCGGCGACGCCGAACAAATGGCGAACGGCTCCCTCGCCGCTCTGCTCGAAAAGTTCGTCGAACACTTCGCTCAGGGGAATGTTGTGGAACGACGCCAGGAACTCGGCAACTTCCCGGTGCGTCGGCGGCGTCTCGACTGCCGCCGTGTACAGCTCGGTGCGGTTGCACGTCGAAAGCAGCACGGCTTCGGCGTGTGGAAATTGTAGTTGCCAGCGCTCGAGGGCCTCGGCCGTTTGCTGAGGGCTGAACGCCAGCCGTTCGCGAACCTCGACGGTCGCCGTGTGGTGGCTGCACCCGACCATTTGCAGCTTCATCGGCGGATTCCTTCGGCCGAAGAAACCGCGGAGCATCCGCCGCCGAGGCGTCCGCTACTCTGCCGTTCACTGTGTGCGTCGCCGCGTCCGCCGCCGTGTCCACTCGGTGCGAACAGCAGCACCGCTAGCACCATGATCAGAAATGCGAAGCTGCCCATCGTGAGATACGCCACCTTGCGGCCAACACGTGCCGGTTTGTAGACGGCTCCGAAAACCGACACCACCACGAGCCACGCCAGCAGCAGCCCACTGGTCCAAACCACGGGGTCCGTCCAGGGAAACGCCACGTCGGTGTCGCGGCGGTGGTTGATCGTATTGAGCACGACGCCCGACAGGACGCCGACGGATAGCAGCAGCGCGGAAACGACCAGCGCCCGGCCATTGACGCGGTCGAGCCATTCGAGGCTCGGCAACCGCATCCGCCCGGAGAGCGGCCGTTTGAGCCGCAGCCGCCGGTCCTGGACCAGGTACATCACGCCGGCGGCAAAACCGAGCGACACGACGACCGTTCCCATCAACAGCGCCGATCCATGCACGGTCGCCCAGACTCTCAAGGCGTCGCTTTGGGGAAATGGCGTGCGGTCGGCGAGAAACTGGGCCGTGACGATCAGCACGATCACCAGCGGGAGCAAAAACACGCCCAGCGATTGCCGCGGATGGGCGGCGGCGAGGTAGACGTAAACTCCGGCCAGCACCCAGGCCGCCACGATGTACCAATCGCGCCAACTCGACAGCGGAGCACTGGCCGCGGAATGGGCCGCTTCGTTGACGAGGTACACCGTATGCGTGAACAGGCCCAGCGCCGCGAACGCCAGCAGCAGCACGCCGCGAACCCCGCTGCGAAACCCTCCGCTGCGAAACCACAGCCGCGACAGTTCCAGCGCCAGCACGATGGCGTAACTGGCCGAGAAGCACGTGATGCTGATGCCGCTGAGTGCGTTCATGCGGAGAATCTGCGGAAAATGCCGCGGTGGAGGGCCGTCGGACCGCGAAACGGCAGACTGCGGCTCGATCGTTCATCGTACCAAGCCAATCGAGGTCCGGCGAGGACAGTTCGGGGCGTAGCGAGGCGGTCCAAAGACCTCTTTCTTGCCGGAATGGAGCGATTTGTGCCGCGTTGCCGCTCCGACGCTGGACAATCCCGCGATGTCCCGCTAACAAAGTGGCTCGGATGCGCCGTGCCGCAGCCGCGTTTGCCGCACGTTGCTGGGAAAACGCATTTGACCTCCGACTTAACGACATTCACCCCGCAGGTTCGCACGCCATGACGCTTCAAGGAACGCTTGCTGGAAAGACCGCCGTCGTTACCGGCGGCGGCACGGGCATTGGGCTAGGCGTCGCCGTGGCGTTGGCCCGTGCGGGTTGCCGCGTCGCCATCGCCGGACGCCGGGCTGACGTGCTCGACGCAGCCGTCGCCGCCGACAAGACCGATCCGCCGATGATCGCGCACGTCCTTGACGTCGCGGACCGTGGCAACGTCGGCGAGTTCTTCCGCTGGGCCGAAAAGTCGCTCGGCCGCGTCGACATTCTCGTCAACTCCGCCGGCGTGAACATTCGCCGCCGTTCGATGGCCGAGATGCCGCCCGAGGAATGGGACCGCGTCATGGCGATCAACGCCACCGGCGTTTACAACTGCATGCGCGAGGTGCTGCCGGCGATGGCCAAGCGGGGCGACGGGCTGGTCGTGACGATCTCGTCGATCTCCGGCCTCCGCGCGTCGATGCTCGGCGGCACGGCCTACTCGGCATCGAAATTCGCCGCGTCGGCTCTCTGTACGGCGGTGGCGCTGGAATACGGCCAGCAAGGCGTGCGCATCACGAACGTTTGCCCCGGCGAAGTCGACACGCCAATTCTCGAGCAGCGCCCCAACCCAGTCAGCGACGAGCACCGCGCCCGGATACTTCAGCCCGCGGACGTCGGCGCGGCCGTGGTGATGATCGCCAGCCTCCCGCCGCGGGCGCACATTCCAGAGTTGATTATCAAGCCGACGTGGCAAGATTTTTCTTGATTTCACAGGCCGCGTAGGGCGGCGTGTGCCGGTGTACTCGCGCTACGTCGCTGAAATCGAGGCGACATATGTATTCAGAAAAGGTCAAGAAAGCACTTGAACGCGCAGGATGGACGCCGTCTCGTTGTAGCTGTCCATTCTCTGAAACCGGCGCTGCGTGATTTGGCTGAACTGGTTATCA
>JBBDYI010000015.1:1604-53023 GCA_040901705.1 Pirellulales bacterium | reverse complement strand
GCCGAACTAGAACGCAAGGCGCCACGATCGCCAGGAACGCGGCAGAACCTCGTGCTGTTCCGCTTGGCCTGCTGCTGCGGCCTGCGGGCCAGCGAGATCGCCGCTTTGCAGATCGACGACGTGCGCGTCGGCATCGCTCGCCCGCACCTTCGTATCCGCCGCGGTGCTGCGAAAGGAGGTCGGCCGCGAATCGTTCCGCTCTGGTGGGACGCCGGCACGCTTGCCGACACCGCCGCTTGGCACGCCGAGCGAATCGGCCAGGCCGCCCCGCCTAACGCCCCGTTCCTCGACTCGCATCGTCCCGGCCGCGAACCCCGCCCGCTCTCCCGTCACACGCTCCGCAAACGGTTCCGCACCGCCTGCAAGACTCTCGGCCCCGAACGCCTCCGCACACTCACCATCCACCACGGCCGCCACACTTTCATCAGCCATGCGCTGGCCGGCGGCCGGACGCTGGCCGAGGTTCGCGACGCTGTCGGCCACGCGAACGTCAGCATCACGTCGGGGTATTTGCATGTGGTGGTGGAGGATAATGCGGAAGTCGGCCGGCTGTTCGCTGTACATTAATGGGGCAGAGATCGCGGCCCCGCGCAGGCTGCCGCGACACTTGGTTTTTCCCTCGGACTTGTCTGTCGCATTGCCGGTCGTGGCGCGCGCACGTGCTTCAGGACGGTTCGTCCTGAGCGCTTTCCGGCCCATCGGTCGATCTCACCGACGCTGGTTGGGCAGAGGAAGCGAGTGCGTCGACGTGGCGGACCGACTCGCACTCCAACGAGGCTTTGCGCTTTCAGCCGGGCCAAATTTGTCGGCGACCACAATCGCAGCGAAAGCCTACAAAGTGCGTCGCAATCGCAGCCAAACGCAGCTAACGACGCTTCCGAAGAGTGCTATCGAAAGCTCTAGAGTTGTTGGTTCCGGAACGACCGCGGTGCCCGAAATGCGGACATTGTCGAAGTCAAATCGTTCCGCGCCGGTCGAAGAGTTGGTCGACGTGGTAATCCGTAACGACAACTGTGTCCACTCGTCCGGGATCGCCGTCAAATAGCGGGTCATGTACTCGCAGTCGAGTAATTCGATCGCATCGCCGGAGAACTCCGTACCGGCGGCGCGTAATACGTCGATCGACTCAGTACCATTGGTCACGTAGACATGCAACAGATCGCCCCGCTCGTAGCCGGTGCATTGTGGTTGAATGTCAATCGAGAGCCTCACGGAATCCAACTGCGACACGTCGACGAAGTCAAACGAAGTCGAAGCGTTAACCGACCGATGCGAGAACACGCGTCGTGATGGTCCGTTGAGAATTACCCCCGCGAGCGGATTTTGCCCTCCGCTGGGCGACGAAGTTGTCGTGAATCCAAGCTCGCTCGACATGGGCGACGGCATATACTGCCCCGCATTGAGATTCGGTTCATCGAACGCCGAATACGCCGTGGCGTCTGGCGGCGTCACATCGACGACGGCGATTTGCCAAGACCTTTGAGACCCGTCGTACTCTAGCCGCGGCGATCCTCCTGTGATCGGAACGCTGGAAATCGGATAAGTGCCTGTGTCGTGGTTGTAGTACACTCGATCACCGAAAACATCGATGCTTGTAGCATATGGGCCAGTGACGAGCGTTCGTACATCGCCTCCCAAGAGGTTCGTGCTGATAATTCGGCCGGAGCTTGACGTCACGTTGTCCGAAAGGTAGATGCGATCGTTTGCCAATTCGATTGCGAATAGCCGCGTGGCGCCGTCGGCGACGTCGATTTGCCGAAAGTCGCTACCATCCAACCGGGCCGTGTTAACGACTCTTGTATTAAAGCTCACCCAATAGAACCGGCCGTTGTAAATCTCGAAGTCGAAGATCCGCGAGGATTCGTTGGGGCCATATCCGGACAACACGGTTTCGACATCCGACCCGTCGAGTTCGGCGCGGTAGATCGCCCCCAAGGGTTCGTTCGCCCAATAAACATGGCCGTCGTAAAACTGAACAGCGCGCGTCGTCGTATCCCCTTGGCTCGCCAGCGTCTCCGTATCGAACCCGTCCAAATCGCTTCGCCGCAATTGGCCAGGATAGTACGTCGACCAATAGAGCCGATCGTCGAATATCGCTGGGAACATCGGTCGCCCCTGCACGGGGCCATCCAAGATTGTGGCAACCACGTGCGTGCCGGGCAGCGCGTAGTGAAGATCACCTCCAAAGTTCTCGATTTCAGAGAAATAGATTCGCGTTTCAGCGTGCCCCGAGCGAATTCCGCTCAGCGCCGCGAGCGAAACGACCGCTGCCAGAAATGCAATCGACTGCACTCGATTCGAGGGGACACAAAGAATAGTATGGCAACGCTTAACTCTCGATGGTCGGCCAAGCGTCGGAAATGGTCCGCGAGATGTCGGCTGCTCGGATGGTCCTTGCATAAAGTCGCCAATGGTGAAAGCAGGAGGGCAATTTGGTCGAAGCTAGTCTTCTGTTGCCTGTGCTTTCACGAGCGCTCCACACGCGGGACAATGGTGGCAGCCAGCGCCACAACTTCGATTTCTGGCCGCAACCGCCGACAGACATCTCCCGGCGAAAAAATGGCCGAGGTTTCAAACGCCAAAGCGTTAGCGTCCGATTCTAATAAGTGGTAAACCGAGAAGCAAGCAGGTTTCTCCACGGGATGCTGGCCGCGAGCGCGACCCTCGAAAAGGGCCTGGACCAATTTGCCATACCGTCATACTCCAAAAGGGGGCGCATGAAGAATTTCATAAATGGGGGTGCGTGAATACCTCGCCTGCTGGGAGTTCGTTCACGTATTCGGCAGATCGCCAGCCCCGACGAGCGCAACGGACTTTGTCGCCCGTCTACAGCAATGACGGCGCCGATTGTATGTGCCATTTAGCGGACATCATGAGTCCTGGTGAAAACGCGAGTCGGTCAAATCGACCGCCTTGAACGCGCTCCCGCCGCAGCGTTCTTCGGTGTTCACGACCGACGCCGCAAAACGACTGCGGCCGGCGTGCTCAGGAGGGGCGTGTCATTTGCACATTCGCAGTTGGCAGCATCTGCTTCGGTGAAAGCGACCTAGGCGATTCGGCTTGGTGGCGATGCATTCTCAGCCGCTGGAAGTCGGCGGCGCGCACAGGCTCGGCGCGGGAGGGGCCAAAGAAAAAAACGCCCCAACGTTTAGAGCCGGGACGTGGTGGGGCGTTTGCGACGCTGCATCGCGGTCGGCTCACGCTCGCACCGCGACGAGCAGCGGCGTCGGAATCCACGCTTCGCCGCCGTCGTCGCAGTCGATGACGGCGATGTTGCCGTCAACGATCTTGCGGACAATGCCGGTACTCGTGTCGTCCTCGGTGGGGACGACCCGGCTGCCGACACGAATGCGCTGACCGGCCCGATCCCAACACGATCGGCATAACTGCGGAACGCCCGGCTCGTCGACCGAGATGCTGCGGCCGCGTGGGCATGCGATACATTTCTTGCTCATGATCGTTCTCCCGATTGCCAAAGATCATCACGGGCACAACGCCCGCGTTCGACTTCCCCATCAGCACGGCGGGCGCGAAAACATCAAGCGCGGTGCCGCGATAATTGCCGAAGAGATTTGCCGAAAACCCACCGGAACCGCCTTAGTTCGGCGGCGGCCGTTGGCGAACGTGGTCTGGGTGGTCGCGTGGAGTTCGCACGACGCCGCGACATTTACGCCGTGTTGCGACCGGCGGGACGAGCTGGCAGACGATGCCAACCACGAGAAAACGCCCAGACGGTTGACGTCGTGGGCGTTCGTGGGGCGAATGGGACAACTACTTCGCGTCGCGGCCGGCCCGGTAGGCCAGCCGCAATGCGCGTAGCACGGACCAGACGGCTACCTCGTGGAAGTCCAGGATATCGGAATTCCGCACGTCGAGCGTCGGCAACCGCAGTTCGCGCTTGGCGATGCCCGCGAGCAGCTTGTCGATCTCGACTTCGCGGTCGCACTTGGCGGCCGCATCGAGGTAGCGGTTAAACACCAGTTTCTCCGCGACCTATCGCGCAACGTCGCCCGTGGGCAGATCAGCAACGCCGAGAAGGGGTTTCTGTGCGGGCAGGCCGCGCCCTACGGATACGATCGGATGCTGGTCGACGAAGGCGGCGAACCACGCCAGCGTATCCGTAACGGCGACAAGTTCACAAAGCCTCGGGGCTGGCGGACAACGCTGGTGCCGTCCGACGATGCGGTGAAGGTTTCAACGATCCGCTGGCTGTTCGAGACCTACGCAAACACGGACACCGGGATGCGTGGCCTCGCCGACGCCTTAAACGAGAAGGGCATTCCCGGCCCGACCGGCGGCCCGTGGTACTCGGCGTCGATCAAGGCGATGCTCGAAAACCGCAATTACACAGGCACGTACACGTGGGCCAAACGTCGCGAGGGCAAGTACTACAGCGTGGCCGCCGGGCAGATTCTGGAACGGGACCGAAGTGAGGTTAAGCTTTCCCCGGCGGGAAAGCCGCACGCCGTCGATAACCCCCGCGAGGCCTGGATCGTTGTCGAGAACGCCCATGAGGCACTCGTCGACGCCGCGTTGTTCGATCGGGTGCAGGCCAAGATGCACGAGCGGCGGCGAAGCAAGAACGGGGCGTCGTACCGCACGCATACGAAGGCCAATGGCGATGCCTACCTGCTTTCGGGCCTCGTCTACTGCGCCCACTGCGGCTGTAAGATGCATGGCACGGACAAGGTCGCCAAGGGCATCCATTATCCCAAGTACCTGTGCTCGACCTACGGTCGTAGCGGCAAGAACAACCCACACGGCTGCGGCTGCCACGGTGTCGATCAGGACCGGCTGGTTGACGTGCTGGTCCGTAAGATTCAAGAGTCGGTCCTGACTCCGAGCAATCTGGAACGCCTCCGGGCGGCGATGCGAAGGCAACTCGGCGAACAACATGGCGGCAAAGGCAACGCGGCGCAAATTCGCCGGCAACTCGCAGACCTCGACCGCGAGATCGATCAGGCCGCCGAAAACTTCCTCCGCGCACCGGCGGACGTTTTGGACATCGTGGGCAAGAAACTGGCGGCCATGAAACGGCAGCGCGGACACGTCCAGGACGAACTCAAGGCAGCCGAACTCGCTGAGCGGCCCAAGGACGTGGACGCCGTCGTCGAGGCCGCGGTGGGCCACCTGTGGCGACTGGGCGAAGATATGGCCAAGGCTGAGCCAGCCCGCCGACGAGAGGTGTTCCGGCTGATGGTCGACCGGATCGACCTCCGATTCGACAAAATCCAGCGGGGAAAACGCACCGAATGCCCACTCCAGTCCGGAGAAATCTATCTCCGGACCGGCCAAGACGGCATCTTCGGTTCTGTAAATCGGGGCGAGAGGATTCGAACCTCCGACCCCCTGCTCCCAAAGCAGGTGCGCTAGCCAGGCTGCGCTACGCCCCGGTTTCCAAGTCGTTATTCTACCACGGTTTGTGTCGACAATGAACGTCGACCGCCAACGCGGTTTGGTCAAGTGCGACGTTCCATCGCGGCGGCCGCATTCGCCTAAAACTCTCGGAAAACCGAGCGTTTTCGTACCGCTGAGTGTCCATGTCAACCGCGTGTAGACTTTTCAACGACTCAGACAGCTATTCTACGTCGCTGGTTCGGCCGCTGTCTATGCGTGTTGATTTGTCGCCTGACGCCATGACGCGCTGACGCACCCGGCCTCCTAATCTGAGTTCGACCTAAGCCGGGGCACCTAGCGTCAAGTCGGCCAGTTGGGCGCGTTGCGGGTCGCTCATGCGTAGGCTGGGCATTTTTGGGTTGGAGCGTGTAGCTGATCAGTCCGGCGAGCAGATTGACGACGAAGTTCGCCGGGCTGCGGTGTCGCGTGTGTTCGATTTGGGTGATGTTCTTGAGTTGATCGTTGACGGCTTCGATGAGCGAACGCTTTCGCAGCAAGATTTTGTCGACCAGCGGCATGAGGCGGTTTTGCATATTGCGGCGAATGGCGGTCACCAGTTGCACGCCCTGTTCCCAAAGCCGATCGAAACGCGCGGCCGAAATGTGACCGCCGAATTGTTGACTTGGTGGCCGAACAGCTTTCCGAACAGCCCCTTGGACGGCGCGCCCAACGGCTGACGGTCGTCGACGTTGCCCGGCGTGAGCACTGCCGACGGCAATTCTCCGCATTCATTGATCACCTGGTGGAGTTACCAACCCATCGTCGTGCGGCCGATTTCGGCGATGGGCGACGCTGGCGTGTGGTACAATTTGGGCGAGGACGTTGCTTGCCGTCGCGGCGTTTGCCTCTGTGCGAATCTTCGGTCGAGAGGGATGCCCAAACATGCATTGCCCGATGCGTTTGGTAATCGCAAACCTGGTTGTTGCGGCCGCGATTGCCGTCGCCGCGCGATCTCCGTCTAGCGCAATGGCCGAGCCGGCTGCTGCTGCCGGCGTCGTCGTCGAAGTCGAACTGCTGACCGAAAAGGGCTTTCCCTTCGAGAGCACGAAGGCGTGGCTCGACGTGTTCGTCGGTCTGGGGATCGAGAACGTGCGAATTCGCGCCGCGCAGGGGGGCGATGAAACGTCGATCGACAAGCGGGGCCGCGCGGACGCGCCCGTCTATCACGTCACCGGCATTCTTGCCGCCGACGGCACGCTGCATGTGAGCGGCGGGCGGTTCAAGCTCGAACAGAAGCGGCGGCTCAGCGAGTGGGTCAAGGAACTGGCCGAGCATGGGCCGGGCGGCGAAAACAAACCGAAGCCCGCCGCGTTCGGTTTGACGGAGGAGCAGTTCGGCAAGCTCAAGGGCGACTTGGCACGCAAGGTTGGCTTTTCGACCAAGGGCGCGCGGATCGGCGAAGTCGTGGCGCGGATCGCCACGCCGCTGTCGCATCGACTGACCATCGACGGCTCGGCGACCAAGGCGCTCGCCGGCGGCGACGTGGTGCTCGACGAACTGTCGGACGTGGCCAGCGGCACGGCCCTGGCGGCTGCGGTGCGGCCGGCGGGCTTGATCGTTGTGCCGCGGGTGCGGGGCGACGAAGTCGAACTGGTCATCACGTCGAGCGCGGGCGCGAAAGAGTTGTGGCCGGTTGGCTGGACGTCGGAAACCGCGCCGGCCAAGCTGTTGCCGGCGATCATCAAGGCAACGAACGTGGAGATCGACGAAACGCCGTTGCTCGACGCGCTGGCGATCGTGGCCAAGCGGCTCGAAGCGCCGGTGCTGTTCGATCACAACAATATGGCTCGGCGCGACATCGACCCGACCAAGGCGAGCGTGACGCTGCCGGCCGAGCGGCTGACGTACTCCAACGTGCTCAAGAAGCTGCTATATCAGGCGCGGCTGAAGTACGAACTTCGCGTTGACGAAGCCGATAAGCCGCTGCTGTGGATATCGCCGCTGCCGTAGGCGACGCGAGGCGAAAGTCGAATGACCGCAGCAAGTTTTCAACCCGACGCCGCGCCGGCGAACGTGCCGAAGCGCCGCATCCGTCGCGCTTTCAAAGTGGTTGGCATCGCGGTCGCGGTGCTCGCGGTGGCCTATGGCGGTCTCTGCTGGTGGTACTATTCGCAGCAGCCGCGGCTCACGCGAAACCACGCCGCGGAGCTGAACGCGGCGATTCTCAAGGTGCCGCCGGAAAAGCGTGCTTGGACGCACTACCGCCGGGCGTTGGAAGTGCTGGAACCGCGGAAAGAGAACGAAATTGCGGAAAGGCCGGGCGAAAAAGACTGGCCGGCGACGGCGGCCTTCGTGCGTCGCAACGCCAAGGCGATCGAAATGATCCGTCAGGCGTCGAAGATCAGACCGATGGGCGTGCTGCTTCACGATGGCGTTGCGCCGGAGGACGTCGCCTAGCGGTTGCGGCACGATTATTCGTTTACGGAAGAAGACGCCAAGAATCTGCCTGAGCCGAGCGAGAACCCAAGTCTCGTGGCGATGTTTCCTGAAAATCTATCGGCGTACCTGGACCTGACCCGAGCGCTCCGCGATGACGCCTATGTCGCGGCGGAAGATGGTGACGGACGGCGCATGACTGCGAATCTGATCGCCATGTTCGATCTTGCGGAACAAGTGCATGAAGCTCCGTTCATCGTCGACGAGATGGTCGCGACGACCATCGCAGGCATGGCGACCTCGGCGATCGGCAGGAATCTGGCGGAGTCGGCCGAGGCGTTTCGCGACGAAGATTTTTCTGCATTGACCGCTCGGCTGCAACGCATTCTCGACGAGCAAGCGTTTCGTATCCGCACGAATGGCGACGAAGCCTACTACGCCGATTCGATCCAGCGTTATTACACCGACGACGGCGGCGGCGACGGAGTGTTCACCATCGACGGCGACTGGAGTGATGAGGACGAGCAATCCGACGACGATGACGATGAAGAAGACGAATGGCTAGGCGATCGCTGGGACCGCTTTCGCGTGCCGATTTGGGCGGCGCTTGTCATGCCGGGGCGCAGCGAATTGGCAGCGGCCAACGAGCGATACCATCGCGAACTCGATCGCGTGTTTCGGCTGCCGCCCTGGGAGCGTGACGCGGCGCTTGCGGACTTTGTCGACGAAGTGCCGTTGTGGATGGCGCTGCGCAAATGGGATTCCAAGTCAGTTCAGCCGGAAGGGTACGTCTACATACTCAAGCGAGTCGACGCCGAGGTTTATCAGTATGTCGGCGGCGTCCTTTCCGCCATCGCCGCTGTTCGTCATCAACGCATCAACCACCAATGGCCGACGTCGCTCGAAGACGTCGTTCCGAAGTTCTTACGCGAAGTCCCGATCGACCAATTCACCGGACGACCGTTGCATTACAAACTCATCGACGGCAAGCCGGTCGTATACTCCGTCAGCGCCGACTTGGACGACGATGGCGGCCAATCGCCGGAATTGGACGATCGCGGATCGGTGAGAGGATACGACGACGATTCTCCAGCCGACGGCGATTGGATTCTCTGGCCGCCGATCGAATCTGGTGATGCGGACGAAGACGCAGACGGCCGAATCGACCGCGATCGTGACGACAAAGTGCAAGCAGACAACAGCGTTCAAGACGTTCCGGGCGGCGAATAACGGCGACGGTCGATCGAACGTATCGTCTGACCTACCGCATGGCCGCGCCCAGCGCCGCAGGCGAAAACGACCGGGCAAATCTGCCGCACGAATCTGAAAACGACTACGTCGGGCGTGCTGTCGTCCCCGTCCGCACCCGCAAAACGCACGGATGCCGGGCCGAATTGCGAAAATGGGGACAATCGCCCTACCCGCCTCGCACGAAAGTGGTATACTTTGGGCAGTCGGTTTGTCGACGCGATTCGCCGCGGCGTTTTTTCTTTTGTTCGCACGTGGCTTCTCTCTCGCCTTGCCTTCTTGGCGGACCACCACTTTGGTCCCTCCGATGCGGCCCGGATCCGTGTTTGGCCGCGCGCCTTGTTTTTGGGAGTTGAAGCCGTGGGAATGAGACTGTATGTCGGCAATTTGCCCTATTCCGTGACCGACGGAACGCTGGAAGACATGTTCGCCAAGTTTGGCGAAGTCCGCAGCGCGCAAGTTGTCCAGGATCGCGACACCGGACGCAGCAAAGGATTCGGCTTTGTCGAAATGGCCGACGACAACGCGGCTCGCGCTGCGATCACCGGTCTGAACGATCAAGAAAATGACGGCCGTCGGTTGACGGTCAACGAAGCCCGCCCGCGCGAAGAGCGCAGCTTCTCCGGCCGTGGCGGCCGAGGTGGCGGTGGTGGCGGCGGCGGCGGCGGCGGCGGCGGCGGCGGTGGCGGACGAGGCCGCTACTAATCGTTCGCGGCTAATCATCGTTATCCGCTGTGCAAATCGCACAAGTCGCAGCAGTGCAAATCGCAACGGGCCGGAGGAGCCATCGCGGCTCCTTCGGTTTCGTTTGTTTTCTTTTCGTCGACGCGCGGCCCGAAAGGCGTCGACCCGATAGGCGTCGATCAGCGGCGTACGACGTCGCGAAAGGAGTTGTGCTTATGGCTCGCAATAATCGTTTCCAATCTCGCGGCAAACGCAAAGGCCGCGGCGGTGTCGCTCCGGCACGTCCGCCAGCCGCTTGCGCCGCCGACCGTGTGGCGCCAACCGTCTACGGCGATCCGTTCGTCATCATGGAAGACGAAAACAAAGGGACGTTCATCTACAAGAGCGGCGCATGGGTGGCGCATTCGATGTCGATTGCCGAGTGCCGGGAAAGCTGCCAGGTCACTGAGCTGCCGCAGAAGGTCAAGCGGATGACGCGGTACGAGATCCGCGAACCGGTCGGCGCGGAACTGTAGTCCGGATGCCGTCGATTTCGCGGCCACTACGAGCGGCACGAACCGAACGATCGGCAATCCCCGGTACGGACCGTATCGCGACCGCAACTTATCTGATACAATGAATTTCGTCGTCCGTTGATCTGACTTGGCGGAGAGCGACGTATTCCGTTGCCGCCAGGCTTTTTCCTCTAGTGCGCCAGCGCCGGAACGGCTTCTCGTTGTCCGCGCTTTAGGGTCGAACCGATTCGCAATGGACCGCCGGTCCAGCGTGCTGGCCCATCAGCCGACGCAGCAGCTTCCTCGTCGTCGAGAGCCTGGCTCTTGAGAAAGTAGGGTGGTCGCCATGTGTGCGAAGCAATCTAGTATCCCCGTGCGCGCGACGGGCCGAAAGGTTTGCCCGATCTGTGGCAAGCCGAGCTATTCGCTCGCTGGCGTACACCCCCAATGTTCTCAGCGGCAGGCAGACCTCAAGACGAGCGCTCGATTGAAGGAAGCAGCCAAGAAGGCGGCGCTGAGCGGACCACGCCCGACGGCGACGCCGACGATTCGTTCGTGGCACAAGCGGTGTCCCGAATGTCACAAGGACGTCCACGTTCGGCTGGCGCGGTGCGCCTGCGGGTTCACGTTTTCTCAATAGAATCCGCGACAATACGGCGCTCTGCGTTGTCGCGGGGAGTCGCCGCAGAACACGCCCAACGAAGTTTGTCACGCTGTCTCTGTCCTCTTGAGGACCGTGCGAGCGCGGCAGAAATGCTTGGATGCATCGTCGCCTCTTTCGGCTCCAATCCCGACGACGTCCTCGTTCGCCCTTCGTTTGCATTGCCGCGAAATTGCATTGCCGCGAAATTGCTTGCAATCGGCGGCGGCGGCGGACTATACTGCCCTCCAACGGGGAACGTACTTACTCGCTAATAAGGGACGAACCATGCTGACAAAACTGCTGTGTATGATGACGGCGGCGCTGCCTTTCAATGTACGGGCCAGCGGCGGCTGTTTTTTTTGCGACATGTGGCATTCGGTAGTCGATTGGTTCTCGTCTTGAACTCGATACGGCGATGGAGCAAGTACGAAGTCGCAAGTACATTTGCGAGATTTCTTCGCTAACGTAGTTAGTGCCTATCCGGAATCTGCGGGATTCGCGTCACACAGTTCTGAATTTGGCGATTCGCCGCGTCCGACGGGTGGACGTTTCCTGCGTCGCGACGTCCGAGTGGCGACACCGCGCCGGTTGATTTCGTGTGCGGCGAGTGAGATGCATCGCTTCGGCTTCGATGGGGTAATACTTCCGCCCATGATTTGATCTGCGGCCGCTACGGCTCTTCTCGTTTGCCGGCCGAGACTTTCACCCCGCGGTACACCATGCCGGTCGCGCAGCGCCATCGTTGCCCAAGCAAATCGACTCGGCGCGGCGGCGCGTTTCGGGCGTCGGCATCATCCGTTGCAGGACAATCGCCCCGCGCATCGCGCGGCGCACCATCGGACGCAACGTCCGTCGCCCTGCGGCGCGAATCGTGGCGGGCGTGGATCGCATACTGGTTTCTCGTGCCGTGGACGTGGCTGAAGCTGACGATCCACAATTCGCACGGCATCTTGCGGGTCTGGGACATCATCCACTTCCGGCCGATGCCGCCGGGGTTGATCGACCGCACGCATCCGTGGGTGACCGGGAAGATTCCCGACACCGGCGAGCCGATTTGGCCGCGCAACGTCGTCTATCGTGCGCCGCGGAGACTGCCGGCCGGTTGTGCGGAAGACGACAAGGCGATCGTCGCCAAGATCGGCGGTTTTTTGGCGGCGATGGTCGCGCGATCGGCCGTGACGCCGGAAATTCCCTGGGGCCGCGCGCGACGAATGCCGCACGGCATCAACTACATCCACGGCGCGATTCACTACAACGCCGGCTTCATCGTGCTCGACGATTTTCGCGACGGCATCCGGCATTTCAGCGATCCGGCCTTCGTCGCGGAAGTGCGGCGGTTTGCCCACGACACGCGCCGCGAGGTCGTCGTGATCTTCCGGCAGCGCGATTACGAATTGGTCGAGTACGCAGACTTCATCGCGTTCATTCGCACGATGCTGCCGTGGTTTTGCAATTCGAACGGCCCGAAAAAGCGCGTGCTGTGGGGAAATCCCGCGCCGTACCCGGTGGTGAACATCATCACCGGCAATTGGATTCGCGATACGTATCGCCTCAAAACAGCAGCGGGCCGCGCGGCCGTGGTGCGACCGCCGATCGAGCCGCGGCAATTCTTCGCCGACGGTCCGTACCGCGGCGTGCGCGAGACGGTGCGCTGGCCCGAGCGGATGCTGGCCGTGCTGACCTATTATCGCCTGCGTCTGCGTGGCGTCCGCGGCGGATTGTTCTTCGTCAATCGCAAGAAACTCATTCCAGCGACTCTGCGGCGGCAGCGGGAATTGGGAATTGCCGACGAGCCGATCGCGCGTTTGCGGTTTTTTGCGAAGGGTTCATAGCACCGCCGCCCGGTAACGACGCCACTTGGTAACGACGCGCCTGACGCGATCTACTTACCGAACAGCGCGACGCGGCGGCGGACGCGAAGTTTGGAGGCGGCTGGCTGCGGCGTGGTTTCGAGCGAGTTCGCCTGCAAGGCGCGGTCCACGGAGTCGGCCGACAAACCGCGCCGACGGACTTCGCGATCGATCCGGCGGGCGTTGTCGACTGCATTGTCGACGGAGCGACCCGCGGCGAAGCCGGGCGTCGTGCGGCGAACAACCACGGCGGCCGAGGCGGATGGCGACGCGATCGGCGGCAGGCGGCTGCCGAGGTGTTGAACCAGCGTGCCCACGTCTGCGCTGTCGACGCGGCCATCGGCATTGAGGTCGCCCTGCGCGTAACTCGCATCGGTGGCAGCGAAGTTGCGCTGCACCGCCATCAGATCGCCCAGGCCGACAACGCCATCGCCATTCAAGTCGCCGAACAGAAACGTCGGCGAATACTCATAGGAACCGATGTCGATCCGCGCCACCGTGTCCAAATCGCCGTCGACCACTCGCGGCTGCCCCCGCTGATCGCGTGTTATCGGCGGATCGTACGCGCCGCCATCGAACGCGGGATCGCCGGCATCAATTGCCGGGCTACCGGGCAGCAAGGCGTGCGTTTGCGTCTGCCTGCCGTTGAAGGCGAGCGAGTCGAGCCACTGGGCCGCCTCTTGCCCAACCAGCACGTTATAAGCCAAGTCCATAAAGCCGACGACCGGCACGTAGCTTCTTTCCGTCGTACCGGGGCCGCGCTCGACTACGACGGACTCGTTCGCGCCGACGATCGTTTGATAAATGGATAGCCGGGAGGTACTTCCGACGACGCCCGCCGGCTCTGGTCTTTGCGGCCGCGGTTCGCCCTCATCATCATCGGGCACGTTTTGGTCGATCTCGGCGTATGCTCGGTTGAACGCGATCGTGCTAAAGGCAATCTCCGCCTGACTAAGCACCTGTGGGAGCAATGCAGGATTAAACATCGAGACACCGCCACCTGAGGCCACGGTTTTCGCATATCCGTCCGCCGGGTTAATCGCGGAGACGGAATTCCCGGAGATCGTGGCATGATTGGCGACCATTCTCATCGACGCGGGCGTCGAAACAAATGCGATGCCGCCGCCCACGGCAATCGTGTCGTTGTTGTCGCTCTGGTTGCGGGCCAAGGCGGCGTTGTTTGAAATTGTGCTGAAAGTAACCAGTTAAGTCCGAGCCGCCCTCGACGTGAATGCCCCCGCCACTGACGAGGAGGTCGGCGCTTTGCGACGGCGGCAACTCCAAAGCGACACGATTGTCGCTGATGGTGGATCGCTCTACGAACACTCGCGCCGTCGCGTTCGGACTGGCGTACGAGTAGATTCCGCCGCCCTTACCCGTAACGTCGCCCAACTCCGCGCCCGTCTCGGCGGCGAACGTAATCTCATTGTCTGCGATGACGCTGTTCGCGACGTCGACGATAGCAAATCGCTGCAAACCAGCGAGATTCGCGATACCCGCGCCGAGCCTCAAATAATCATCCTCGGAAAAACTTGGCACGCGGCTGTCGAGTAGGTTACCGACGACTCGCACGTTGGCCATTTCGAGCAACGCATTCGACGCGATTCCCTGGTTAAGGACACCGGCACCGTACATCGGCGTGTCCTCGCCACCAAGCCCCACGACGCGATTGCCGCGGATTTCTGAGTCGGTAAGGCTGAGATACCCGCCGTCATTGAATACGCCGCCGGCTTTTTCCGTGGCGACGTTATCGGCGACGAGGCTGTTGGTGAGGATCAGCGACTGGTTGTTGCCGTTGCTCAGACCCGCGCCATACGTTGCCGTATTGTCGACGACGTGAACATTGTCGAGGGCGATGGGCAGGCCTCCGCGCCATAGAGAGGTCGGGTTACTAACCACCAACAGCCCGCCGCCCGTCACCAAGGCGGCGTTGGAATTGATGTCCGTATGCGAAATGAAGGCGTTGATGTTGTCCGCGATCGCAATGCCGCCACCGGCAGGGGCCGAGTTGCCTTCGATCGTGCTCCCGGAAATCGCCAGTTCACTTTCATTGGGAACCCGTTTTTCACCTATGGCGTGGATACCGCCCCCCGAGCCGAGGTCGCCGCCAGCTTCGTTGCCGTTGATCGTCGAGTCGACGACCCTCAGCGTTGCATCCCCGTCGAACTGAAAATCAATGCCACCTCCATCCACCGATGCGCGTTGGTTGGGAACATCGTTTTCCGCCTGAACGGAATTGCGGCTAATCGAAGACGAAACGATGGTTACATTCGACGACTCGGCATAAATCCCGCCCCCATGCGCGCCCACACTAAGGTCGTCGAGGTAAACTCCCGTCGTGGCCCGAACGGCGGCGTGGTTGTCGTCGACCGTTGAATTCGTCAGCCACACGTTCGCCCGGTTGCCGGTCTCCCCATAGCTGTAAAGGCCCGCGCCGCTGGCGATGGCGTCGGAATCGAACTGATGGTCGCCGGGGTTCACGACGCCAAGGAGCGTATTGCGGGCGATAGTACTGGATTCGATGACCAGATCGGCGGTTCTCACTTCGCTTCCGCCGGGCGGCAGCGACAGATTCGCGATTCCCGCGCCCGACACGATAGCGCCGCGGACAGCGTTCACCTCGATCGAATTTTCGATGATGCTCGACGCGACGACGACCAGAGTCGCGTCGGCGGCGACGGCCTGGTTGAGCAAACCTGCGCCGATGCGTTCCGCGCCCGTTTCCGTACTGAAGAACTCGATGCGGTTGCCCCGGACGGTCGTGTTTTCGAGCCGCAGATACCCGCCGTCGTTAATCGCGCCGCCGCCCTGCTGCGTGGCCGTGTTGTCGGCGATCAGGCTGTTCGTCAGCGTCAGCGACTGATTGTTGCCGTTGCACAGGCCCGCGCCGTAGGCGGCGGTGTTGCCGACGAATTGGACGTTGTCGAGGGTGATGCTGGGAGCAGCGGGGAACGTGGTCGAAAGATTCGTGGTCAACAACCCGCCGCCGGCGACGGTTGCCGTGTTGGCGGTGAACGAGGTGTCAGAAATTGCCACGGCGACGCCGCCGGCGACCGTAATGCCACCGCCGTTCGTGGCGGAATTGTTTATGATCGTACTTGCGACGATCGTCGTACTTTCGTCGTCTGGCACGCCCTCAATATATAAACCACCTCCGGAGCCGCCGTCGCCCACGGAATTATCACTTACCGTCACTTCATTCATATTCACGTCCGCGCGATACGCATACAAGCCGCCGCCCAAACCGGCATCGTCCGTCCGGTTGGCGAAAATGGTTGACTGCGAAATCGACAGGCCGGCTTCGTCGCTGAGGTACAGACCACCGCCGCGTTCACCAGCGAAATTGTCGGAAATGTTGGTCGTTCGAACATCGAGGTATGCCGAGCCGAGATAGAATCCGCCGCCCCTTACTCCGGCCGTATTGCCGTGAACCGCCGAGTCGCTTAGGTGAACGACCGGTTCGAGCAAGAATAGCCCGTCGCCGAATTCGGTCGCGGTGTTGTCGGCAAACTCGCTGCCGCTGATCGTGGCCGCCGCGTCCTCCTGAAACCAGATTCCACCGCCCTGGATCGCGCTGTTATCGCAGACGATCGTATCGACCATCGTGATGGACGCGTCGTGGCGGAGATACAGTCCACCGCCGTATGACGCGCGATTCGCTTCAATGACGCTGTTGTCGAGGTGAAGGTGGCCGAATACAAGAATTCCGCCGCCGCTGCCATTCAGGTCCGATGGATTCACGCCGATGGACGGAACTTCGCCGCAGCGGATGGTCATGTGGGAGAGTTGGAGTTCACCGAACCCAGCCGTAAACACGCGGTCGAGCCCGTTGCCATCGATAATGGTCGTCGCCGCGCCTTGGCCGACGATGCGAATCGATCCTAGATCGTTGTCGATGTCGAGGTCGCCGGTCAACGCGCCGCTCGCATCAGGTTCGTTCAACGACGGACGCGGAATCGTGAGCGTGTACACGCCCGAGGGCAGTTCGATGACCGCGTTGCCGTCGTGGGCGTTGGCCAGGATGACCGCTTCGCGCAGCGACAGGTCGCCGGGGCTGTAGTCGCCGTCCACTTCGTCGATGGTGGTCGAAACGACGAGCGTGAGCAGCGTCGGGGCGGTCGTGCTGCTGCCGCTGCCGCTGGATGTTCCGCTGTCCGTCGCCGCGTCGAGCGCCAGGCGGGCTTCGAGCGTTTCGAGCGTGGAACGGCGGTGGCGAGTCGCAAGGCGTGTCCGAATGCCGTTAGGACGAATGCCGCCGAATGAGATGGAACTGAACTTACGAACCATCTGCGAAAGTTTGGTGAGGCGCATCGGACGATCTCCTGGCGTGAGAAGTGCCGAAATGACAGGGACGCGATACCCCTGCACGGAGCAGCACCAACGCTTGCCATGATACCGACTTCCGCGGCACTTGCAACAACATTAGCGGGGCGTAACGGCGTAACAGACATCCGCCCCGAGTGGCCGCGCGGTGCTACGCCCGCGGCCCGATGTTTTGCCTCCTGCCCCTCCGCAGCCCACGCACCGCGCCCGGCTTGGCACGGTTAAGTGACTATCCAAAAAGAATTGCCGAGAATCTGCGATTTAGGAGGCGAATCCTTTCGCCGACGGGCCGCAAACCGTCGAAACGCTCACCCCATCCTGACCTGCCCTCGTCGTGCGAGTATGATAGGATGCTAGGTTTCCAGGCGAAGTGGGTGTTGCGCGCGTGGCGATGGACCTTTCGAAGATTTCCGCACTACTGGACGACGCCGCTTTGGCCGACGCGCCGCTGCGCGATTGGGGCCTTCGCGAACCGCTACGGGCGCACGAATTTCTCGTCCGCATCGCCGACGCCGGCGTGACGCTCGATCTGATCGACGACATTCTTCGCCAGTTCGAGGAGCATCTGCCGCGGCTGTCCGACGCCGACATGGCGCTGAACAACCTGGACCGGTTCTTCGCCGCCGCTCGCAGCCCGCTGTCGCTGGCCACTTTGTTCGAGCGCGATCGGCAGGCGCTGCCGATTCTGCTGCAAATCTTCTCGACCAGCCAGCATTTGAGCGATCTGCTCGTCACCGACCGGGAAAGCTACGACTTATTGCGAATGACCGAGGGGCAACCGGTCGCCCGCGACGTGCTGGTCGACGAAATCGTCACCGAAACGCTGGCACAAACGGACGACAAGGCCGTCATCGCCACGCTTCGCCGATTCAAACGCCGCGAAACGCTACGAATCGCCTACGGCGACATCGTCCTCTCGCAGGATCTGCTCGTCGTCACACAGCAAATATCGTTTCTCGCTGACGCCATCGTCGAGGCGGCGCTGCGGGCCGCGTATCGCAAACTGGCCGAAACGCGCGGCGTGTTGCGGCTGCCCGACGGCCGGCCGGCGCGGTTCGCCGTTTTCGCTCTGGGCAAGCTCGGCGGAACCGAGTTGAACTACTCCAGCGATATCGATTTGATCTTTCTGTACGACGGCGAAGGGACGAGCGACGGCCGTCGGCGGCAATCGAGCACGGAGTTCTTCGACGCGCTCGCGCGCGAACTGATCCGTCTGCTCGCCGACAAGAACGAACTCGGCATGGCCTATCGTGTCGACATGCGGTTGCGCCCCGAGGGCCAGCGCGGTCCGCTCGTGCCGAGTCTCGAATCGGCGCTGCACTACTACGACGTGATGGGCCGCACTTGGGAGCGGCAAGCGATGGTCAAGGTGCGGACCATCGCCGGCGACGCGGACCTGGGCCAGGAGTTCCTCGCGCGGCTCGAGCCGTGGATCTACCGCCGCTATTTGAGTCGGGCCGATATCTCCGGCATCCGCGCCTTGAAACGGCGGATCGAGCAGCGCGCCGAAGGTGAAGGGGCCGACCGCTGCGACGTAAAAACCGGCCACGGCGGCATCCGCGACATCGAGTTCGTCATCCAATTCCTGCAATTGCTCAACGGTGGCGAAGTGCGGGAATTGCGGACCGGCAACACGCTCGTTGCGTTGGGTCGGCTGGAGCGCGCCGGCTGTCTGAACGATCGCGAGCGGTCCGAACTCGAAGAAAACTATCGTTTCCTCCGCAAGATCGAACATCGTTTGCAGATCATGTTCGACCTGCAAACGCACGCCATGCCGGAGGACGGCGAAGAATTGCGCAAGCTGGCGGTGCGGATGGGTTTCGACGCTACGGCCGGCGCGACGGCGCGCGAAGCATTCGTCGCGGAATATCGCCGGCGAACGGGCGTCAATCGGATCGTGCTCAACCACCTGTTGCACCTGGCGTTCGGCGACGAAGGCGAAGTCGAGCCGGAGGTCGATCTGGTGCTCGATCCCGATCCGTCGCGCGAATCCATCCGGCAAACGCTGGCCAAATATCGCTTCAATTCGATCGACAATGCCTACGACACGCTGATGTCGCTGGCCACCGAACGGATTCGCTTTCTATCCACGCGGCGCTGCCGGCATTTCCTGGCGGCGATCGCGCCGCGGCTGCTCGCGGCGGTGTCGCAGACGCCGGAACCCGATTCGACGCTGGTGAATCTGGCCAACGTCAGCGATTCGCTCGGCGGCAAGGGCGTGCTGTGGGAGCTGTTCAGCTTCAGCCCACCAACGCTGCGGCTGTACGTCGATCTTTGCTCGTCGAGTCCGTTTCTATCGGAGATTCTCACCAGCAACCCCGGCATGATCGACGAGCTGCTCGATAGCTTGTTGCTCGATCGGCTGCCGCGGCCGGAGCAGTTGCGGGCCAAACTGGCCGACCTGTGCCGTGGGGCCGAGGACATCGAGCCGATCCTGCATAGCTTCAAGAATACGGAGCAACTCAGCGTCGGCGTCCGCGACATTCTCGGCAAAGAAGACATCAAGGCCACGAACGCGGCGCTGGCCGACATCGCGGAAGTGTGCCTGGAGCAATTGACCCGCCGCGAGTTCGACCGGCTAAGCGAAAAGTTCGGCACGCCGTGGATCGAGCAAGGCGATGCGGAAGGCGAGCAATCGCGCGAAGTGGAGAGGCCCGCTTCCCCAGCCCTCATTCCCCAGCCCCCAGCCGCCGCTTCCCGCCCCTGCGAGTTCATCACGCTCGGAGTCGGCAAATACGGCGGCCGAGAGCCAAACTACCACAGCGATCTCGACGTCATCTTTCTCTACGAAGCCGATGGTCAAACGCACGCCGCGCGGCGGGCACGCAAGACGAACGTCACCAGCAATCAGCACTTTTTCGGCGAACTGGGGCAGCGGATCATCAAGGCGGCGTCGCAGCTTGGGCCCTTTGGCCGGCTTTACGAAGTCGATGCCCGACTGCGACCGACGGGCCGATCCGGGGCGCTGGCCACGTCGCTGGCGGAACTGGTCCGCTATTTCGACGACGGCGAGGGCCAGCTTTGGGAGCGGCTGGCGCTGTGCAAGGCCCGCGTCGTGTACGGTGAACCGCAAGCCGCGCAGCGGGCGATGGAAGCGGTGTGGCAGGTAACGTATGGCCCAGCATGGCGGGCGGCCGACGCCGATGAAATCTATCAGATGCGAATCCGCCTGGAAGAAACCGCCAGCCCGCGGAACATCAAACGTGGCCTGGGCGGGATCGTCGACATCGAGTTTCTCGTGCAGATGCTGCAACTTCGCCACGCCGGGCTTCCGCTGTCCATTCGCGCACCGGGCACGCTCGACGCGATGGCGGCGCTGCGCAACGCCGGACATCTGGGCGAGAGCGATTTCGCGATTCTTTCCGAGGCGTACCGATTTCTGCGAAACGTCGAGGCCCGCATCCGACTGATGAACGCCGCCGCCCGCCACGATATGCCCGAGGACGCCGTGGAACTCGCGAAACTAGCTCGTCTGCTGCGGTACTCGCGAAGCGAAGACTTGCTCACCGACGACGAGCGCACCCGGCGGCAGGTGCGGCAGACGTTCGATCGCGTATTTGGCGAAGCGAGCAATCAAGCGTCGATCTTGTGGGCGCGGTAGGATTTGGCCTGAATCAGTTTTCCGAAATCGCATTCGGCGGTCGTATCGATGTGGAGTTTGTCGAACGGAGCGAGGCTCACCGAGCCGCCTCGCAAGAATGGTGGGCCTCACTCCATTCGGCCTCCTACGACCAGACTGCGATAATCGCCGATCCTGGAGCGCGCGGCGAACGCCATGCTCACCGTCGAAAACTTGAGCGTCGAATTTCGTTCGGACCAAGGACCGGTCCGCGCGGTAAGCGACGTTTCGCTGTCGCTCGAAGCGGGCGAAACCGTCGGCCTCGTCGGCGAGTCCGGGTCCGGAAAATCGGTGACCAGTCTGGCGATCATGGGACTCATCCCGCAGCCGCCGGGCCGCGTCACGTCCGGCAGCGTGCGGTATCGCGGCGAGAATCTCCTTGCGCTTTCGCCGCGGCGGCTTTCCGCGGTGCGAGGACGGCGGATCGCGATGTTTTTTCAAGACCCGATGACCTCGCTGAATCCGTTTCTGTCGGTCGCCGAGCAATTGACCGAAGCCACGCGGCATCACTTGGGATACACGTCGCGGCAGGCGCTCGACCGCGCGGTCGAAATGCTGCAACGCGTTGGCATTCCCAACGCCGTGCGGCGCGCGTTCGATTACCCGCACCAATTCTCCGGCGGCATGAGGCAGCGCGTGATGATCGCCGTAGCGCTGTCCTGCCGGCCCGATGTGCTGATTGCCGACGAACCGACGACGGCGCTGGACGTGACGATTCAAGCCCAGATACTCGAATTATTGGCGGAACTCCAGCGCACCGAGGGAACGGCGATCCTGTTGATCACGCACGATCTCGGCGTGGTCGCCAGTATGTGCCGCCGGGTATGCGTGATGTATGCCGGACGAATCGTCGAACAGGCTCCGGCCGAAGCGCTGTTCGCCGCGCCGAAGCATCCGTATACGCTGGGGCTGCTCGAATCCGTGCCGCGGCTTGGCGAAGACGGCTTGGCCACGGCGGGCCGATTGGCGTCGATCGAAGGTCAACCGCCGGACCTGGCCGAACTGCCGCCGGGCTGCGCCTTCGAGCCGCGGTGTGGGTACCGGCGGCAAACGTGCGTCGAGACGCGGCCGGCGCTCGTCGCGGCGGGGGAACACCACCGCCATGCGTGTTTGTTGGACATTGCCGAGCAGAATCGGTCATAATCGGAAACGGCGTTCGATATCAAGACCGACGACGACACTCGCCGATTCCCTCCAACCTCCAGCCCTCGTTCATCCCATGCCCCCACCACTCCCGCTTCACGCGTTACATCACGTCGCCGTCGCCTCGCGCGATTGCGACGCCAGTCTGGCCTTCTATCGCGACGTGCTCGGTTTCCGGCCGCTCGAGCGGCCCAATTTCAATTTCGCCGGCGCGTGGCTGTTCAAAGATGGGCTGCAAATCCACATCATCGAGAACCGGCCGCAGACCGACGGCGAAAAGATCGACCCGCGGGCGGAGCACGTGGCGTTCGCCGTCGACGATTTCGACGAAGTGGAACGCTGCTTGAAGGCCCACGGTGTTACGTACCACAAACAGGTCAACGCGGGCGGAATTCCGCAGATTTTCTTTCACGACCCCGACGGGCATCATATCGAAATCGGCATTTACCCGCCCACGCCGCCGTTCAAGGCGTAGTGCTTATCCCAGAACTGTAGGAGGCGAATCCTTTCGCCGAACGCACAGTATAGCGATTCTCTCGGCGAAAGGATTCGCCTCCTACAGGATTTGGTTTGGGATAGGCACTTCGTCGCTCAAACGCCGGCATCGACGGAGTAGACCCGCAGCCGCCGATGCCATTTGAGTGTCTGCATCGACCAGTCCATGCCAATCTTTTCAACCACGCGAATCGACCGCACGTTGAGCGGATCGACCAACGCGATCACCCGCGAGAGACCAAACTGCCCAATCGCCAAGTCGCGCACGGCGGCGGCCGCTTCCGGCGCGTAGCCTTGTCCCCAATGCGACTCGGCCAGCCGGTAGCCGATTTCGACTTCGGCCGCGCCGTCGATCGTTTGGTCCACCAAACCGCAAAACCCGATCGCGCCGCCGTCCGACTTGCGGACGACGCACCACGGGCCGTATCCGTTTGCCACGTACGAAGCGGCCGCGCGGTCGATCCACTCGCGAGACTCGTCGCGGGTTCGCACGCCCATCGAAAATCGCATCACTTCCGGGTCGGCGAACAGCGCGGCGAAGAAATCGAGATCGTCGTGGTCGATACGACGCAGCACGAGCCGCTCGGTTTCGGCCACGACGAGGCGCTGGTCCGCGAGGCGCTGGTCTGGCGTTTCGTCTCGTTGCGCGGCGTTGGTGTCGGTCATCGACAAGTGGCGAACCGGGGTAGAGGATAGGGGAAGTAAATAGTGGGCAATGGACAGGATGCCGGGACGTTACATCTCGACGCCGCGAAGTCTGGCGATTTCAGCGGCGTCTTTGTCGCCGCGGCCGGAGAGGCAGACGACGATTGATTCGCTCGCCGGGCGCTTGGCGGCCAGTTCCATCGCCTTAGCCACGGCGTGCGAGCTTTCCAATGCCGGCAAAATGCCTTCGCAGCGGGCAAGCTCCGCAAATGCCGCCAGCGCGTCGCCGTCGCGGCAGCAAGTGTATTCGACGCGGCCGGTGTCTTTCCAATAGCTGTGCTCCGGGCCGACGCCGGGGTAGTCGAGACCGGCCGAAATCGAGTGCACGTCGCAAGTCTGCCCGTCTTCGTCCTGCATGACGTAGCTGAAACTGCCGTGCAGCACGCCGGGCGCGCCGTAGGTGAGCGGCGAGGCGTGATCGCCGGGCTTGTTCGATCGCCCACCGGCTTCGACGCCGACGAGCTTGACGCCCGCGTGCTCGACGAACGGATAGAACATGCCCGCCGCGTTGCTGCCGCCGCCGACACAGGCCACGACCAGGTCTGGTAACCGGCCGAGTTGCTCGCGCGATTGGTCGATCGTTTCGCGGCCGATGACCGATTGAAAGTCGCGGACAATCCGCGGGAACGGGTGCGGACCGACGACGGAGCCAAGGATGTAGTGCGTCGTTTCGACGGAGCTCATCCAGTCGCGCATTGCTTCGTTGATGGCGTCGCGGAGCGTTCGCGAGCCGCTGGTGACCGGGCGGACTTCCGCGCCGAGCAGCCTCATGCTGAACACGTTCGGCTTCTGGCGGCGGATGTCTTCCTCGCCCATGTAGACGATGCACTCCAGGCCGAATCGGGCACACGCCGTGGCGGTCGCGACGCCGTGCTGGCCCGCGCCGGTTTCGGCGATCACGCGGCGCTTGCCCATGCGGAGCGTAAGCAGGGCCTGGCCGAGCGTGTTGTTGATCTTGTGGGCGCCGGTGTGGTTCAGGTCTTCGCGCTTGAGGTAAATCTGCGCTCCGCCGCACTTTTCGCTCAACCGGCGGGCGTGGTACAGCGGCGATGGACGACCAACGTAATTGCGCCACAGGTCGGCAAGCTCTCGACCGAACGCACTGTCCTTTTGGGCGCGCTCATATTCGACGGCCAGTTCGTCGAGCGCTCGGGTGAGCGTCTCGGGCACATATCGGCCGCCAAATGTGCCGAATCGCCCCGCCGCATCAGGAACCGACGTAATCGCCGTCATGTCGTGATTTACGATTTACAGAAAAAGGGGGTAAGTCGATCCAGCCGGCGCTGACGCGAATCGTTGTCGTGGCGTTTGGTGCGATGATCGACAGGCCAGTGGCCCTGCGGGTAGCCTCAATTCTCAGTGCCGGTCGACATTCGGTCAAGGGAAGGCACGCGTCGATCGACGGGCAAGATGAACCAGGGATGGCGTTGTGGTCTCCAAGAGAACAACGGCCATGCGAGGAATGGTCCGATTCTTCGGTTTGTTCGAGTGCGGGTTCGGCATGGAGGTGCGACCGGCTGCAATTGCCTGCCGCACGGCGACTTCGCCACGACGGCGGCTTGTAGCACGAGCAGTGCCGGAGTTGATCCGCACAACCCGCAATTTTTTCGAGTTTCTCGCGGACTTTACCCATCGGTCAGGGGGTTCGTCCCCGTGACCTGTTGCGGGCGGATGCGAATAATTGGCGCACGGATAAAATGGTGCGCAGAGCAAAAGGTTGCTGGGTCAATGCGAGAGAGGCGGACAACGTGGAGATACTGCTAACGAACGATGATGGAATCTACGCGCCCGGTCTGGCGGCCCTGCAAAAGGAACTCGCCGCGCTGGGCAACGTGACCTTGGTCGCCCCGGCGGTCGAACAGAGCGGCGTCGGCCATTCGATCACCTATTTGACCCCGCTGATCGTCAACGAAGTCTTCGACGGCGTGAAGCGACGCGGGTATGCCGTCGAGGGCAGCCCGGCGGATTGCGTCAAGCTCGGGCTGACGGAGTACTGCCCGCGCCGGCCGGACCTGGTGGTCAGCGGGATCAACTACGGCTTGAACGCCGGCATCAACGTGCTCTACAGCGGCACGGTGGCGGCGGCCATCGAAGGGGCGTTCTTCGGGCTAACCAGCGTGGCCGTGTCGTTGGAATTTCGCCAGCATCCGGAATTCGATCGGGCGGCGACCGTTGCGCGGCGAGTGATCGAGCGGATTCTCGCGCAGAAGGGGCCTGCGCCGCAACTCTATAATGTCAACATTCCGACGGCCGCGCTGTGGGAGAAGCCCCAAGTGAAAGTCGCACCGATGGACGTGCGGCAATATGCCGAACACTACGAGAAACGCATCGATCCGCGCGGGCGAAGCTACTATTGGGCCGCCGGACGGTTACCCGAAGACCACGACGCCACCGAAACCGACCTGACCGCGCTGGCCGACGGATTCGTGACGATTACGCCGCTGGAATTCGATCTGACCAAACGGTCGGCGGTATCGGCGATGCAAGACTGGTCGTTTGACGGCTTGGACGCCGACGCGCCAGGAAAACGGAAGGATTAGCCCGCTCCTTGCGCGGCAACTCTCAATCGGGGGCATTGAGCCACGGTTCCGCCAAAATACTTTCAATGTGGCGACGCATCCGTTCGATCGTCTTATTCGCCGAAGCGACGTACGGCCGCAGTCGCCGATTGACGTTCTCGCTAAGCCGTATCACCAGCGGCATCCGCGGCGGCACGAATTGAATCAGTGTAGATGAATTGGCCGCCGAGTCTTCGCCAAGACCCGCGAAAAATTCGGGCTGAATTCGCCTGGCTTGCTCGTATCGCTCCATCCACTGCTCGCTTGTCAATGCATCGGTTCGGTCTCTTCGGATGGACTGCCCGCTGATGAATTCGCCGATGAGCATCGCGTCGTCGCCGTCGAAAGGCTGGTCGCGGTCGAGATCGGACAGTTCCAGGACCGTCAACGCGCCGCCACCTCCGCTGGCGACGGCGTATCGTCCGTCGGCCGTGATTTCGACGGCCCAGCCGCCGCCGCCAAGCTTGATCGGGGGCATGACGAGTTTGCCCGTGCGTCGGCTGGCCACCCGTAGCGTGCTATCGAGCGCAACCGACAATATCCACTTGCCGTTCGGCGTCAACCGCGCGTCGAACACCTCTTCGTCGTGCTCCGCCGGCGGCGCGACGGGCTGTCGAGACTTCGCATCAATGATGCGAACAAGATTGTCGCGGCAGGCGATCAGCACGTTCGCCTCGCAATCGACGTAACGCGTGCGGAATACCTTGTCCGGCAGCGGCAACGGCTCGCCAAGCTGCACGCCGGTCGTCAAATCCCAAAACCGCACGGATTCGTCGAACGAAGCCGTCACCATTTTCTTCGAGTCGGCCGAGACGTCGACGTCGTGAACGAAATGTTTGTGCGCCAGTCGCGGAAAACGCTGCTTGCCGGTCACCGCGTTCCAGACATACACGTAATTGTCGGAGCCGAACAGCATCACGCTGCGGCCGTCCGGCGTGAATCGCACGACGCCGTTGTTCGCGTATTGATTTGGAGCCGTCGCGGCGTGGCCAGTTTTCGCCGTGCATACGGTCGAAAGTCTATCCGCGTCGAAGACGTATACTCGACCATCCTCGCAATACGTCGCCAGCCGAGTTCCATCCCGCGATGCCGCCACGCTCCGCGGCTCGGCAGCCAGCGCCGCCGACTCGACTAGCAATTCACCGGTCAGCAGATTCCAGGCCTCGATGCGGCCGCGGTCGCCGCCTGCGCCGCGCTTCGCCGTCACGCCGGGCCGGGTTTCCTTGAACGAGACGGCGGCGATCGCTCTGCGAACGTCCGGGGCAAACAGTGCGTCGACGAAGATTCCGTCCGTGCTCACCGCACGCCCCACCGATTTGCCGCTCGCGGTCTCATAAGCGACGAGCGTATTGAGGCGACCACCATGAAACGACGTTCCGGTTGGCATGACGTAACGTCCGTCCGCGCTAATCCGCGCCAGGCCGGCCGGCGAATGTGCGTCCAACCGCCGCACGCGCGGTTCGCCGCGGGCAAGATCCCAAATCTTAACGACGCCGTCCGACTCCGCCGTGGCCAGCAATTCTCCGCCGGGCGAAAACTTCACGCATGTCACGCCGGACTGATGCGGCAACTGAGCAATGGGTCCACTATTCCGATCCGACCAGACGCGCACCGTCCGATCCCAGCTCCCCGTTGCCAGCCGCGTCGCGTCGGGTGTGTAGTCGGCGAAGTTCACGGTGTGCCGATGCGCGATCATCGTCAGTTTCTCGGCGCGATTCTTGATATCGAGCACCGCGCCGTTGCGGTCTCCGCCAACGAACAGGAACTTTCCGTCCGACGCAACCGCCGCCGAAAACAAGTTCGTCATCACCCGCCGCCGCCACAGCGTCGTTCCCGACTCGACGGAAACGCAGGCCACGATCGCGCTGCCGCTGGGGTAAAGGATCGCGGTTTCGTCGAGCGCGAACGCCGGGGAGAACTCGGCACTTTGCTGCACGTTGTACGCTTTGCCGTACGGCGCGGCGGCGACCACCGGCGGCTTCGCTCCGTCGTCATCGAATGGATAGATGCGAACTTTCTTATCTCGACAACCGACGACGAGCCGATCGGACGATTTGTTCCAAGTCAGCGAGTCAACCGACTTGTCCTGCACGAGCGGTTCGCCGAGAAACTGCGATCGCCGCATGTCGAACACCCGCACCGTGAGATCGGCCGCGGCCAGGCGGCTTCCGTCCGCGTTGTACGCCAGGGCGCCGATCGCTCCGGCATGAAGCCAGAACGCGACGCAATGTCCGTCGTCGAGCGCGAAAATACCGACGTGGCCCATTCTGCCGGCAAGCGCCAAGTGTCGGCCGTCGGGGCTGAACTCGGCGTGCGTCACCGTCGGCAAGGCGTCGAGCCGAACGGCCGGTCCGTCGGAATCGATCGCCCACAAGTATTGCAGGCCTTGGTACGACTCGATCAGCAGGTGTCTGCCGCTGGGATGAAACGACATTTTGCGAGGCACCACCACGCCCGATCGGATTGCGCGAATCGGCGCCGGCGCCTGCCGCGTGTACGAATCGAGCCGAAGCTGGTTCTCGCGTCGCGACTCGGAATGTTCGGCCGCTTGCCGCGCCGCGGCGGCGAACCACAGCACTTTCTCCGCGTCACGCTCCGGCGACGGAGCGGTGAGACCATACGTCGCAAGTGCTTCAGATAGCGTCTCCTCCGCCTCGCCGCGGGCAACAACGGCTTCGGCAAGCGCCGCGTCCGTTGCGGCCCGCGCTTCGGCCTCCTTATCTCGCGCGACGTCGGCGTCCTCGCGCGCGGCGCGTTCTTTAATCGCAAGCGCGGTTCCCACGACTGCCGAAACGACCAACGACGTGGCCACCGCAGCGACGAGCGACGCCACGAGCGGATTTCGTCGCGACCAGCGCCAAGCCCGTTCGACAAAGCCGGCCGGCCGCGCGAGAATCGGTTCGTGCCGCAGAAAGCGATTGAGGTCGTCGGCCACTTCACGAGCGCTGCCGTAGCGATGCGACGGCTCGCGTTCCAGGCACTTGAGGCAAATCGTCGCCAAGTCGCGCGGCAACTGCGAGAACGACTGCGGCTTTTCGATTGCGCCGCGCCGCACGCGGTCGATCGTTTCCAGCGGCGAATCGCCGGTAAACGGAGCCTTCGCCGTCAACATCGCGTACAGCAACGCCCCCAGTCCGTACACGTCCGTCGCCGTAGTGACGCGCGACGCTCCGCCCGCTGCTTGCTCCGGCGACATGTAGCTGGGCGTTCCCAACACGTCGCCGCTGCGGGTCAACTCGCTTTCCGCCGCGACGTTCTTGGCCAGACCGAAATCCGCGACGAGCGGATCGCCGTCCGCATCGAGCAGCACGTTGCCGGGCTTCAAGTCGCGATGCAAAATTCCGTGCATATGCGCGACTTGCACTGCGCCGGCGACCAACGCGGCGACCGCGGCCGCCCGACGCGGTTCGATCGGCCCCGCGGCCAGCCGATCTCGCAGGCTGCCGCCGTCGACGTACTTCATGCTGTAATACGAACAGCCGTCGTGCTCGCCGATTTCGTAGATCGGCACGATGTGCGGGTCGTCGAGCGAGGCGGCCGCTTGGGCCTCGGAGCGAAACCGCGCCGCGTCGGCCAATCGGCCCGACACCATCTTCAGCGCGACGATCCGCCCCAGGCTCACTTGCCGCGCCCGATAGATCACTCCCATGCCGCCCTGGCCGATTTCCTCGAGCAGTTCGTAATCGCCGAAATACTGCACTCGCGTGCCGACGCCGGTTCGCCCGGACGGCGTCGACAGCACTTGTCGCAGCGGACGGACGACGTGATCCAACTCGTCGCGGTCTTGCAGATACCCACGCAGTTCGTCCGCCACGTGCGGAAAGCGACCGAGCCACTCGTCGCGATCGATGCGTTCGCCGTTTTCCTCGGCCCGCAGCAGCATCGCCAGCACGTCGTCGAACTCGCTCGCCGTGAGATCGTCGTCTTCGTCGGTGAATCGGTTACTCATCGCCCAACCCCAAGCCTTACGACTCCGATTTGCCGATCGATTGCCGCAGGCCCTTCAGTCCCCGATGCAGCAACCCCGCAACCGCCGATTCGCCGCGGTTTAGTTGTTGCGCGGTGCGGGCCAGCGTCCAACCGTGAACGTGGTGCAAGATGATCGCCTCGCGCTGTGCCGAGGGCAACTCCTCCAAAGCGTCGGCCAATTCCAGCAACCGCTCGGCGCGAATGGCGTGCTCGCTGGGCGAAGTCTGATCCGCCGCCAGCCATTCGTGAACGCGGACGAACGAGTCGTCGATCGCCGCATCGATGGATCGTTCGCGGTTGGCGTCGCGGCACTGACGGGCGAAGGCCCGCATCGCGTCGGCCACGTTGTGAACGAGAATCTGCCGCAGCCACGCCGCGAGCTGCTGATCGTTTCCCTGGAACCGCTGCCGCTGATCGTACGCTTCGAGCATCGTCTGTTGCACGATGTCCGACGGATCGACCTTGCCCCGATGGTTGTCCATCAGGTGCGACCGGGCGAGCAGCCGCAGATATCCGCGGAACCGCGGCAGACGGGTGCTCAGGTCGTTCGCGCCGCGATCGACGATGGTTTTCTCTTCGGCGAAGTCTGGCTCGCTCACGGCAGCACTTTCTGGCGAGTCGCTAGAGTTTCGTTGCTCCGCCCGTGCGATTATCGCACAGCCGGGGGGGAGCCACAAACGGTTCGCCAACCGCTCGGCAGCAACAAGCCGCCGCAATCCGCGATCATCGCCACGCAACTGCAAATCACGCAACGTCAAATCACGCGACGTCAGCCACGCTAGCGAACCAGTCCCCCCAAGACCAGTAAGCGTCGCGCCTCGGGCGACTGTGCGCCAAAAAACAATATTTCGCCAGGTTTTGGCATCATTTCCCCAATGGGCCAGCGAGAATCGACATTCGTCGAGAAACCTGCCCCATTTTGCGCGCACAAGCCGCCGCCGGGCGTCGCTTACTGACCGTAGACGCACCACGCCCGTTTGTAACCACACGTTTTCGACCACAGAGGGTCCGTTCATGTTCGGCCAATCCAGGCAGTCTCGGCAACCAAACCTCGGCGGCGGCAAGGCATCGCATCACCGGGCGACCAAACGCGCACGCTCAAGACGGGTGTCGCTCGAACAGTTGGAAGACCGCTGCTTGCTGAGCGGCACGCCGGTCGACACGCCGCTTTCGGCCGATCAAGGCGGCGTGCTCGTTACGGCTCTCGACCGGTTGGTCGACACGGCGGAGGCTCTCGACCAGTACGACGCCTTCGCCGCCACCATGCCGCTCGAACTGGGCAGCGTAGGATCGCGGCTCGACATGGGGCAAATCATCGCCGGCCGGCTCCGCGATCGCGTGGCCAATTACGTCGCCACCGACTTGACGCGAACGGCCGGCGAACTGGTCGGCGTGCTAAAGGGCGCCGGCGGATCTATCGGCGGCCTCAATGTCGTCGTCGATGCGGCCGCCACGCTCGGCGGGCTGGTCCAGTCCGAAACCGAGAACGAACTACGCTTCGACGTTCGCTTCACCGCGACCCGCACCAGTCCCACGCAGCCGCTCGACCTGGGCGCGGCCGCCGAAACGCTCGGCCTGACGTTCGGACCGACGGCCAATGTCGCCGTTACGAGCGCGATGACGATCGACCTCTCGTTCGGCGTCGATCTCTCGCCCGAAGCGACCGTCGACACCGCCCCGTTCGTCCGCATGCGAGATTGGGCGACGCAGCTCAACGCCGGACTCAGTTCGCCAAACTCGACGGCCGCCGTCGGACTGACGGCGCTAAACTCCACGGGCACGCTCAACCTGTCCGCCACCGCCGACGTAACGCTCGGCAACCCCGACGGAGACGCGGCGGACAACCTAACGGCCATCGAGTTGGCCGCCTCGTCGATCGCCGACCTCGCCACGGTCGCCACCGCCGGCACGCTGACTGGCGGTTGGCAATTCACCGTTGCTCCGGGCTTCTCCGTCGTCAATCTCGGCGGCGCAGCCGAAGCGACGATCGCATCGAACGACCCCTGGGCCACTGCGGCACACATAGCGCTAACGACCAACACCGCCTTCGACGAGCTGGTGCGGCTCAACCGCTTCGCCGCCGCCGATCTCGTCAACCTGTTCCAGCAAACGAGCCAATGGTGGTCCGCTTATGGCGAGACAGACGACTTCGACCGACCGCTGGCGCTTCTCGACGCCACGACGCTAAGTCAGGCGTTCGACCTCGGCGCGGTCATCGACCGCTCCATCGTCGACGCGGCGACAACCGCCGCGGGCAACCCAAACTTCACATCGTTTCAGCAATTCGCCAGCCGGTTCAGTTCGCTGCTCGGACCGGGCGGCATGGTCTACGACGCCGCGACCGACCGACTCGCGCTGGACTTCGACTTCGCCACGGCCCTACCGCAAGTGCAACTGCCCGTGGGAACCGCCGAGAGTTACGGCGCGCTGGCTCCGATCGTCACCTCGGGCAATATCAACGTCATCCCACAAACTGCGTCGTCGTTTGTCCTCGGCATCGACTACGCCGATCGCGTGATCGCCCTCGACACGCCGCTCGATCAACTCAACGGCGGCGCGGGCGTGGCGATTGGCGTCGGCGTCAGGGCGGCCGTCGACGCACCGGCCGACGGCCACCTTGCCACCGATCTCGATTTCTCGCTGCAACTCGGCGGTGTCGGCACCGTCAACGTTCACGTCGATCAGCCGCTTACGCTCGAAAATGCGACGCCCACCGACCTTGCCGGCGACGTTGGCGCGGCGCTCACCGCCGCGCTCCTTTCGGCTGGCTTCGCGCCCGTCGTGGCCGTCAAGGTCGAAAACAATCGCATTACGTTCCGCGCCGTCGATCGCGCCGTCCGCACGATTCAGGTATCCGGCGCACAATCGCTCGGCTTTGCGGCGGTCGCGTCGGGCAATCTCGCCGACGTGCGGCTGAACTTCCGCGACGGCACGACCGCCACCGCAAACCTAGACGGCGTCACCACGCTCGCCGACGCCATCGCCGCGATCGAAGCCGCCGCGTCCGGCAAGGTCGACGTCTCGCTCGATGTCGACCAAGAACGCCTGATCGTCCGCGACCTCACTACCGGCGTCGCGCAGTTTGGCATCGTCGCGGCGGAAGCCTCGCTAGCCGCGTCGCAGGGTTTTGGCCTCGGCATCGCCGGAACCGATTCCGACAACGATGGCGAAATCGTCGGCGCGCGACTCGCGTTCGACACGCCACAGCAGCGTCTGTCGCTCGAAGATGCAACCATGTCCGGTCAATGGGCGGTCGCCGGCGCGAATGTCTTCGGCGGCGGCCGCCTAGGGTTCCTCGACCTCGATTTGGTCGGAGTCGACGCCAGCGCCGATTTCTCTGTCGCGCTCATGGACGTCGCCACACAAACGCCGGGCGGTCGCGTTACGCTCGCCCAACTCAATCGCCACGTCGGCGATGATGCAACGGTAATCGCCGACGCCGCATCGAGCGGCACGGTTCAGTTTCACATCGAAGCCGACGACGATTTCGTAACTTTGCCGCTGGGAGCCGATGCGGTGGTAATGCTCGACTGGCCATCGCTCGCCGATCCGCTGCCGGCGATCGCCTACAACGCCGACAGCGCTCCGTTGCGTCGCTTCGAACACCTCGCATATGTCGACGTCGTTTCCGTCCTCAATCAACTCAAGCCCGTCGTGGCGTCGCAGAATCCGATCGCGGAATTCGACCCAGCGCTGGGCTCGGTGTCGCATCTCAGCAGCACATACGACGCGCGCGTGGCGACGGCGGCCGCGGTGTCAATTGCATCGGTGCAACAACTCGAAGGCGCGTTGGCGTCTGCGTTTGGCGTGCCGGTCACTCAGCTTGACGTCGGCATGTCGGGCGACGTACTGACTGTGTCGCTGGAGCTGACCAAACAGGACACGGCATCGGCGCCGCTGTTCGTGGATCTGGCGAGTCTCGCCGCGGCAGCCGGCGGTGTGCCCAACCTTGCGGGCGCGACGACGCTTTATCAGACGGGCGGAACGCCGATTCCGTCGACCGTCGACGCCACGCTGCAACTCGACTTCGGCATCGACTTGGTCAATCCGGCGTCGCCCTCGCCGCTGCTGTTCGACACCACTTCGATCGCTTTCGACGCCTTCTCTCGCCGCAACGGAAATCTCGGCTTCGCAGGTTTTCTCGGCGTGCTACCGATCAACGTCAGCGGCGGCAGCCGCACGCTCGACGGCGACGGCAACCCCGCCACGACCAACGACCGGGCGCATTTCGTCGCCGATCTCGTCGACCAGGACGTCACGCCCGGCGATGGCCGGGTGTCGATCGCCGACGCCGCCGCATCGTTCGTTCATTCGCGCAGCGGCCGCTTGACGATGCAATTGCCGCTTCGCGATCCAGATACCAACGCTTTGTTGGCGAACTTGTCACTGCAAATCAACGACATCGGAGACTTGAGCCAAGTCGTATTGACGGTCTCGCAAGACCTTGGTCCGCTGCTCGACGCGACGGATCTTAACGATCTTGAGCCGAGCGTGTATGCGGCGATCGACGTGCTGTTTGGACGGATGAAAGACGCACTCGCCATTGGCCCGTTCGCGGCGGACTTTCCGCTCGGCGCCGACGTGCTGCGTAATGAGACCGAATTGATTCTCGGCGAGCTTCAGGCGGTGCGCGACCTGCTTGCCGCCGAAGTTGCGTCGCCACCAGCTTCGTCGCCCGCCTCGTCGCCGGCATCCGGCGCAAACCCGCTCGACATCCTGGCCGCGAATATCCGCCAGAACATCTTCAACGCCCTCGGATCCGCGGCCGTCCCCGACCGCCTCGATCCGCGGTTGTTCGACGACAATCCGCCGGCCGGCGTCGACATCGCTTCGTCGCTCAACGACATCCGCGTGATCCCGGCGATCGGTACGATTCCCATTACCGCGCCGCAGATCGCTTTCGAGTTCATCGTCGCCCGCAGTGGCGTTCAGCGGAATATTCTGACCGCGGGAATGTGGAACTCCGGAGCGTTCAGCATCACGCTCCCGGCTGGCAGCGCCGTCGATGTAGTTTATAGCTACTCATTCCCGGTGCGGCTCGTCGTCAGCCGCACGGCCGGTGTCTATCTCGACACCACAGACCCAACGTTTCCCACTGGTCCGCTTTTCTACCACGTCGACATTCGCGTACCCGACCTTGCCGGCCAAGGCCAATTCGGCGCGGCCACGTTTGCGATGAACGACGAAGACGCAGACGCGAACCCGGCGAACAACTTCGACCCCGGCACGCGCACGCCCATCGACGCCGACGGCGACGGCTTCACGGGCAGTTACGTCGACGTAAGCGGCACGGCGAACGTCACGGTTCCCGGCGGGCTTGCGGCGCTCGGGTGCCTCGTGACGCCAGCCGCCTGTCCGATCACGTATTCGATGCTCGGCGGCGCCGAATTGAACCTCGACCTGTCCGCCAAATTTGGCAACATGCCGACGATCGGCCTGAACTTCCGCAGTGAATTCGAGTTCAACGAATCCGGCACGATTCCGCCGCTCGCGCCGCCGCCGACCTTGGGCGACGAACTAACGATGATCGAGCTGGCCGACGTGTCGGTCGACGCCTCCGAGTTGTTCGCGTTTCTCAACGACACAACGGAAGTCATTCGCGATGTGATCGACCCCTACAAGTTCCTTTTGGATTTGGCCACGGGCCCGCTGCCCGTCATTGCCGATCCGTTCCTCAACATTGGCTTGCTCGACATTCTCGAATTCGGCGGTATCCTCCGCGGCGATTGGGATTTTCTGTTTTCCGTCGTCGGCGGACTGGTCGATCTCATTTACGTCATCCCCACCGCCCCCGCCGGCACGACGATTGAGTTGGGCACGTTCCGCATCGACAATCCCGGCGTCGACCTCCGCAGTGCGCCGGGCGTCGCCGACATCCCTTTCGACCGCATCGACTACACGCCTCCGTCGCAAGGCTCGATCCGATCGCAAATCATCGACGTCGCCGACGGCATCAGCGGCGCGCTGTTCTTCCAGGTGCTCGACAATCTCGGCGGCACCGGCGTGCCGCTGCAAATTCCGCTCTTGGACGACGTAGAAATCTTCTTCCGCCTCATCACCAGCCTCGATCCCACCGACGATGTGCTGTACGACCTCGTGCGGTTCGATCTCGGCCGCGCCGTAAACCTAAGCACGAAAGAGTTCAACCTCCCGCCCGTGCCGGCGTTCTTCATTCCCGGCGCGGAACTTCAGATGGAGATCGGCGACTCGGGCAGCTTCGATGTCGACTTTTCGCAGTTCGCCGACGGCCCGGCGCTCGGCGCGCGACTGGCCGTTGCGTTCGACACGTTCGGCATCGAACGATTTCTCGACGACGGCGACTCGACGCAGATCATGAATGGGTTGTACCTCGACAACCACATCGAAGCCGACGGCACGGACCTGCCGGAATTCTGGTTCGATTTCGGCGTCGGCGTGTCGCTTTCGCCGCTCGGTTCGATTCTTATCGATCCGTTCGTCGAAGGCGGCGTCGATGGCCACGTCGTCGGCAATCTCGTCGACTACGACTCCGACGGCATTACGCGGAAGTATGAAATTGATGAGGCCGCGCTGGCCGGCAGTGAGATTTGCGCGTTCGATCCACAAGGCTCGATCGATGGGTTTCTTGGCCTGGGCGTGAAGATCGGCCTGCGATTCCCGCGGCCGATCGGCTTCATCGGCGTCGAGTACCGCGTCGACGTCCTCCGCCGCACGATCGTGGACTTTGCCGATTCGTGCAGCGGCGCGCTGATCCTCGGCGAGCAGGACGAAACCGGCGCGCTGATGCTAAACATGGGCCCTCGCGCGCATTATCGCGACGGCGTTGAAGGAACCAACACCGAAGACAAGATCAGCGATTCCGACGGCGACGAGAGCTTCGTCGTCCGCTGGGGCGAAAATGGCGCCATCGTCGTCGAAGCAATGAACCGAGTGCAGACGTTTACCGGCGTCACCTCGATCTACGCCGACGGCGGGGCCGGCAACGACAACATCGACATCTCGGAAGACTTCGGCATTCCCGTCGAACTCCGCGGCGGACCGGGCAACGACACGCTGCACAGCGCCAGCGGCGGCATTCTTCGCGGCGGAGACAACAGCGATTCGCTATCCGCCGAAGGCCCCGGTGCGCAACTCTACGGCGAAGGCCTGAACGACACGATTCACGGCACCGACAACGCCGACTTCATCGACGGCGGCGACGGCAACGACGTGGTCCACGGCAACGGCGGCGGCGACCTGATCGTCGGCGGCGGCGACGACAAACTGCTGGGCGGCGGCGGCAACGACACGCTCCAGGGCGGCGAAGGCAACGACCTGCTGCAAGGCGACGCCGGCAATGATTCTCTGATCGGTTTTACGGGCAACGACACGCTCAAGGGCGGCGATGGAGCGGACGAACTCGACGCCGGCGACGGCGCGGACCATCTCTTCGGCGGCAGCGGAGCGGACACACTGCTCGGCGGCGAAAACGACGACATCCTTTTCGGCGATGCCGGCGCGGACGAACTGCGCGGCGACGACGGCAACGACATTCTCCACGGCGGCGACGACGATGATGTGCTGATCGGCGGCGGCGACAACGACACCGTCGTCGGCGGAGCAGGCATGGATACGCTCGACGGCAACGGCGGCGACGATCTGCTGCACGGCGATGAAGTCGAACTGGCCGACAGCCTCGAACTGGCCGGCAGTTCGCAAGACGACGAACTGTACGGCGGCAGCGGAAACGACACGCTCTACGGCGGTTTCGGCAGCGATAGCCTGCAAGGAAGTCTCGGAAACGATTGGTTGTATGCCGGTTTCAGCGTCACGGGCGAAGGAAATGTCGCGGACAGCAACACGCTTTTCGGCGGCAACGACAACGATTACCTCTTCGGCGACATCGGCAACGACCTGCTCTACGGCGAGGACGGAAACGACACGATCTCCGCGCTCGGCGGCGTCGATCAATTGTTCGGCGGCGCGGGCAACGACCAACTCAGCGGCGGCACCGGTGCAGACTTTCTGTACGGCGAGGACGGCTTCGACAAACTCAACGGCGACGATGGCGACGATTATCTCGTTCCGGGCACGGGCTTCGACGGCGTGTACGGCGGCCTCGGCACGGACGTTCTGTTCCACGTCGCCGCGGGGCCGCTATCGCTTTCCGCGACCATGCTTTCCGACGTGGATAACAACTCGATCACCGACGTCGAGCGCGTCCTCCTCGAAGGCACGGCGGCTGCGGACGTGTTCGCCATCGGCAATTGGACACAATCGGCGGTGCTGATCGACGGCCGCGGCGGCGTCGACCGCATCGAGTCGTCTGGCGACGTCGACTTCGTGCTCAGCGACTTGACGCTCACTCGTTCCGACGGCGTCGTCGTCGGCCTGACCTCGATCGAACAGGCTTCGCTCACCGGCGGCCCCTCCGGCAATCGATTCGAGCTGGACCGATTCACCGGCGCGGCCACCATCAGCGGCGGCAATGGCGTCGACCGCTATTATTCCGACCAAGACGGCAACTACATCATCGGCGGCGCCGGCATCGTTCGGCCGATTGGCGGCACGATCGCGATTAGCAGCATTGACGAAGTCGAGATCCACGGCGGACCGGCCGCGGAGTTCATGACCGCAGCCGGGTTTGCCGGTCGCGTGTTGCTCTATGGCCGCGGCGGCGACGACACGCTTCTCGGCGGCGACGGCGACGATCTGCTCGACGGCGGCAGCGGCGCGGACAGCTTGCTCGGCGGTGCGGGGCGAGACGAACTGCGCGCCGGCACCGGAACCGGCGACGTACTCGACGGCGGCGACGATGACGACCTACTCTACGGTTCCGACGAAGGCGCGGATACGATTCGCGGCGCGGGCGGACACGACCGCATCATCGCCGGCGCGGGCAACGATTGGATCTCCGGCGGGCCGGGCGACGATTTGATCGACGCGGGGCTGGGTGACGACCTCGTGGCAGGCGACGGCGGAGTGGACCTGATCGTCGGCGGTGGCCAACACGACACGCTCTACGGACACAACCACGCCACCGTCGGTGACGGCACACCGGACGACCTAGCCGTCGACACCGTTTACGGCGACTTTGGCACGAACGCCGATGAACCCGCCTCCGGTCGCGACCGACTATTCGGCAATGGCGGCAACGACCTGCTGTTCGGCGAAGGGGACGACGATTTCATCGACGCCGGCGGCGGCGCGACCAACGTCGTCGACTACGGCACCGGCGAGAGCGGCGTGCCGAGCGATTTCGTGTCGCCGACGCCGACTGCGCCGCCGACGCTCGGACCGGTTGATGTCGAGATTCCCGCCGCAGCCACATTGCCCGCGGGCGTCGACTACTTAGGCCGCTGGGCGGAATGGGCTGGCTCGGCGACCGGCACTGGCGTGAGCGGTTCGCTTTCGCAATCGATCGAGCCGGTGGTCGTCGCGTCGGGATCGACGACCTATGTCGCCTGGGCTGACGACCGCCACGGCAATTTCGAAATCTTCGTCGCCCGGCACAACGCGCTCGGCTGGACGGAATTGGCCGGCAGCGCGCACGGCGGCGCAGTGAGCGACACGACAACCAACTCGCGCCGCCCCAGCATCGCCATCGGCGCGGACGGACAGCCGGTCGTCGCGTGGACGGAATTCGCGGCCAATGGCGCAAGCTCCGACATCTTCGCTAAGCGATTTGACCCGGCGGCGAGTGGCGGCCTCGGCGGCTGGGTGTCGCTCGGCGGGTCGGCCGTTGGTGGCGGCATTAGCCAAAGCGGCGCGGCAGTTCACGCACAATTGATCAGCACCACAGCCGGCCTGGTCGTTGGATACATCGACGATGTCGGTGCGGCGGCCAATGTGTTCGTGCGGCGATTCAATGGCGCGAGCTGGCCCGCCCTGGGAACCGGTGCGGCCAGCGGCGATGGCATCTCGGACTCGATGACCGATGTGAGCGACCTAGCATTGGTTACCGACGGCACGAACATCGCCGCCGCGTGGACGCAATCGGTCGCGGCGACAACGCAAATCTACGCTCGCCAGTATTCCGGCGCGACATGGAACGCCCTCTCCGGCTCGGCGGCGGGCGGCGGCATCAGCAACACGCTCGGCGAAAGCCGGCGGCCGACAGCGGCCTATTTTGGCGGATCGCTGTTCGTCGCCTGGGAGCAAGAAGTAGCCGGTAGCTCGGAGATTTACGCGGTGCGTCATCAGGGCGGTTGGCAGGCGGCCGGCGTCGGCGCGAATGTTTTTGGCGGTGTGTCGCAAAGCGGCGGCAGCGCGACGCGACCGCGACTGGCCGCCGGCAGTTCGCTGCACCTCGTCTGGACCGACGACCGCATCGCCGGCCTCGACGGCAACACCACGGCGATCTACACCCGGCGTTGGACCGGTGGCAGTTTTGCCGAACAACTGCCCGGCGAGGCGAGCGCCCGCGGCATTCATCCGCAATTCGCTATTCCATCGAACGTCGCGCTGGCCGCCAACGGCTCGGGCGGCGTCGTGGCCGTTTGGAGCGACGCTTCGTCCGGCACACCGCAAATCTACCTCCGCGCCAACAGTGTGCCGGTAGGCAACGTGTATTACGTCAACGACGCCTCGCAGATCGACGACTTCTACACGACTGCGCCCGGCGACAACGCCCACAGCGGCCAATCGCCCGACGCACCTAAGGCCAGCATCCAAAGCGTTCTGTCGACCTACGATCTCAGCGCGGGCGACGTGATTCTCGTCGACAACGGCGCGTACGTCGGCGCAGTGTCGATTTCCGGGGCCGACGCGGGCGTGCTCATTCAGGGCAATCCCGACCGTCCTAGCCGGATTTCCGGCGCGGTTTCGATCATGTCGGCCGACAACACCGCGGTCCGCATGCTCGACGCGGCCTCGATTCAGGTCAGCAATAGCGATGATGTGCTGGTGAGCGACAACGCCGGTCGCGCCAATTTCGGCCTGCTGGTCAGCGGCGGCGACAACGTCCAGGTGCTTCACAATCGCCTCGGCGCGGGCGGGCTGGGATTGCGGCTAACCGGGTCGACGACCGATGCCATCGTCGCACACAATGCGATTGACGTGGCGAGCATCGGCGTCGACGTCGATTCGCTCGCCGGGGCAGTTACGAACCTTACATTACGCGACAACCACATTCACGGCGCGATGCGGGGCGTCGATCTGACCGACAACGTCAGCGGCCGCATCGAGTACAACCGCATTTCGTCGGCGGTCATTGCGCTGGCCATCAATTTCAACTACACCGGCACGCTCGAAATCGTCGGCAACGACATCGTCGGTGCTTCGATCGGCGTTCTGTATCAAGCCGCGGCGGCGCTGAAAGACAACCGCATCTACGACAACACGACCGGCGTGTTCAGTTCGGTCGGCAGCGTCAACGAAGCACTTGGTTTCGCTCCCGGCAGCGGCGCCAACGAGATCTTCGACAACTTTACCGGCGTTAATCTGACCGGCCGCATGCAGTTGCAGCACATCCGCGACAATTTCACGGGCGTGACCGGCAGTGGCCTGCTCGGTCCCGACGCAGACCTTGCGCTCGCCAACGTGATCGAAACCAACCTGACTGGCGTCGACTTCGCGGGAACGGTTCAATTCAACCGCATTGCCGGCAACGACACGGGTGTGGAAGCTCGGCCGGGGCAGTTGATCGCCCACAATCTGTTTTACGGCAACGTGGACGAGGGCATTCGGCTATTCAACGATGCGAACGTGCGAATTATCCACAACTCGATGCACGCCGCCACTGGGAACAACATTCTGGTCGGCAACGTCTCGACCGGCGCGGAGATTCACAACAACGTGCTGTGGGCCGAACAAGGGTACGACATTCGCGTCGACAACGCGGCCCAGAGCGACTTTTTCAGCGACTACAACGACCTGCACGCCTCGGGCACGGGCAACATCATCTACTGGACGCGGGCCTTCACCGACCTGCTCGACTGGCAAGCCGACATCGCTCGCTACGACCTGCATTCGATCGGTACGACCGTCGTCAACCCGGCGTGGAGCGAGCCGCGGTTCTTCAATGTCGCCGAGGGCGATCTGCGAGTTTTCGATCTGCTGGCCGGACAACGGCGGAGCAGCCCAACGATTGATGCCGGCGATCCGCTGACCGATTTGGCACTGCCGGCGAGTGCGAACAACCTGCTGGCCAACGGCGACTTCGACGCCGGGCTCGCCGGTTGGTCGACCAACACGAGCGCCGCAACGGGCGTCGGCAGCGCGGTTCCGTTTTTCGGTCCGACCAGTTTCGTCGCCGGAGCCGATCAGCAAGGATTCGCCCAGCGGACGATCGACCTGCTCGCTGCCGGCTTTTCCGCGGCCGCGCTCGATAGCCGCGATTTGGCCGTGACATTCGGCGGACGGTTGCGAACTGCCAACGAGACCACGTCCGACGCGATGCGGCTGGTGCTGACGTTCCTCGACGGCGCGAGCACGCCGATCGGAACGCCGATCACGGTTTCCGCGGCGAACAACAACGATCGCTGGGAACTCGTCGGCGATCGAGTCGTGTTGCCGTCGCTCACGCGGTCGATTCGTTTCCGCTTCGAGACCGACCGCAACACCGGCGCGAGCAACGACGGCATGCTCGACCATGCGTTCATCTACGTGCAGGACGAAACGGTGTGGCCCGATCAAGGCGCATACGGCAACACGACGCAAGAGAACACCGCGTGGGCTGCGCCCCATTTGGCGCTGCGATTCCCGGATCTCTACGTCGATTGGGAACGCGACCGCCCGCGGCGGATTCTGTGGGACTCGTTCAACAACGACAGCGAAGCGAGCGTCCGCATCGACCTGTATCAGGACGGACCCGACGGACCGACGCTGGTGGCGAACATCACTCCGGCGACAGCCGACGATGGAGAGTACATCTGGATTCCGTTCACCGACAACGGCATCGACTATGACACGCACGGCTTGCGGATGCACGTTTCGCTCGTCGGCAACGCGGCGGCGTTCGATCGCTCGACCGAGCCATTCAGCGTGCCCGAGGACGGCAGCGCGTATTACGTCAACACGTCGACCGACGGCGTCGTCGATCCGGCGCACGATTACACGACGGCCGCCGGATCGAATCGCAACACGGGCAAACGCCCCGATGCGCCGAAGCCGAACCCGGTGAACGTGCTGCGCGTTTATGAACTTACGTCCGGCGCCACGCTCGAAGTCGACCCCGGCCTGTACTCGCTGTTCGACACGATTAGCCTCGCCGGACTGACCGACCACGGCCTGGGCCTGGATCGCGGGTTCACGCTGGCCGGTCCGCCGGAGGACGCGACGGGCACGGCGACGCTTCGTCCCGCGGTGACGAATAACGTCAACCAAACGCTGATCTGGCTCGACGACGCCGATTTAATGCAGATTCGCGGCTTCACGCTCAGCGGCGGGCGGCACGGGCTGCTCCTCACCGGCGGCAGCACGGGACTCGTCGCCGCGGACTTGCGGATTCAAGGCAGCAATCAATACGGCGTCCGCGTCGAAGGCGGAAGTTCCTTCATCACGCTGTCTGACATCGCCGTCGAAAACGTCACGCAGTTCGACGGCTTGTCGATCGTCGGCGGCTCGGGCGGAACGCTCGCTAACGTCACCAGCAGCGGCAATCGCAATGGGCTTTACGCCGACAACGTCGCCACGCTCCATCTCAACGGCGGCGAGTTCTTCGACAACGATTTGATCGGCATTCGTCAGGACGGGTTCGTTACTGTCGGGCAGTGGGCGAACCTCGACATTCACGGCAATCAAACCGGCATCGACCTCGCCGGGCAGATCGCCGTCGACGCTGCCCTCGTCTACGACAACGACGCCACCGGCATCATCGCCGGCCGCAGCGCGCCCGCGACGATCGCCAACAGCGAGATCCACGGCAACCAGTGCGGCGTCGATTTGCACCGCGGCTCGCTCATGGGTAGCCGCGTGTACGACAACGCGCTCGAAGGTGTGCTGGCCACGGTCACTCCAGTTACGCTCACCGGCAACACGATCTACTCGAATCAATACGGACTGTTCGCCCAAGCCGGTATTGGCACGTTCACGATTGCGAACAACCTGTTCTACGACCACATGACGACGGCGGTGCGAATCGTGGGAACGCCGCCGCTAGCGTATGAGATCGTCAACAACACGATCTACGAGACGACCGCCGACGGAATCCGCGCCACGGGCGGCGCGAAGGGCGTTCACCTTCGCAACAACATCGTTTGGACCGAGGCCGGCTTCGGCGTCTACATCGACGCCGCCAGTCAGCAGGGCTTCACGAGCGACTACAACCTGCTGCGAGCGACCGGTGCGGCCAGTGTTGGCTATTGGCAAGGCGGGCGGGCGACGCTCGACGATTGGCGATTCGCTACGTTCGTCGATCAGAATTCGCTCGGCGGCGATCCGCTGTTCGTCGATCGCGACGGCCCGGACAATGTGCTCGGCGAAGACAACGGTGCCGACGACAACTTCCACGTACAGTCTCTTGTTGGCAGTTATCGCACCGATACCGGGCTGTTTGCGCCGGACGCCGCACAAAGCCCCGCCATCGACCGCGGCAGCGACATCGACTCGCCGACCAACGAGCCGACGCCCAACGGCGGTTTCGTCAACCTCGGCGCGTACGGCAACACGTCGCAGGCGTCGCTCAGCCCGACCGATTACGTGCTCGTGCTGCGTCCGACCGCGGGCGAAGCGCTGCAACAGGAATCGACCGCACAGATTCGTTGGCGTTCGGCCGGATTCGCGGGCAACGTCGCCATCGAATACTCGACGGCCGGCGCGGCGGGCCCATTCAACACGCTCGCCGGCAACGAGGCCAACGACGGCAGCTACCAGTGGTCCATCGACGCGGCGACGTACCCGACGTCGAACAATTACGTGGCGCGAATTCGATCGATCGCCGAACCGAGCGTGTTCGGTTCGTCCGATCCCTTTGCGGTTGGGGAGTCGATACATCTGTATTACGTCAACGACAACTCGCTGGTCGGCGACGAGTACGCCACGGCCGTCGGCAACGACGCCAACGATGGTCTTTCGCCCGCAACGCCGAAGGCGTCTATCCGGGCAATAATCGAAGCCTACGCACTCGGCAGCGATGATGTGATTCTCGTCGACGCCGGAAACTATGTGCTGACAACGAACATCCTCATTACGCAGGCCGACTTCGGCGTGGCCGTCCAAGGCCCGACGAACCCCGCCAATCCGGCGACGATCGACCGGGCGAACATCGCCAACACGGCGTTCGCCTTCCAGCTTCAGAACGCCGACGACGTGACGATTTCCGACTTGCGCATCACGGGCGCGGAGGACGGCGTTCGCGTCGAAACCGGCTCGACCGGCTTCACGCTGCGGCGGTCGACGGTCTACGACAACGATTCGACCGGCGTGTGGATTTTCGATTCGGCGTCAACCGGCGCGACGATTGAGGACAACGTCTTCTTCGGCAATGCGACGAACGACAGCCGCGATCAGCCATATGGACTACGTTCCGCGGCCGGCAGCATCGACGTACTGAGAAACTCCGCTTATCACACCGGCGGACGCGACAGCTACGGCTTGTACGTGGTCGCCTCTGCTTCGAACATCGTGATGCGCGACAATGTTGCGTTCAATAACTCGATCGCCGGAATCTACGTCGAAGCGCAGGGCTTCGATATTACCGGCAACGTCACTCACGACAACGTGGCGGGCTTCCAACTACGGGACACCAACGCTGCCACGTTAAGCACTTCGTCCGGCAACACCGCATACGCCAACGACCAGGACGGATTCCGCCTCCAGTCGTTCGGCCAACACATCGGCAACGCCGCCCACGATAACGGTGTCGGATTCCGCAGCGTCACCGGGTTTCTCGGATCGCTTGGCGATTCGTCCGCTTGGCGAAATGGCACAGGCATCAGCTTCGACGGCGGCGATCTGCACGACAACCGTTCCTACGGCAATACCGGCAGCGGCATCGCCATTCTTCGCGCCGGCACGTTCGCCGGCAATCTCGCCTATGGCAACAACGTCGGCATCCAGTTTGCGGCCACCGGAGGCACGAGCACGCTGCGCAACAACCTCGTTTACGACAATCAACTTGCCGGAATCGAGTTCGTCGCCGCCCAAAGCGGCATCGGCGCGGGGCCGGTCGCGGTGACCAATAACACGATCGTCGAAACCTCCGGCGCGGATGCGATCCGCGCCCGTTCGCTCAGCGAGCAAATCCAACTCAAGAACAACATTGTCGTTGCCGCCGGAACGGGACGTTTCGCTCTGAACGTCGACGCCGACTCGCAACAGGGTTTTTCGAGCAACTACAACTTGTTCCAGTTGACCGATGGCGCACAACTCGCCCAGTGGCAGCTTCCGATGGCCGATCTCGCCGATTGGCGGCTGCAAACGGGCCACGACGCCGATTCGCTGTCCGGCGATCCGCGATTCGTAGACCCGGCCGGGCCGGACGACGCGATGGGCTATCAAACCTTCGCCGCGCTGCAATTCGAGGGATTCGCCAACACGAGTCTGTCGGGCGACGCGGCCGTGACGCAAATCGACGCAATAGTGAACTTCTCGACGCTCGCTAGCTATCGCGGACTGCCCGACAACAATCAGTCGATGCGGTGGACGGGCCAGGTCTATCTGCCCGCGGCGGGCCAATATCAATTCTTCATTTCGTCGTTTGGCCCGCAGCGGCTGTACGTCGACAATCTCGCCGCGCCGATCATCGACGATTGGGCGTCGCCATCGAATGTCGAGCGTAACACCGTGATCGTTGCCACCGACGCCGGCTGGGTCGACATCGTCTACGAGCTATCCGACAACGGCGGCACAATGACCGGGCGGCTTCAATGGATCGCGCCGCACACTTTCGGGCAGAAGCAGTACCTCGCCGCGAACGACCTGCGCTGGTCGGGCGAAGGGGAATCGCAGGGGCTGGACGACGATTTTCATATCGCCTCGACGGCGGGCAGCTTTCACACCGGCGATTGGACCGCCGATGCGTCCGACTCGCCCGCGCTTGATGCAGGCGACCCAGCCGACGCAGTGACCGAAGATATGCCGGAAGGTTTGCCGCCGAGTGATCCGCGCACCGCGCAGGACGGCGACCGCGTCAATCTTGGCGCATTCGGCAACACGAGCCAGGCCTCGCGAAGCCCAACGACCTCGCTGCGCGTCCTTTCGCCGAACGGTTTTGAGAAATTCCGCGTGGACCGCACGGAGTCGATTCGCTGGGACGCGCTGGGACTCGCCGGCACCGTGACGATCGAATCGAGCACGGACGGCGGAATGAACTGGACGACGGTTTCCGCCGGCGAGATGAACGACGGCCAATTCGATTGGACGCCGACCGCATACACGCTTAGCGGACTGATACGAATCACATCGGACGCCAATGCGGCGCTGACCGATGCATCCGACGCCGCGTTCACCGTCGGCGATGCGACGAACGTGTATTACGTCAACGATAACTATGACGGGCCGGCGGTCGATCAATACACGGTCGCCGCCGGGTCGAGCGGCAACACCGGCACGCGGCCCACGGACCCGCTCGCGTCGCTCGCGGCGCTGCTGGCGGCCTACGATCTCGCACCCGGCGATACGGTGCTCGTCGATTCCGGAACGTACCTGCTCACGCGGCCCGTCTAGATCGGTTCGCAGCACGCCGGCGTTACAATTCAGGGTCCGCCCATCGGTTTTGCGGCCACGCTCAACCGCGGCAGCACCGCCGACGGGCAGATCGCGATTCGCCTGGCCAACGCCGACAATGTGACGATCCGGCGGCTCGATGTTACCGGCGCATTTCGCGGCGTCAGTGTCGAAGCCGATTCCGACGGAGTGCTGCTCGACGCGCTGCACGTGTGGAACAACAACGACTACGGCGTCTACGTGTCGGCCGATTCGGATGGCGCGACGATTCGCGATTCGCTGTTGCACGGCATCGGCAACGTCGCGACGACCGATCAGCGATGGAATATCTGGGTGGCCGGCAGCGGTGCGACGATCGACGGGAACACGCTCTATCACGCCTCGGGCGCGGCCACGGGGCACGGCGTGTTTCTCGATACGACCGCCGGTGCGACGCTCGTCGGCAACACCGCCTACGGAAACAACGTCGGCTTCGAGATTACGGCAGATGGCACGATGACGGTGGCCGGCAACGTCGCGCACGACAATCTCACCGGTTTGCGGCTGGATGCGCAGTCGGCCGGCACACCCGGCGACATTTACGACAACACGGCTCACGACAACGGAGTTGGCATCGAATTGAACGGCTACACGCGGATTCGCACGAGCACCGCATACGACAACGCGACCGGCCTGCTGATGGACGGCAACGTGGCGATCGTCGCCGAGCAAATGACGATCTTCGGCAACGCGACCGGCGTCGATCTGCGCGAAGGGACGCTTCGCGACAGCCGCGTCTATCAGAACACCGGCCGCGGCGTGTCGCTGCCGCCGACCGGATCGACGCGGACCGTCGTCGGTAACGCGATCTACTCGAATCAGGTTGGCATCTATCACGAAGGGATCGCCGGCGGCGCGAACTTGGTCGGCAACAACGTGATTTACGATCACATCGACGCCGGCATCGTAGTCGATGACGCCACGACGCAGGGCGGTTCGAGCACGCTGCTACACAATAACACCGTCTACGAGCCGGCCGCGGACGGCGTGCGAATCGAAGGTGGGTCGCGCTCGGTCGATTTACGCAACAATATTCTCTTCGTCGCCGGCGCGGGACGTTACGCTCTCGTCGTCGAACGTGGAGCGCAGCGAGACCTCACCAGCGACTACAACTTGTTCTCTGCCACGACGGGCGCGCAGCTCGGCTCGTGGCAGAGCGAGTTCGACACACTGCTTGCCTGGCAGCTCGAAACCGGCGTCGACCGCCACTCGCTCGTCGGCGATCCGCGATTCGTCGATCCCCTGGGGGCCGACGGCGTTCTCGGCGCGGCTGGAGCATCGCTTGGCACGGACGACAATTTCAGCCTCGCGTCCACCGTCGGTAGCTACTTTGCCGGCAATTGGACGGCCCAGCTGCAGGACTCGATCGCCATCGACGCCGGCGATCCAACATCCGCGTTCGCAGGCGAAGCGAATCTGCTCGGCACGCTGCCGCCGCCGCTTGCCGGTCAAACCGGCGGCCGCATCAATCTCGGCGCCGATGGCGGCACCGGCCGCACCGCGCGGTCGCCGGCCAGCCTCGTGCAGTTGCTGTCGCTCGGCGGCGGCCAGAAGATTCGCCAAGGCGATACGGCGTCGATCGAATGGCAAAGCGTAAACGCCGGTGCGACCGTCGACATTCACTGGATTGACGAAGCGACGGGCGGAATCGTGACGCCGATCGCGCTCGGCGTCGCCAACGACGGGCAGTTTGACTGGACGCCGTCGGTTGCTTCCTCGGCAGCGCGAATCCGCATTACGACGACCGCCGCCGGCACCGGACAACAACTCGTCGCCGAGTCGCGAGAAGTCTTCGTCGTCGGACAAGCCGGCGCGGTCTATTATGTCAACGCTGCGTTCGACGCGATTGCCGACACGTACGCAACGACGGCCGGATCGTATTTGTACAGCGGCACGACACCCAACGATCCGTTGCCGTCGATCCAAGCCGTCTTGCGGTCGTACGACGTCGGCGACCGCGATACGATTCTCGTCGACGCGGGAACGTATGCGACCGTGACGAATGTCTTGCTCGGTGCGGAACATTCCGGGCTGCAAATCGTCGGCCCGTCGGGCGGCGCAGCGCTGCTCGACCGCGACAACATGACGCCGTTGCAGTACGTCATTGAGATCAACGACGCCGACGATGTCGAGATTCGCGGGCTGCAACTCACAGGCGGCGTCCGCGGACTCGGCGCGGTTGATGCCGACGGTCTGCTCGTCACCGACAACACGGCAATGAACAACGCGGAGATCGGCTTTTCCGTCGACCCGACAAGCGACGGTGTACAAATACTCGGCAATACGGCTTTCGGTACGCTCGGCAGCAGCACGACCGAGCAGGACACCGGATTCCTGCTCGACGGCTCGAATGCGACCATCGAACGCAACGTCGCCTATAAGATCGGCGGCCAGCTTCATCGCGGATTCGACGTCGACGCTGCTGGCACGCTCGCCTTCCGCGACAACGAAGCGTACATGAATCAGGTCGGTTTCTTCATCCGCAACCAGTCGGGCGACATCGCCGACAACTACGCCCATAACAATTTCCGCGGCTTCGAGTTGGACGATTACGACTCCGCCGCAGCGACCGCAGTGCATGGCAACCGTGCGATCGATAACACGACTCAAGGTTTCTACGTCAACCGCAATACGCTGCTGTACGGCAACCTCGCCCAGGGCAACGACGTCGGCATTTACGCCGACGACACGTCGAGCACGATCGGCACCGGCCAGTTCCTCGGCGCGGGCTACGACGCCGCCAACGTGGCCATCGCCAATCAGGTCGGCATCGAGGCGCTCAACGGCGTGGTGCAATACAACCGCGCCGTCGGAAACGCGGTCGACGGCATTCGGTTGACCCGCAATCCGGTCGACGTCATCGGCAATATCGTCTACGGAAGTTCGGTCGGCATCCACGTGTCGGCCCAATTCCGCGGCACACGCGTGTCGGGCAATCTCGTTTACGACAACACGAATCAGGCGATTTACATTCACAACACGGCGACGAGCGGCAGCGGCACATTCGGCGTGCGGGTTTACAACAACACGCTGTGGCACGACGTGGGAACGGCCCTGTGGCTGCAGAACAACGGCTCTGACGTGCGGCTGCGGAACAACGCGATCGCCATCGGCGCAGGCAGCGGCATCATCGTCGAGGGCGCGACGGTCGGATTCAGCAGCGACCGCAACAACGTCTATCGCACGACGGGCGCCGCGAACTGGGGCGTTTGGAACGGCGTCGCCGCGAACAATCTGGCCGCGTGGCAGGCCGCCAGCAGTCAAGATGCGCTGAGCCTTTCCGCTAATCCGCAATGGCTCGACATCGATGGGGCCGACAATCGCTTCGGCTGGGATCGGTTCGACGCCGGTAGTCCGCTCGCAGATTTCGGCCGCGACGACAATTTCCTGCTCGCCGCCTTCTCGCCAATGATCGACGCGGCCGACAGTCTCGAGGCACCCACGGCGGACTTGCTTGGGCGAACGCGGCACGACGATCCCGATGTCGCCAACGCCGGCGGCGGCGCGTTCGCGTATTACGATCTTGGCGCGTTCGAATTCACCACGGCGAGCGGTGACACGGCGCCACCGGCCGTCATCGGTCTCGCGCCAATGGGCATGGCCGACGGCGCGACGGTCAGCATGCCGTTCGATCGCATCACGGTCGCGTTCAGCGAGGCGATGGACCCGATCCGAGTCGAGAGCCTTGCGTTGTACTCCCTCATCGAAGCCGGCGGGGACGGCACATTTGATACTGCCGACGACGTCGCGATCGCGCCGACGACCATCGAATATGCCGACGGCACGCAATCGGCCGACGTCGTCCTCGCCGGGCCGCTCTCGCCGGGCCATTATCGACTGCGGCTGACCAGCGGACCGGTGGCGGGCGTGGCCGACGCGGCGGGCAATCTGCTCGACGGCGACGCGAATGCGACCGCTGGGGGAGCGTTTGTTCGCACGTTCTTCGTCGCCGAAACGGCGGCCGGCGATTTCGACCACGACGGCCAGGTCAACGACCAGGACATTGATCTGCTGATGGAAGCCCGTAACGCCGGTGCGAACGATCCGCAGTTCGATCTCAACGGCGACATGCTGGTGGACCAGGCCGACGTCGATTACCTCGTCGAAACGATACTCGGCACACACTACGGCGACGCGAATCTCGACCTGGTCGTCGACGCCGCCGACGCGGCGATTCTGGCCAGCAACTTCGGCTGGTCCGGTGGCCCGGCCTGGGCCCGCGGCAACACGAACGGAGACGATAGCGTCGACCTGTACGATCTTGCCGAGTTGCAGGCGAACATGAGTTCCGGCGCCGGGCCGGCGCCTCGA
>JBBDYI010000015.1:0-1594 GCA_040901705.1 Pirellulales bacterium | reverse complement strand
GGGGGGGGCGGCGGCCGCGCCGTCGAGTCCGGCCGCCGTGGTCGCTCGCAGCACCGCGGCAACGACTCCGTCGATTCGCGCGAGCGGCAAAAGGGTCCGGCAAGATTTCGCCGAGAACGTGGAACCGCCACCAGGCAATCACTCCCTAATGGCGTCGCGAGCCGCACGGGCGAGCATCGTCGACGAATTGATGTCGTTCGACCTCCATGCGTTCGACGTCGATGCATTCGGCTCGCCGCGGGCGAATCGCCGCGGGAGAGCGGCGCGCCGTTAGCGGCGAAATTGGGCGAAGGCCTTTTGCAGCGACGCAAGTCCCGCCGCGCCGTGTTGGCCCTCGACGACGACGTTGACGCGGACTTCGCTGGTGTTGATCATCTCGACGTTGATCCCCGCTTCGGCGAGCGTTTCGAACATCCGAATCGCAACTTCCGTGTGACTGCGCAGCCCAATGCCGGAAACCGAAAGCTTGGCCACCCGCGGACTGCTCGTTACCGACCGGCATTCGTACCTGCGGGCGAGTTGGTCGGCGATCGTCGTCGCTTCGGCCAGGCTTTTTTGCGGCACCGTAAAGCTCAGCGTCGCCTGGCCTTCGCGGCCGAAGCTTTGCACGATCATGTCGACGAAAATCTTAGACGCCGCGATCTGCTCGAACACGTCGGCGGCTACGCCCGGCACGTCGGGAACGCCGGCGATCGTGACGCGGGCCTGACTATCGTCGAGCGATACGTCGTCGATCGTCAGTTCCTCCATCGATTGCAGGCGGCGCACGATCTCGACGGCATCCGGCTCGTCGACGCCGATCGCCGAGTCGGCAGCGTTCAATTGGGACGGGGGCTGGTCGAGCCGGAACTCGTGATGCACCGCCCGCAGGGCCTTTTGCGCATCGTCGCGACCGACGAGGACGGAAATCTTGATCTCGCTGGTGGAAATCATCTCGATGTTCACGCCCGCTTCGCTCAGGGCGCGAAACATCTGGTCGGCGACGCCCGTTCGTTTGGCCATGCCGAGTCCGACGACCGACACCTTGGCGACGTTGTCGTCGTGAGAAACACCCGTGGCGCCAAGATCGCCGGCCGCTTTGCCGACCGATTCGAGCGTCACGGCAAGCTCGTCGCGGGGAACGGTGAACGAAACGTCGGCCTTGCCCTGCTCGCCGACGTTTTGCACGATCATATCCACCGTGATGCGATGCTCGGCGATGGCCGAAAACACCGCGAGACTCGCGCCCGGTCGGTCTGGCAAGCCTTGGACGGTGACTTGCGCCTCGCTCTTGGTCATGGCCGCGCCGCACACCGCGCGATCGCTCGTTTCCGGCTCGGCGACAATCATCGTGCCGCTCTGGTCGGTAAAGCTGCTGCGAACGTGGATTGGGACCGAGAATTTCTTGGCGAATTCGATCGAGCGGTTGTGCATCACGCCCGCGCCCAGGCTGGCCAGTTCCAGCATTTCGTCGTAGCTGATCCGCTTGACCGGCCGCGCTTCGGGAAGCTCGCGGGGATCGGTCGTGTATACGCCATCGACGTCGGGGTAGATCTCGCAGGCGTCGGCTGCCAGGGCGGCGGCGAGCGCAACCGCCGGTGTGTCGCGTCCGCCG
>JBBDYI010000014.1:0-1413 GCA_040901705.1 Pirellulales bacterium | reverse complement strand
AAATCGCTCCGCCACGATCCGACCCAGATACAAATTGCAATCCGTCACCGTCAGCGGCCCGCCGCGACCGTAACACGCCGGCCCCGGATCGGCCCCCGCGCTCTCCGGCCCGACGACGAGCTTCACGCCGTCGAAGCGGCAGATCGAGCCGCCGCCGGCCGCGACCGTCTCGATCGCCATCGTCGGTGCGACGAGTCGCACGCCGGCTTTTTGCGTTTCGTACTCGAGTTCGAAGCGGCCGCCCAGATTATCATCGAAGCGAGCGACGTCGGTGCTGGTGCCGCCCATGTCGAAGCCGATCGCCGCGTCGAAACCGGCGGCATGCGCAGCGCGCGAGAACCCGATCACGCCCCCGGCGGGTCCGGAGAGAATGCTGTCCTTGCCGCGAAATTCGTTCGCGGCGACCAGACCGCCGGCGGAGGTGAGCAGACGGACTTGACTACCGGGGAGCGATGTTGAAAGCCGTGAGACGTAGTCGCGGAGCACGGGATTCAAATACGCGTCGACGACCGTCGTATCGGCCCGGGCCACCATCTTCGGCAGCGGCGCCGTCTCGTGCGACGCGCTGATCTCGGCAAAACCGACGTCGCGGGCGAGCCGAGCGACGAGTTGTTCGTGGGCCGGGTGGCGATCGGCGTGCAAGAGACAGATGGCGAGCGATTCGACGCCGGCGTCGCGGAGAGACTCCAGTTGTTGCCGTACATCGGCCTCGCGTGGAGCGATGAGCACTTTGCCGGCGTGCGTCACGCGTTCATCAATTTCGATTACGGCCGACGTGAGCGGCGGCAACTTGCGAACTGTGAGCTCGAACAGTCGCAGCCGGGACTGGTAGCCGATCTCGAGCACATCGCCGAAGCCGCGCGTGGTTGCGAGCGCCGTGCGGGCGCCGCCGCGGGTAATCAGCGCGTTGGTGCCGCGCGTCGTGCCAAGTCGGAGCACGATGGGCGGCACGGGCTCGTCGAGCGACAGGCCCAGGAGGTAACGGATGGCGACGACGGGGGCTTCGAGTGGGGAGCGGAGCTCGTAGCTTACGCCTGGGGAAGGGGAGTTTGTCAGTCCGCGAAGACGCAAGCGGCCTTCGATGCGATCGAAGGCGACGACCTCGCTGGTGTCGACTGTCGTTCCATCCTCGTCGACCAGTGCGGCCTGCCACCCAGCCCAGAAGTTCGGCGGATCGTCGCGGCGCGAGGCATCAACAATCGCGTCGTGCGTGGATCCCGCTGTGACGCGGCCTTTGGTGACGCCGCTCGAAAGCAGCTTCAGCCGCCGCGTGCGACCGTCCGGCGCGCGAGCCAGCGTGTCGGTGAAAGTGCCGCCGACGTCGATCCAGAATTCCCACAGGGCGTCTGCCATGGCGAAGCGCGCGTGAAGCTCGTGCCCCAGCACTATCGGGTTCGGCAGCCGGCGATCATG
>JBBDYI010000013.1:0-9301 GCA_040901705.1 Pirellulales bacterium | reverse complement strand
GCATGAACTTACGACTCAGGAAGTGCCATTCGGTCAGTCCCCTTTTTCAACAGGCAGTTAGCGGCGAAAACACGCCTTGACGCCGGCGGGGAATCCGAGGATGATCCCGCCCCCTGCCAACGATGCCGTGGCGTGCTGCGCGCATGCCGGCGGCGTTCCTGCCGAGAATTACTCCGCAACGGATTCCCGCACCCGTGCGAGGTCGCCGATGATTCAGTCGTTGAAAAACCTTGGCCAGCGCGGCGTTGGTCTGCGTCGATCCACTTGCACCGCCGCGTTGAGTTTGCTGATCCTGTTGCCGCTGCTGTGCGGATGCGCGAGCAATTCGCGCGGGCAAAACGGCGCGCTGCTCGGCGGTTTGGGCGGGGCCGGACTCGGCGCTATCGCCGGCAACCAGGTCGGACATGCCGGCACGGGCGCGGCAATCGGTGCGCTGGCCGGGGCCGTGACCGGCGGCGTGATCGGCGACGAAATCGACGAAGCCGAGGCCCGCAATCGGGCAGAAATCGAAGCCCGCCTGGGTCGGCCCGTCGTGGCCGGCTCCGTGTCGATCGAAGACGTGATCGAAATGACTCAGCGTGGCGTTCACGAAGACGTGATCGCCCAACACGTCCGCGCTCACGGCATGACGCGGCCGCCGGCGACGGACGACTTGATTCGCCTCACGCAATCGCACGTCAGCGACCGCGTAATTCGGGCGATGCAGGAACAACCCGCGCCGCGCGTCGTTCAAGAAATCCGCCCGGTCTCGCCGCCGCCGGTGATCGTCGAACGCTACTACGACCCCTGGCCGTGCTGGGGACCGCAGTACCATCACCGACCCCATCGGCACGGTCCGGGCCCAGGCTATAGCATCGGGGTCTCGTATGGCAATTGAGCCGCACGACGCCGATGGTCGGTGGATGAACCGCTAGGCTCGCAGTGCCGACACGAGCAAGTCTTTCGCGAGCCAGGAGAGAATCCGCGGCTTGCGGCGAATCTGCCCCAGCGCGTATGGCATGTACGCTTCTCCGTAAGGCACGTATACGCGGACGCCGACTCCCAATTTCTCGGCGACTTTGCGCACCCCGCGCATCGGCAGCCCGTACAGCAGTTCGATGTCGCACGGCGTGCCGGCTTGCTTCAGCCGGCCGATCGCCTGTTCGACGAGCGTTGGATCGTGGCTGGCGACCGAAACGTGGCGAGCGCGGCCCGCGAGCCGATCGACGACCTCTAGGTAGCCCGCGCGAAGATCGCGGTTCGGCGCGTCCGGATCGGGCCACTCGCCTTTGACCACCCGCACCGGAAGTTGTCGCTCGACGCCCCAATCGGCATCGGCGACGCTGCGCAGCCACCGCCCGGGCAGTGTCGTGCTGATGGCGATGCCGGCATGCTTTTTGAGCAACCCGTCGATCGTCTTTTGCGTGCGATCGGCCGATTCCGGTTCCATGCCGTCGAAGTGCAGCCGGCAATTTGCCTCGTGCGCCAGCGAGGCGACTTCGTCCATCAGGTCCGCCGAGTATCGCAGCGCCGGCAGCTTGATCGAAAGATAGCCACCCAGAGCGTTGCTCGACAGCGCGTCGATGCCGGCGAGGTATTGATTGGCGACGGCCCGTTGGTCTTCGCTCGCCGTATCCCAAAAGCCGATCGTAGCGAGCGTCTGCGCTGCGGCGAGCGCCTTCTGAACCCGCAGGGCGTCGCCGAGCGTGTCGCCGGCGATGTACTTGCGAGCCACTCGCTTCATGACCGGCATCGCGAGCGCCTTCGCGGCGCGTCGCGGCAGCGAAACGATCGCCGAAGGTTTGATGCTGGCCAGTTTGCGGGCCAGCCGTGCTCCGCAGTGCCGCAGGCCGTCGCCGGCCAGCGCCGCCATGCCGCGCAAGTTGTAAGGATAGACTCGCACCGCCACACACGCACGCTGCTGGCGGCTCCACATATCAATCCACGATTCCGACTTGCCGAGAAACTCGTACGTCGTGAGTCCCTCGCGGGCGGCCTGCGCGATCGACTCACGAATCAGCAACATGCCTGGCGAGCAGCGTGCGAAGTTTTCGTCGTAGCCGATCTTGAGCAGCCAAAATCCGCCGCCGTGGACCATCGCCACGTGCATCGCCGCCGCCACGCCGTCGATCCGCAAGAAGCAGAGCCGCAGCACGCCGTGGCGACACGCCGCCCGCGCGTAGGCTCGGCAAAACGCCGCTTCGGCGGCGTCGCAGGCCATCGCCGTGCCGTCCTTGCCCTTCCAGGAGTTCATCTCGACGGCGAACGCCTCGTCGAGCAGGGCGTCGACGTTTCGGCAATTCGGCGCGATGATCTCCGTCGTCACCTCGCCGGTTTCTTCGGCCCGGCGGTGGGCGCGGCGGAGGTCGCTACGGCGCTTCGCGTTGAGATTCTGCTCCGGTTCGGCCCAAGTCGCGTCGAGATCGATATACGGATAGCCGATCTGCGGCCGACATTTCACAAGTGCCCGTCCGGCGGCGGCGTTCTTGATCGCTTCGACCGTCGGCGAATCGCTGCGGACGCGGCCGAGCGCAAACGGCTCGCCGTGTTTGGCCAGACTGTCCGCCAGCACTTGCAGCGCCGCGGCGTCTTCAGATAACAAATCCATCGGCTCGTAGTGACGCTCGACGCCGACGAGCGCACCACGCCGCACGCCGCAGCGACGGGCGACGACCAGCGGCGCCGCCGCCACGAGCCGCTCGCCGCGCCACACGGTCGTGGCGCTCAGTTGCTCGCCTGCGGCCATCGTCGCCGCACAACTCCGCACCCACGCGAACTGTTCGATCGGTCCGCCGCACAGCGAATCGAGGCCGCGCCATGCGCTCTCATGGGCGTCGAACTCCGCGAGCGACGCAACATGCTCGACCCGGTAGGCCTGCTCCGCGGTCGCGACATCCGCAGCCGCTCTCAGTTCGAACCCGGTTCCCAATTCCGCGGGCGCGTCGGTCACGGATGTCGTCGCAGACATAAGAAAACTCGCCGCCCGCTTAGCGGGTAATTCGGACAATGCAATTTGTTCCGGCGATGACGGGATGCCGCACGACGGGAAACCGCGGTACGGGTACGCCCCGATCGCACGTTGACAAAGGCTAGCATTTTTCCACGGCAACGGCGGAAACTTGCTTCCCCGGCATGGTGGTCCGGGCGGCCGCGACGCCGATCCGAATGTCGGCAAAGCAAATTCTGGACACGTCGGTCCGCATGAGCTACCTTTATGAAACGAGTTAAAGCGGAATCTATTTTGCTTCTTTCGCCATGCGACTCGCCCTCCAAACCGATTACGCCCTGCGAACGCTGATCTTCCTGGCCGGCCGCGCCGACCGAGCACACATCGCCGATGTTGCCGCGTTCTTTGCGATCTCCAAGGACCACGTCGCGAAGGTCGTCCAGCAACTCGTTCGGCTCGGCTACGTCCGCAGCATCCGCGGCGTCGGCGGTGGCATCGAACTGGCTCGGTCGGCCGAGTCGATCACCGTCGGCGAGGTAATTCTCGCTCTCGAAGGCAACATGCACCTGCTCGATTGCGTGGCCGTCGAAAACGTGTGCGTCATCCAGCCCGCCTGCAAGCTGCGTCACGTCCTCGCCGAGGCCGAACGCATTCAAACCGACTACCTCCGCGGCGTTTGCTTGAGCGACGTCGTCAACCCCGGCCAACAACTTGTCGACTTGGGAGCGCCCGCGAATAAATTCGCGCGGACCTGAACCAACCGCGAGCGTACCGAACACAACGAATCACGCCGGAGCACGGCCCGCGCCGCTCGGTTGCGGGACCAACGTGCTTATAAATTCACCGAGCAAAACCCGCTAGCGAAGGGGCAAGGAGAAACGTATGCGTAAACGAGTATTGGCAATTGGTACAGCGGCCATCGCCGCCGCGGCGCTGGTCGCCGCACCTTGGGCGACCAACAGCGTCCGCGCCGTCGCCGACGACAAAGCGGTCGCGGCCGCCGAACCGTCGAGTGAAGCCATCGCCCGCACGCGCAAGCAAGTCAAGATGCTGGACGACCTGTACAAGACGGCCGTTGTGCTTATCACGACGCATTACGTCAACGACGAAGACGACCTGGCCGCCGGTTCGGCCGCCGTCGCGTTGTTCGACGCGATGAAAAAGAAGGGCTGGCACGAAGTCCGTCTGCTCGACGCGACGGGCCAACCGATCGAGGACAAGAACGCGCCGAGCGACGAATTCGAAAAATCGGCGGTCGCCAAACTCAAGAACGGCGAAACGTTCGTCGAGCAGGTCATCGAGCGTGACGGCAAGCCCTATCTCCGCGCCGCCACGCCGATCCCAGTCGTCCTCGACAAGTGCATCATGTGCCACGAGCACTACAAGGACTTCAAGGCCAAGGGCCAGATCATCGGCGCACTCGGATACACGCTGCCGATCGAGTAAGGGGCATTTTACGAGGACTCGGTCTCCTGTCTCCTGAATACTTGGGAGACAGGAGATAGGAGATAGGATTTACGGCAGCCTGCCGGCAGTCGACGGCGTTCCTCATTCTTCGTCGGCTTCCTCCGGCCGATACCAATCGCTGCGTAGCCAGTCGACGATCAATTCCAGTTCGTGGCGGCTGAGCAGATTGTTCGCCGGTTTCGCCGCGTCGGCGGCAAACGCTGGCATCCGGTCGTTGCTCTTGCCTTCGTAAAACCGTTTGTGGGCCGGATTGCTGACGAAGTCGAGCAACCATTGCCGCGAGCCGTAGCCCGTCAAATCCGGCGCCGACCCGAGGTCGCCGTTGTCGTGGAATTTGTGGCAATCGACGCACGATCCGCTCTCCCACGAAAACTCCGCGATTGCCTTGCGGCCGGCTTCCAGAGTGCCGTCTTTCGCCGCCGCGGCGTCGAGTTCCCGTTTTTCAGGCAACGCCGCTTCGGCCGACAGCGCGGCGATTACCTTGGTGAGCGTTGCTTTTGCGTCCGTGTCCAATTTGTCGCCGAGACTATCGCTCACGAAGCCGGCCATGTCGCCCTCGCGATGGCCGGTGTTGCCGAAGTACGGCGCATCGGTCAGCAGCCACGCGTTCTCGTCCACGTGCGCGGCGGTGATCGTCTTCGGATCGAGCAACCCGGCGAGCCACTCGCGGCTGGCAAAACCGTACAGATTCGGCGCGCCGTTGGGTTCGAGCTTTTGCTGCTGCGGATTCTCCGCGTCTGGCCCGTACACGAGCGGCCGCGGCTCGTGAATCCCGTTGCCGTCGGCGTCGGTGTAATCGTGGCAACTTGCGCAGTGCTTGGCGAACAGCCGCGGGCCTTGCAGCTTCGCGTCGTCGTGAACCAGCTTGAGCGCTCCCTGCGGTGGAATGCCCGTGGCGGCCAGTTCGTGCGCCCGCTCGGCGTTCTCTTCCGCCGCTTTGTTGGCCGCGATATGTGCCTTCGACTTCAAGTACGCCTGATACTTGTGCAACTCCTCCAACAGCCCCAGCGAGTTTCCTTCCGTCTTCTCCGCGTACAGTTCGACGCGGTCCTGTTCCTTCTTGCCGTGATAGATGCTCTTGGCGCCGTTCTTGCGCAGATCGGCGTCGATCGCGTCGAGCATTTTCCGCGCGGCGGCGAACTTTTCGCCCGCCGCTTCGTCGGTGATCCACGCCGCCTGGTGATCTTCGTACAGGGCCAGCCCCGTCAGCACGCCCGCACCGCCGAGAATCGCAAAAACCAGCAGCACGTTCGCCCAATGTCCCAATTTGCCGCGACCAATCAGCGGCATCAGGAACAACAGCAGCATCACCGCCGTCGGCACCACGATCGCGCCGATCAGTTCGCCCGTCTCGCCGTGAAACAGTTTCAAGAACTGGAACAGGAACAAGAAATACCATTCCGGCCGCGCCGCGTCGTAGCTATTCGCGGGATCGGCCGGCGCGCCCAATTCCGCCCGCGCGTAGATCGACAACGCGACGACCGTCACCAGCACCACCAAACAGGCCACGGCGTCCTTGAGCACCTGTTCCGGCCAAAACGTCGTGTCGGGCCGCTTGAGCGGCTGTTTGGCCGTGATGCCGTGCTTGCGAAACATCGCCAAATGCAGTGCTAAAAACGCCACCAGCAGCCCCGGCAGCACGCCGGCGTGCAGCGCGAAAAACCGGGTGAGCGTGTGGTGCCCATATTCCTTGCCGCCGACGATCGCCTGCTGCATCCACGGCCCGACCAGCGGCACGATGCCGGCGATCTTGGTCGCCACCTGCGTGGCCCAAAAGCCCTTCTGATCCCACGGCAGCAAATAACCGGTCAGCGCCAGTCCGAGCACGATGTGCAACAAGATCAGGCCGAGCCAGAAGTTGATCTCCCGCGGCGCGCGATACGCCCCGTCGATCACCACCTGCATCAAGTGCAGCGCCAGCAGCACGACCATCATCTGCGCCGTGTAATGATGAATCCCCCGCAGCAGAGAGCCGCCGTTCATCTCGAACTGGATGTAATAGACGCTTTCCCACGCCGTCTGTGCGCTGGGGCTATACGCCATCCACAAGAAGATGCCGGTCACGACTTGCGTGAAGAAGCAGAACACGAGCGTGCTGCCCCATACGTAACGCCACCGCGCCCCGCCGGGTATCCGCTCGTAAAGCGCTTCGTGCATCAGAGCGCGAATGCCGGTGCGATCGTCGAGCCAGGCGAGAAGTTTGTTCATGCGGCTAATTCTCTCATCGAGCTTTGCAACGCGGAGCGTCGAGAAACGCAAACGTCGAATGGGAAATGGTGAGTTGTGAATGGCGAATGAAGGTCCGCGGCTGGGCGTTGCCGAGGCTAATTCGCCATTCACGATTCGCCATTTTCCATACACAATTCGTCCCTTCCGACCTACAGTCTAACGCCTACAGCCTCTGCTACTCTTCCACCTTGTCTTCGATGCCGCCGCGGAACCGCTTGTACGCCACGAACACGTCGTTCCCTTTGACCTCGACTTTCAACGTGTCCAGGCCGCGCGGACTGGGGCAACTCTCCGGATTGATCCGCTCTCCCTCGATCGTCCACGTGCTGTTGTGGCAAGGGCATTTGAACTGCTCGCCTTTGATGTCGACCGAACAGCCCAAGTGCGGGCAAACGCTCGTAAACGCGACTGGATCCACGTTGGGGTCCGCGCTCACGCGACGCAGGAACACCGCGCCGACCGGGCCCGGTTCGTACTTGCTCCACTTGTCCTCGCGCGTCGTGATTACAGGAAAACGATACACTTTGCCGATTTCGGGCATCGCTGCGAGCGTGGCGACGCGGATTTTTCCGTCATCGGCCGCCGCGTCGTCCTTGCCTTTCTTCTTCGGCGTGCGAGTGAGCGGATCGACGAACATCCGCAGGCCGGCCAGCAGAGGCACCGCCGCAACGATCGCGCCGATCGCTCCGGCCGCAATCGCCACGAAACCGCGGCGGTCTTGGCCCGAATTGGATGAAGGCTTCGTAGCGTCCGGTTTCGACGGCGGACCGGATGAATTGGGCTTCGACATGACACAAGTCTCCCGACAAAGCCGAGGCATGGGGCGACGCGTAATTCGCGCGTGCAACGCAGATCGATGGACGCAGAACGATGGATGACGCGATCGGTCGCTCTAGCAAGCGCACTCCTCCCTGAAGCGCCATGCCGCGGACGTCACGCTTGTTTGGTGGGCAGTTCGCCGGACCACATGCACGGGTGCTCTCATTCGCGCCGCGAACATGCCGCCGCCGAACCGGTCGTTGGTAGGCGGGCGCAATTATCGCATGGCTGCGCGCACAGCGTCAAGCACGAGTTGCTGCGCCTGCTCGATTGGCCCGTCGATCGAGGCACCGGCCGCGGCTTTGTGTCCGCCGCCGCCAAATTTCTCAGCAAGCTTGCTGCAATCCACATGCGAGCGACTGCGAAAACTCAGTTTGAATGCGTCGCCGCCCTTGCCGCCGTCGACTGCCACGAAGATCACGGCCACTTCGGTGCCGGCGATGCCCAGCGTCAGGTTGATCACGTCTTCGGTATCGGTCGGTAATGCACCGGTCGCCGCGAAATCTTCCGCCAGCGCCGCCGTGTGCACCAGCCGCCCATCGAGTTCCGTTTTTACGCGGGCAAGGATTCGCCCGCGCAGTTGCACGCGCTCCAGCGTGTCCTGCTCGTACAAGTCGGTGTAGATCGCTTGCGGATTCGCACCGGCCTCGATCAACCGCGCCGCGACGCTCATCGTTGCCGCCGTTGTTGAGTTGAAGCGGAACCAGCCCGTGTCGGTCGCGATCGCCGCGAACGCCGCTCGCGCGATATCGGCCGTCAGCGGCACGCCCAGCGCGTCCGCGGCCTGTACGACGAGATGCCCCGTCGCTTCGGCCGACGTGTCCTTGAACAGTTCCGCGCCCAAGTCGTCGCCACTGACGTGATGATCGACGACGATCTTCTTGGCCGCGGTCGACCGCAGCACGTCGGCCATCGGGCCAAGCTGCTGCCACGCCGACGTGTCGAGCACCATCACCACGTCGGCCGCGGTCAGATCGCGGGCCAATTCCTCGGCGGAGATGTCCGCGCCGAGCGCCTTGATCCTGCCCCGCGGGTCGATGAACGCCAGGTTGGGCGGCGTCTCCTGGCCGTTGACGATCCGCACGTGCTTGCCCAGCGCTTCGAGCACGCCGGCCATCGCCAACTCGCTACCCAGCGCATCGCAATCCGGCCGCACGTGGCTGGTTAGCACAAAGCGGTTCGCACCGGCGACGATTTCGTTGAAGCGTGGCCAATCAATGGGCATGAGACACGGGGGCTAATGGTTAAGGATGCGGGCAACAAGCGGTGGACGGCGGCGTTTCGTCGCCGCGACTCGGAATCACATTTTAGCAGGAAGTCGTCCGCTTTGCAGGCAATATTAGGCCCACATGCGACGACGCAGCGGTCACTTCGCCAGGGCCGCCGGCGTCAGTTCGTCTCTTAGAGTCTATCTACAAAGAATCGCCGGGAAACTTTGCTGTAGGAGGCGAATCCTTTCGCCGAGGCACTTGCTTGGCGGCTCCTTCGGCGAAAGGATTCGCCTCCCTACAGCGCCACGAACGGGACATTCTTTGTGGATAGCCTCTTAATCGTAGATGAGAGTCGGCGGGAAACTGCGATTACCTGCTGGCTTGGACACTTCGCTCGACGGCTTCAATATCGTTACGAAGCTGCGCTTTCAATTCTTCGACACTGGCAAACGGCCGCGTGTCCCTTAGCCGTTTGGCGAAGTCGACTTCCAGCACATCGCCGTATAGCGGTCGTTCGCAGCCGATCAAATGTGCCTCGATCTTCACGGCGTGTTCGTCGAACGTCGGATTCGGTCCGACGTTGATCGCCGCCGGCCACGACTCGCCGCCCGGTTTCATCCCGCCGCTCGATCCCAGCCATCCGCGGCCC
>JBBDYI010000012.1:0-9368 GCA_040901705.1 Pirellulales bacterium | reverse complement strand
TCGCTCCGCTCGACCCACCCTACCTGCTCGTTGCTCTCTCTCTCTCTCTCTCTCTCTCTGAACTGCTAATGCTTCGAATCTTTACGAACGGAGAAGAATTCCCGTATAAGAAAAGCGAGACTTCGCGGCCGCGATCACGAAGAGGATTATCCACAGATGGCGCAGATGGCCACAGATGGGCGACGATTTCGTTTCATCTGCGAACATCTGCGCCATCTGCGGATGATCCGTTGGCTGCGGCCATCGGCTGCTCTGTGTTTTCGTTTTCTGTGGCTCGACGATTCGCGTCGGGCCGGCTTGCGTTAGCAAAAACTCTTCACGGCGTCGATCACGCTGCCGTACACTTCCAACTGTTGGTCGAGGCGAGTCATTTCCAGAATCTTGCGGTTGTAACGGTTCGCCACGGCGATCTTTACGTCGCCCCCCAACTCGCGGAGCCGGTCTTGGGCGTCCAGGATTCCCTCCAAACCCTCGCTGGAGATCAGTTCCGCGCCGTCCAGATCGAACACCACTTGATTGCGCTCCAGACTGCTCAGATACCCGCCCAACGATTCCGCGTGATCGCCCGAAAGTTCATCCGGCGCGTGAACCACCACAACGTCGCCAAAAATCTCGGTAGGAAGACTCATGGATTTCTCGCCGCCAGGCGTGACCGAGCGGATACGTTTGGATTGTCGTCGTTTCGCTGGATGTCAGATAATCGCCGTATGCTGCGTCGCCCGACACGCCCCCGTCGATAGGACTTCTTCCGCCATCCGCAACAGTTCCCGCGGGCTGAACGGCTTGCAGACGACCGCCGCGACGCCCGATTGTTCGAGCAGCGTTTCGTGCGATAACTCGAACCCTTTCGCCGTCAACATGATGACCGGCAGGTGCTGCACGGCTGGCGTTACACGAATGCGGTCGACCAATTCGATACCGCTCATGCGAGGCATCTGACAGTCGGTGATGACGAGATCAGGACAACGTCGTTCGATCTCGCGCCATGCATCGAGTCCGTCGGTTGCTGCCCGGACTTCGAATCCTGCACGCGAAAACTTGATCTCCGCGGCGCGAAGAATGTGAACGTCGTCGTCGCACAGCAGCACGGACTTGACCGCCGCGCTCGTCGCGCCGGAGGATGTGTCGGTGGCACGATCCGCGGTCGAATTGTGGGTTTTGTTGTTTTTCATGCTGAGCGCTGGTTAGTCGGTTGTCTTTACAAGTTCGATGTCGCGAGCGTCCTCGGAACCCGATATCGGGGCGTGAATCGAACGCATCAAGGTAATGCTGAAGGTGCTTCCCACGCCGGGCTTACTCTCGACGACGAGCGTGCCGCCATGTACGTCCTCGACGATGTGTTTGGCCAGCGCCAGGCCCAACCCCGTGCCGGACGCCATCTTCTGGTCTTTTTTGACGCGGTAGAACTTTTCGAAAATGCGATGACAGTCCTCGGCCGACAAGCCGACGCCCGTGTCGGACACGTCGAATTGCACCTGGTGGCCGTGCAAGCGGCTGCGCAGTGTCACGGTGCCTCCTTCGGGCGTGTACTTCACGGCGTTCGACAGGAGGTTGATCGCCGTTTGAAGAATCATGTCGCGATCGGCGACCACGCCGAGGTACAACTCGCTCAAGTCCGAGACCAACGAGATGCGACGGCCTTCCGCGGCGTGCGAGACGACGTTGACAGCTTCTTCCAGTAGATCGTTGAGCGAAAGCGGCTGCTTGTGAACGTCCACCACGCCGGCCTCGATCCGCGCCAAGTTCAACAGATTGTCCACCAACCGCTGCAAACGATCCGCCTGGCCATTGATCACTTGCAGGTATTCCTCGCGCGCGGTGTCGTCGTCGGCTTCGTCGTCCGCGAGCAATTCGACGTAGGCCTTGATGCTAGCCAACGGCGTCTTGATTTCGTGGCTGACCGAGGACACGAATTCCGCGTTGCGCCGCTGAAGTTCCTTTAGGCTATCGATCTCGCGCAATACGGCGACCGCGCCGAGAGGCGACGATTCGGACCCGCTGAGCGCGAAGCCCCGCGCCGTCGCCGCGTACCAATGCGTTTGTCCATCCGCGCCGCGTAGTTCCAACTCGCACGAGCGCGACCCCGGAGTCTTGCGGCGGCGCGTCTCGCGCAGCAACTCGATCAGCTTGTCGCAGCGAACGAAGTTGTCGAGCGGGCGATGCTCGGCGGGGTCGCCCGTGATGCCGAATAGCTGCGACGCGTTCGCGTTGCTGATCAATACGTCGTCGAACTCGTTGACGGCCACGATCGGCTGCGGCATTTCCGAAAGTATGTGTTCGAGGTAGTCGACCCGTTGACAACTCCTCTGAGCGCGCATTTCGGCCGTGGCGCGGGCCAGCTCCGCCTCTTGCGACTTGGCGGCGCAGCTCATTAGAGTTTGATGAACGTGATTGAAGACTTCCCGCCACGCATCGCTTGCGTCGAGCGTGGGAACGGCTCCCGAGGCATTGTCGGCCAGGGTGCGCGGACCAACTTGACAGAGGACTTCGAGTTGACGCTGAATCGATCGCCGCGCCGCCTGCTGATTTCGCCACGCGATCGCGGCCACGGCGATCGCGATCGTCGTGCTTCCGCCGAGCAAGGCCGCGCGAAACGACGACGTCATTGCGCCGACGATCGCCGATTCGGCAAACCAGGCCAGCGCAAGCGCCGACCACGCAACGCATGCGACCAACGGAAGCGCGAAGGAAAGCTTGGAGCGGAGCATCGAGTCGACCGACGAGTACGCAAGGTGGCTGCGCGGAATCTACCGCCACGTTGCGTACCGGGGATCGATCTCGGCCGCCACGGCCAGGTGCCGCTCGGCTTCCGAAGTCTGCCCTTGTTGACGCAACGTAGCGCCTAACAAAAAATAGGACAGAGGATCGGTTGTGTCCAAAGAAACTGCTTTTGCCAAAACAACTTGCGCCTGCCCGTAGTCTCCCCGTCGGTAGTGGGATGCTCCCAGCGCTCGCCACAGCCGCGCGTCGCTGGGAGCGTATTCCAGCGCCGCCGATAGCAATCGGATCGATTCTTCCGGCGCATTGCGTTGTAGGGCCGATGCGGCCGCCGCCAACGTCGCGTCGACGTCTCCGGGCGACGGCATTTCGACGAATGCGTCGTTTCTGACGATCTGGTCCGCCGCCGTTCGATAGCTGAGCTGGTAGACTTCGTTGTCCGGCTCCAGGTCGGCGGCCTGCTGGAAGCTCGCTAGGGCCTCGTCCGGGCGGCCAAGCGCCTCGAGAATCAAGCCCTCGATGTGGCGAGCCGACGCTTCCCGAGGGGCCCGCTCGACGACCAGTCGCGCTTGTTCCAACGCCAGTGCCGGTTGATTCGATTCCAACAGTATTTCCGCCAGCAACAGTCGCGCGGGCAAGAAGTCGGCGTTGCGTGCAACGATCGCTTCGAGCATGGCGCGGGCGTCGTCCGTTGCACCACACCGCAGCCGTTCCAGCGCCGCCTGAAGCTGCGCGGCGTCGCGCTTTGATTCGAACTCGGCGACCGCCTTCTCCCGCTGCTCGGCCCGGAGCACATGCACGTCTTCGTCGGTGCCGGCGCGCTTTGTGACACTCGCACAGCCGGCCGAGGACGTTGCCACGACAACCAACGCCAGCCCCGCGACGGATGCCGATCGGCATAGCGTCGACGCAAATGCGGCAATCGTCGTGGCGATGTGTTTCATGGCGCAGCCTGCGGCGGTACGAGTGGACGCGATGTCCCGACCGTGCCGGAATCGACCGGATGACGTAGCGGAAACGCCGGGCGACCAAGCTCGTCGACCAACCACGGCGCAAGCAGTTCGCCGTCGAGCGGGTGAAGGTTCGGCGCGACCCGTGGCGGATGGACGTCCGTATGGTCGCCGTGGGCGTTGTTCGACGTGATGTCGGATCGCAGATCGAGCGCCGCGCGGCTAAGTGGATCGAAGTGAATCGACAAATTGATCAGCCACAACGCTCGCTCCTGGTCGCCCTGATGCCACGCCTCTTGCGCTTTGTGAAAGTACCGGCGGCCGAGGTGCCGTTTGCCGATCGGGCTGAGCTTGTCGGCGTACGCCATGTGCCGGTGGTGAAATTCGCGGGCGGCTTTGTCGCCCTGGATGCCGATCTCCGGCTCGTACACGATATGCGGCGTGATCAGCACGATGATTTCGCGCCGCTCGGTGGACTGCGTCGAGCGTCGAAACGCCGGTCCGATCCACGGCAAACTGCCCAACAGCGGCACTTGCGTCGCTGAGTTCGTCAATTCGTCGCGGATCAGTCCGCCGATGACGACCGTCGATCCGTCGCGAACCATGACGTTCGACGTCACCTTGGTCACGTCCTTGTCGGGCAAGGTCAAACCCTGTTCGACGCGAACCGCGCCCGTGGAAAGTTCGGGGTGTACTTCCAGCCGGACGGTGCCGTCTTGCGAAATGAACGGTCGAATCCGCAGAAACGTGCCGACGTCGAGGAACTTCACGCTTTGCGTCGACGCCGTTTCGGTTTGCGTTGTGTCGACGTAACCAAGTTGGGCGCCGATGTGGATTTCGGCCCGTTGTCGGTTCAAACACAGCACGCGTGGCGTGGCGATGACGCTGGCGTCGCCGATGGTTTCGACGGCGTCGAGGAACATGGCCAGATTCGTGTCGAGGTAGCCGAACTTGAGGCCGCCGTCGTCGAACGAAACCTGGCCGAGCGTGCCGAGCGGCGATCCGGTCCCCAACCGCACGTTCTTGTTGTTTCGCAAGAATTGGAAATCGACGCCAAAGCGATGCTCGTCGTCGAGCTTGACGCTCAGGATCATGGCCTCGATGGCGACCTGCGTTGGACGGCGATCCATTTCGGACACGAGTTGGTCGATCGTCGACAGCACTTTTTCGTAGTCGTATACGATCACGGTTTCCGCGCCGGCATAGTCATCGCCGCCCGCCGAATTGTCGTCGGTGCCGATGCCCGGCGTGGCGGGGGTCGTCGCCTTGACCTTGCCGATCGCCACCGTTAATAGCGGCGTGATGAGTTGTTCGAGTTCCTTGGCGGTGACGTAATTGGGATGATAGACGCGTGTGCCCAACGTGTCTCCCGCCTGGTCCATCGCGGTGAATTCGTCGCGCGATCCGACGTGGATGAACTTGCCGTCGCGCCGCCACAAGAAACCGGAACTACGGACGATGACGTCGAGGGCCTCTTCCAGCCCGACGTTGGGCAGCAGCGCGGTCACTTCGCCGGTAACGCTTTTGCTCGGCAAGATGTTCAGACCACCTTGCTGACTCAACAGTTCCAGCACGCCGCGGAGATCGCTGCCGCGGCAGTTCAGCGTGATGCGACCGTCGCCTTCGTCGCTGACCTGCGTTGCCGGACTTCGACTGGCAGTCGCTGCGGAATTCGCCGCCGGCGATTGGATTTCCTCGATCTTCGCGGCGTCGGACGAGGGCGCTCCGGGAGGTTGTCCCGCGGCGTTCGCCGAAACGCCCGCGCGAGATTGCTCTTGCCTGGCGGACTGCGACAGCAAGGTTTTGATTATCTCGACCATCGGCTCGACGAGCGATTCCTCTTTCGCTCGTGCCGAGTTGCCGGCGTCGGGCGCGAATCCTGGAATCTGCTGTGTCACGGCTGGCCGCGGTGGCGTCTCGGCGGCGGCGCCGTCCCTTGGCGTCGCATGGGCCAACGGTTCCCCGGCCGCAGAGGCGGCCGAACCAGCGTCCGATGGCGCTTTCCCACCGCGCATGGATGATGTTTCGACGTCGGACTCGATCGCCGCGAGCGCCAGCGCGGCGCCCACGCCGGCGGCAACGCAAATGAGGATCAACAACGTTCGTGCGGTTGTGCTCATCGGCCATCCTTGGCTTGCCGCGTGCGGCGGGTCGGGCGCAATCAGTTCGGTGCTTGCGGGGCGAGTACGACGAATTCCGTTCCGGAAACATCCGGCGACTCGATGACGAGCTTGTACGACTTCCCGCTGCGTTGGAGAGTCGCCGACCGAGCCTCGACGCGAGTCAGTCGGAAGACGATCCGTGGCGATTGGGAAGAAGCGCCGCCGGCGGGTTTCGCCGTCGCCGCTGTGGTCGCGGCCGAGCCGGCAGCGTCGGTTGGCGACGCACCACCGGGTGAAACGGGCGCGCCTTCGGCGACAACGGTTCCGTCGATTACCGCGGCGCGACGCTTCGCGCCAATGATCGTTCCGGTCAGTTTCATGCCCAAACTCCTGGGCGTTGGATCGGCCGGCGCGACGTTGCGCGCAACAACTGTTTTTGCTTGGGCATCGGCCTGGCCCTCGGCAACGTTCTGGCTCGCCGCGTCGTCCGCCGGCTCCGGTGGCGCAGGGAACGGCCGAAACGGATCGACCGTCGCAGGCAGTGTTTTCGCCGGTTTGTTTCGGCGGTCCTCTTTAATTGCGGCCCAAAGTTTCGTCCACGGGACGGCTGCGAACTCTACAGTCGACGGCTTGCTCTTTTGATCCTTCGTCGCGGCGCCGCCCGCCAGTTGCCCGGCCGACTTCGCGACGGGCGATTTCTCGGTCGCCGTTTCGCCTGGCGAAACCCACCCGGCCACCAGCGGCGCCCAGAAGTAAATCCCCACGGCGATCAGCCCTGCTAGCAGGGCTGCCCGCTTGGGATTGGCTTTTACCTCGCGTCGTAGCTGTCGCACGAGTCGCTGGGCGTTCATGCCTGATCTCCGGCAGTTTCTCTATCGGCAATCAACCGAGTTTAGTTAATCGGACTTCGTTGCATTATCGGCAAAGATGACGATCTTCGACTCGAATTGCACAAACCCCGCACGTTCCCGCACCGGTGTCACCGTGACGTCCTTTACCCAGATTGTCGCCGGCAGCTTTTCCAGGTTTACGAGCGCCGTGGCCAGGTCGGCGTGGCGACCTTCCATCGTCAGCGAAACGGGCTGCTGCTCGATCATCGCAAGCGGCACGGCTGGCTGGGGTTCGAAGCGAGTGACGTCGACGCCCGCGGTGCGAACGGCATGGTGAATCTCGCCGTAGAATTGGCCGACGGTCGCTGCCTTTGGGGTCGCCCGGCGCCAATCGGCAATGTAATCGCCGGCCTCACTTGCTTGCCTTTCGAGTCGCTCGGTTTGGGAAACGAGCCGCTCGGCTTCGGCAATGAACCGTCGATGCTCGTCCGTTTCCTTGCGTAGCTGAGCCGTCGTCGTGCTGTACGGAATGTCGACGAGAACGCAGTATGCAACCGCCGCGGCGACCAATCCGGCCGTCGCGCCCCAGCGATCGAATGCGTCGATAATCCACGTGTACTTCATCGTTTGCTCGCTTTGAGTTCGGCCACGATAGCGTGCAGCGACGGATGCACCATCGGCTCACCCGCCAATCGCGCTTCGGCCGCCGCGACATCCGGCCCGCCCGGCTGACCGATGCCCTGACGCATGACCGCGCGGGCCTGAAAATGAGACCGCGCCACGCCGTGATGCGACGCCGACGAGTCGCGCTGCAGCGAAGTCAATTCCGCCCGCACGAAGACATCGCTCGACGACAGCCGACGGATGTACTGGTGCAGCGCCTCTCCATCTAGCGCGTCGCCGCTGATCAGCACGACGACCTGTTGGTTGTCGTATTCCTCACGCAGCCGCGTCAGGTCTCGCTGGGCCGGCGGCAAACGCGATTGGGCGACGTCCGGCGGGTCGCTCGGGCCGCGCCGCAGCGGCGATTGTCCGTCCTGACTGCGCCGCGTCTCGCGCACGATCCTGATTTCCGTCAGACGCAGCGACTCCGACATCGGCGCGACGATGGCCGACAGCGTTTGCGACGTCGTGAAAGGATGCTTCAAGTAAGTAATTAGCGCGGCCATGTCGTTGGCCCGTTCCAATCTTTGCTGGGCGTCTTCCCAGGCCTGCTTTGTACGTATGGCCGCTTCGTGCGCCGTCGTGAGCATTTCCAAGTTTCGCCGCGCCGCTGCGTGGTCGAATGCTCGATACGTCCACGCCCCGGACAGCAACACCGCGCCGACCACGAGCAGCACGACGCGCCAACGCCGGTCGCGGCGCAGCACGGTTTGCTGCCGATACGTGGCAGGTAGAAAGTCGAGTTGAGCAACGATAAGTGGTTGCATGTCGTTCGGTGCGCCAGGCGTCGCAGGGGTATTTCAACTCGGTCAGTTTATGGGTCGCAGAGCCAGGCCCGCCGCCACGTCCCACTGCGCGCGGTGGATTAGCGGCAGTGACGTTTCGAGCGTCCGCAAGGGGTCGCCAACCTCACACTTCACGTCGAGCCGCGCGGCGATCGATTCGGCGAGATGTTCGGTTGCTTCGCCCCCGCCGAGTACAATTCCGGACAGCGGCTGTCCGCGGAACGTTACGCTGTGATAGCGTACGCACTTGCCGAGTTCGTTTAGGAATCGTTCGACGACCGGGCGGGACGCGTCTCGGATGCTTTCGGCCACTTCCTCGTCGCGCTGATCCGCTCGCCGCTCGCCGTTGTAGCGACGAAGCGAGATGGCGTCTTCGATCGCCATGTCCAGGTGTTGGGCGACGCTTTCGTCGAAGTGGATGCCGCCGATGTCCAGCACGCGCGCCAGCAGCACGTCTGCTCCCTGCGCGATCACGACGAACGTGTTGCTCGTGCCGATGTGAACGAACATCGCCCGACGGCGGCGGTCTTCCTCGCGACGATATTGATTGACGTAGGAACGCAGCACGGCGGTCGGCGCGACGTCGATCGCCACCGGACGCAAGCCGACCGCCTCGGCCAGGGCGATCTTTCGCTGAATCGCCGGTCGGTGGCTCGCCAACAGCGTCACCTCGCGCAGCATCGTGTCGCCTTGCCGCACATCGGCTCCGTCGAGATAGCGAATTTCCGCTTCCTGAATCGCGAACGGAATCCGCGCCGCGGCTTCCTGCTGAACGAGGCGGTCCATGTCGACGCCGACTTGTTTGGCGATCCGCACGTTCGCCAGTAGCAAGTCGTGCGTGTCCAGACACAACACCGCGTCGCAACCTTGAAACCGGCGCCCTTCGAGCGCCCGTTTGAGCGCCGTCACGATCTGCTTGTCTTCGTCGGCCGACGTGTTCGTCTCGACAGTGCTCGTCGCATTGATTTGCTTGCCGCGTTTGGCGTCGTGGTTGGCAGCGTCGTTGGCGTCGTGTTCGGCCGATTCGCGACTTTCCGGTCGATCCGTGTGGGCCGCGGCGATTTTGTCGACGAATGCCTTTTCCGCCAGCGTCTGTACGTCCCATCGCACCGCGTCCAGCACGATTGTGTGCTGATCGTTGAATTGCATCAGCTTCACCGAACGCGGACTGATGTCCACGCCGATCGGGCCGGCTCCACGCTTAGGAATCCAACGTACCATGTCCAATGCACCATCGTGGCTGATAAACGCTTGGTATCTATCCTAGAACTGTAGGAGGCGAATCCTTTCGCCGAAGGAATCGCTCGACAGTGCTTTCGG
>JBBDYI010000011.1:0-9437 GCA_040901705.1 Pirellulales bacterium | reverse complement strand
AAGAGCCTTTTTTATGAAACGTCAGTTGCCGCCGGTTTCTCGGAAAGTGCAGACCTTGAAACTTGAACCTTAAAACTTCGTATTCGATCCTTCATTTCTCGAATCGGTCGTCGAACTTCATGTCAAACGTCTCTGCCACGGCGCGGTTCGTGACCGCGCTGGCGTGCATGTTGATGGCTCGGGCGATGGGCGGCGACGCGACGGCGGCTTTTTCGATGCCCGCGGCGGCGATGCGGAGCACCCAAGGGAGCGTGACGTTGCACAGAGCATACGTACTGGTGCGGCCAACTGCGCCGGGCATGTTCGTGACGCAGTAATGCACCACGTCGTCGACCATGTACGTCGGCTCGCTGTGCGTGGTCGGCTTGCTCGTCTCGAAGCAGCCGCCTTGATCGATGGCCACGTCGATGATGACGCTGCCGGGCTTCATCAGCGCCAAGTCGGCCCGATCGAGCAGCCGCGGCGCTTTCGCCCCCGGCACCAAAACCGCGCCGATGACGAGATCGGCCCGCGCGACTTGCTCGCGGATCGAATGGCGGTCCGAAAACAGCACGTCGACGTTGGGCGGCATGATGTCGTCGAGGTAGCGTAGCCGATCCATGTTGATGTCCATGATCGCCACGTTGGCCTGAAAGCCGGCGGCGATGCGGGCCGCGTTCGCCCCCACGACGCCGCCGCCGAGAATCGCGATCGTGGCCGGAGCGACGCCGGGAACGCCGCCCAGCAGAATGCCGCGGCCCATCTGTGGGCGTTCGAGGTATTTCGCGCCTTCCTGGATGCTCATCCGCCCGGCGACTTCGCTCATCGGCGTGAGCAGCGGCAAGCGGCCGTGCTCGTCGCGCAGCGTTTCGTAAGCGATGGCGGTAATGCCAGAGGCGAGCACGCTTTCGGTCAAGCGGCGATCGGCAGCGAAATGGAAGTACGTGAACACGGCCTGACCGGCGCGGAGCAAAGGCCACTCGGCTTCCAGCGGCTCCTTCACCTTGACGATGAGGTCGGCCTGGGCGTAGACCTCGGCGGCGGTCGCGACGATTTGCGCACCGGCGTCTGCGTAAGCCTGGTCGAGAAGGCCGGAGCCGAGCCCTGCGTCGGCCTCGAACAAGACGCGGTGGCCGGCGCGGACGAGTTCTTCGACGCCGACGGGCAACATGCCGACGCGGTATTCGTCGCGTTTGATTTCCTTGGGGACGCCGACGAGCATGGGTTCAGGGGTCGGGTTTCGGGGGGCAGGGGTCGGGGGTCAGCAGGTGGACGTCATTTCAACAGCCGCCGGCGACTTCGACAAGTGGCTCAGCGGGCTGGTGGCTTGGATGTGTTGCGAATCGCGAATAACCGGCTCTCGTTGGTGATGAATAGCGTGCCGTTGGCGAAGACCGGCAAGCAAGATACCGGGCTGTTAATGCTCAACGCTGTCAGCGATTTCCCATTTGGAAGGTCAAATGCGCAGATGGCAAAAACTATTCGGCGGCGTCGCGGGTCGCCACGCCGTGATTGCTGAGAATCTCACGATACCAGCGGGCCGCTTGTGCTGCTCGGCCTGGCAGTGCGGTCGTGCCCCAAATGATCGACAGAGTTCGCGTTGTTTGCCCGTCGACCTTCGTGCGCTGGGCATCCTTGACCGCATTGGCGCATGGTCCGGCGGCGTCGAACAGGCAGATGAGGCCCGCGAGGTCGATCTGTTGGCCCGAGGCGTTGAAGACGTAGGACGCCCCGGCCGGCGCGATAGCGACGGACAGCGGCGGCTGGGCCTTGGCGAGGTCGACGACGCTGATCGGCAGCCCGCTGTGCAGCGACACCGCATTGCAGGCGTCGACGGCAAGATTGATCGGCCGTAATAGTCCTTCGCGCACGGCCTTGAGCAGGTATTCCGACGCGGGCTTGCTGCGTCCAGTGGGGCGGAATCCGCCGTGTCGCAATAGCTTCCGCACGCGCTCGCGAACCTGATCGTCGCTTGCCAGCGGCGCGGCGGCGTCCGGCGAAAACAGCGCGAGCAATTCCGGCGACGACGACATCTCGCCCAAAGGGTGCGGAAATTCGGCCGTGAACGCGGCTGCTTCGAGCAACGGATGTTCGACAATGTCGATCAAGCGATACACCTCCACGCTTGCACTAGGAATCTGGACTGATTAGCGCAACCAGCGCCAAACTCGTCGCGATCAGAGGATCGTTCTCGCGCATGTGGTGGACGTCGTTTTCCCAGCGGCCATCGTCGCGGTGGAGTGAGATTACGTGCGCGTGCAATTGCTCGCGGCGTTTTTCTCGCGATTCGGCCGGCAGCGCGTCGAGCGTGCGGGCGAGCGTGGCGTAATAGTAGAACCGTAGCGCTTTCGGCCACTGCGCGAATGGTTCGGCTTCGCCCGTCGTTGGGTCGGCGGGCGATTCGGCGGGAAAGCCGGGCACGACGTCGAGACTGCGTCGCTCGTCGAGCCACGCCACAGCGGCCGCGACGCGCGGATCCGTTGACTTGACGCCGGTCGCGAGGAGCGCACGGAGACCATCGCACGTGGCCGTGCCATAGCTGCGCGGCGACTCGTGTCGGGCGTCGGTCCACAGCGCTTTGTTGGCGTCGTTGTCGCGGTCGGCTTGAAAGAAGAAGCCGCCGTCGCCGGGCAGGTTCTGGCAGCGCGCGAGCCAGGCGAACGCCCGCTTTCGCGCCGCGTTGGCGGCGTCCGATTTTTCGGCCGAGACCGCTTCGAGGGCGAAGCAGGTGACGGAGATGTTCGCGCCGGTCGTGACGCCGCGCATCCGCAAATCGCCGGTCAGTTCCCATCCACCGTAGTGCGGACTTTCCGCCTCGAAGCCGCGCGAATCGGCAAGTTGGGCGGCCAACAGGTAATCGACCACGCGCCGCCGCACGTCGCGACCGACGTCCAGCTTCAACCGCGACGCCGCCGGCAACAACAACGCCGCGACGTAGGTCGGATAGTCGAGCGAGCCGTCGGGATTCCGCGGGCAACCCTGCTCGTCGATGCCGCGGGTGAGGAACTCGCCGCCGCGCCGCCATCGCCGGCCATGTACGCCGCGAAGCTTTTCGTCGACGTGGGCCGCGGCGTACAAGACCATCGCAGTCGTCGCCGCACCGCCACGCAGCGAACCGTATGTCTGCGAATGCCACCCGCCGTCTTCGCCCTGCCGAGCGGCTAGGTATTCGAGCGCATTGCGAATCGCGGCGGCGGATTTTTCGGCGGACGCTGCGGCGGTTTCTGCGACGACGTTGGGCATGGCTGCGGGCCTCGGATCTTATTCCGGGAGAAAATCGTGGTCGAGGTAATACATCTGCGAATCCGGCGGAGACTTGCCCGGCGTTGAGGACGGAAGTGCGAGTGGACTTCGAAGCTGTGTAAACGTTGCGGCCGCTAATCTGTTTGTCGCAGGTTCCCCATAGGTCGAGAACCCCGCCTGAATGCTCCACGCCGGCAACTCGATCCCAGCTAGCCAATGGCGGGAGCTACGTTGGTTGGATCGCGGCAGGCAAATCGCCGGATGTCTATTGTGTGCAATGAGTTAAGGGCAGGCAAGCGAGGCAGAGGCCAGAGTCAGGGCGCGACGCGCAACAAGTTGCGGAAATCCGGTTCTATTCACTCGGCCTAATTTGCCGATCTTAAGGACAGTAGCGGCCATTGCGCGACCACTGTTCGATTGTGCCACCGCCGTTTCATGCGCTTTCATTTCCTGGCGCGAGACAGACGCACCTGGAGATAGACGATGCCGAAGACTATGCGGGATGTTCGTTGGCCGTTCTTCGTGTTGCTGGCCGCGTTGCTTGCGCTGAGCTTGATCGCGCCGCGGCAGTGGCGATTTCAGCCGCAGCGCGGGCCGGAGCAAGGCCGCGCCGCGGACCGCTTGGGGCGTGCCGCCGGTGCTCCGGCGTTTGATACTTTGGCCGTCGATTGGCCGCCGCGCATTGCCGATCGTCGCGAGCCGTCGACGCCGACCGGGGCAGCGGCGAGATCGGATGACGTCGGCGCAGCGGACGTTCGCGTCGCCGAATTCACGGCATCCGAGTCAGATTCCGCGGGCGTAACCCGGTCGACAGCGGACGTGTCGGTCTCGCCGCGCACTGCGCGACGAGCGGACATTTCGACGCACGTTGCGACACAGTTCGCGCCGCCGTCTGAAGCGGTCGCGTCCGAAGCGGCGGAGGGACTAGCGTCGAACGCCAGCTCGTCGGGCGATGTTAGCCACGACATCGCGGTGAGCGGCGTCAGTGAGCGCGTCGCTATTTCGACCGTTAGAAATGCCGACGTTGCCGCGACCGAGACGCCGCCACAGCCAGCGGTGACGGGCTTGCCGAATTCGCCCGACTTCGGCAGCGCGGGAGAACAGATTAGCGTCGCTCGCGACGAGGACGTGACCGCCGCAACGACACCCGCGCCAAAGCCGCTAGATGCGACTTCCCTAAACGCGACGGCCGCCGAAAAGCCGAAATTGGCGATTCGACCGTCGAGCGAGCCGATCGGTCTGTCGGCGGATCGCGCCAGCAAGCATGACGTTCCGCATCCGGTGCCGGTCGACGCGGCACACGACGCGGCGCGCGACGCTTTCCAAGGCGCCACGGCGTGGCCGATGCCGGTGCGAACGATCGAGCGGTTGCGCGAGTTGGCGCGGAACGACGCGACGCGCGAGTGGGCGGGCGAAATGTTGTGCATATTCGACGACCTGCGCCGCGGCGTCGCCATGTCGCCAGAAGAGTTCGAATCGACCCTCGGCCACATGCAGCGGTTGCTCGCCGCGGGTGAGCGGCTCGAGACTCCGTTCGTGTTGGAGCCGGCGCTAAGTTCGCAAATCACGCGGACGCGATTCGCCGTCGAGCGGCGGATGGATGCCTGGCGATCGTTGTACGCGCTCCATCAAGTGGCCGGCGGCGACCGCCTGGCGTCGCGCGATGGTGGAGCTGATTTGGCTTTACGCGATCCGACGTCGGTGCTGCGCATTTTGCCGTCGTCGCAGGCGGCCCTGGCCGACGAAGCCGTGGCGCTGATGGACGACATCGAAACGTACGAGGAATCGCCGTCGCCGCACACGGCTCGGAAGATCGCGTTGGCGGCGCGGCAGCTCGCCGTGCATCCGAATCCGACGGCCCGGCGACTTGGTGAAAACGTCGACTCGAATTACCGTAATGCGAACGTCCGCGTCGCAGCGCACGGCACACTGCTCAATCGGTTCCTGCCGCAACCGGCGGAAACGGCCGGAGACGTGAACGACGTCGTTGCCGGCTTGCCGGTCTATGGAACGCAGCGGACGCGAACGCGGCTGCTGTTGCGGCTATTGCCGGACGGCCACAATATTCGGCTCGGCTTGGAGGCGCACGGCGAAGTCGATTCGGACACGGCGGCGCACAGCGGTCCGGCGACCGTGTACACGACGGGCGAAACGCGGTTTCTCGTTCGCAAGCTGTTGTTGCTCGACGAGCGTCGCTGGAAATTGTTTCCGGCAATCGCGGCGGCGCGGAACGAGTCGTCGCTGTCGGGGATGCGAACCGACTTCGATCCGTTTCCGATCATCAATTCGCTGGTGCACTCGGTGGTCCGCTCGAAACACGAGGAGAAGCGGTGGACTGCGGAACGCGAGGTCGAGGATCGCGTTTCGCAACAGGCCCAGGCCCAACTCGACGGCGAGGCCAATCCGAAGTTCGCGGAGTTGACGGCCAAAGCCAAGGCCACATTGGTCGAGCCACTCGAGCGATTGGGACTCGAACCGACGCCGATCGCGCTGGCGACGACCGACGAGCGGGTGATCTTTCGCTATCGCCTGGCCGGCGGCGAACAACTCGGCGGGCACACGCCGCGTCCGCGAGCGCCGGCCGACAGTTTGCTAAGCGTGCAGCTTCACGAATCGTCGATCAACAACGCGCTGACGAATCTCGATTTGGCCGGCCAGACGTTCGAGTTGAAAAGTTTGTACGAATCGGTGGCGGCGCGGCTTGGCCGACCGGACATCAAAGTGCCCGACGATGTGCCGGAAGGCGTTCGCGTGACGTTCGCGGCGGAGAACCCGTTGCAGGTACGATTGGAGGGCAACGCCGCGGAGATCACGCTGCGGATCGACCGGCTGGACGCGGATCGGCAAACGTGGCGCGATTTGACGGTGATCGCGGCCTACGAGCCGGAGGTCGACGGATTGGACGCGGTGTTCGCCCGCAACGTGCCAATTCGCCTGTCGGGTAAGAATCTCACGACGCGGTCGAACATCGTGCTGCGGGGCGTGTTCAGCAAGATGTTCACGCGCAACAAGCAGGTGCATTTGCTGCCCGAGCCGGCGCTCGCCGACGCGCGGCTGGCCGATCTGGCGGTCAATCAACTCGTCGTACACGACGGTTGGGTGGGCCTGGCGATCGGTCCCCGACGCGCAGCGGGTGCGGTTTCCACCGATACGACGATCGATTCGGAATCGGCTTCGCGCGACGACGGTGTGCGGCGATAACCGTCGATGCATCGGCGATCGCAAGCGTTTTCTTGCCCTCGTGTCGCGGGGGAACTACGATAAAAGAAATGGTGCGCTCGGCTCACGGTGCGTCGGGCATCTCGTCGCGGCGCGAGACTCGGCACAGCGTTTCACTGCGTTTGTATCGGCGGTTTGTCAAGCCGTTCGCTCGGCGGTGTCGCAGAGCCTCGCCCAATCCGGTAATCATTCTTTGGTCATGAACGTAATCCGCATCGCCGCCGTGACGTCGCGCTGGCTGGTGCTTGGCGTGTGCCTGGCGGCGTATGGCTGCGACGACGCGGCGGAATTACCGCCCGAAGTGGAAGCGATCGTTCGCGAGCGCGAAGCGGCAGAGCAACGTGCGCTGGAAGAAGCGGCGAAAAGACGCCAGGAGCGCCGCGAGCGGCCGCCGACATTTCCGGCGGGTGATTCGGCGGGTGACACGGCGGGTGACACGGCGAACTCGTCGGGGGCGGAAGGCAGCGCCGGTCCGAATATCGCGGCGACGGACGACGACGGCATTGGCGATCGAGGTGCGATCAACGTCGACGCGGGATCTCGCGACGATGTCACGTCCCAGGACGACGCCGCGGCGATCGAACTGCCGCCGCGGCCGACACCGCCGCCGCCACCGCGCAATCAAGCCGCCGCGCTCAAGTGGGCCCAAATGAAGTCCGGCATGACGATGGCGACGGTCGAAGCGCTGCTTGGCCCGGCGACGCGCACGGCCGACGATTTCTTCCTCACGTATTGGTACTACGGCGAGGGGCGCGATGCCGGCAAAGTGGCGTTCATTCGCGTGTCGCGGATGACGATGGCGTGGGATCCGCCGTTGCACTGACGCAATCGGGCCGGACGGCGACACGATTAAGTGCGATAACCCAGGACTTTCGGACAGCGGCGGAGATGTGTTTTACGCCGCTTTTGCCGTTGCGTGGCTATCGGCTGACGAAGGCTGTGCCGGATGGCTTGGGGTTGTTGCTGTTCGTCGAGCCGCTGCCGCATCGCGTGCGCTGTCTGTGTTGCGGGTCGAAGGATGTGATGCGGCGGACTTGGTGCGGCAGATCAACCACGGCCTGGCGGCACCGCGGCGAACGTTCACACACGCCTTCGCGCGATATGCCTTGGAGTTGTCGGGGCGGATGAACGAAAAACTGACCGCGCCCGCGGCGGCAGTTGTATCACGAGGCGACGGCGAAGCAGAAGAAAGTGCTCAAAGGCTCGCGGTGGCTGCTGCTCAAACACCGGACAACCTCGATGCGTCGCGCGACGAAGTGGGCCGGCTGTACGCGGCGCTGCGGCTCAACGAATCGCTGGCCACGGCGTACTACCTCAAGGAGGAGTTGCGGCAGATTTGGGAACAACCGGACAAACGCCACGCGCGACGAGCGCTGCGGAGTTGGTATCAGCAAGCGAAGGCCAGCGGGATTCGCGTGTTGATCGAAATGGCCAACACGCTCGCGGCTCACGAGTACGGCATCCTGGCCTGGTACGACTACCCGATCTCGACGGGACCGCTGGAAGGCACGAACAACAAAACCAAAACCATCAAGCGCCAACACTACGGCCTACGCGACCAAGAGTTCTTCACGCTCAAGCTCTACGCTCTCCATGAAACCCGCTACGCGCTAGTCGGTTAGCAGCAAAGGGTTACAACTGCGCGCGCATCCGCCGGATGAACCTTCTTTTTCGTCCCTGCCAAGGTTAAACTGGCGTCCGTCAATCTGAACGTACCAGCTTGATGTTTGTTTCCGAAAGCATTGTTTGGGTGTCCACATGACGGCTCTCCGCGAAAGCATAGGTTCCGATGCATCTCTGCACGAATCTCTGCACTTTAGTAGTTTTGCCATTCTTCGCTTTTTCGTAAGTCGCTTTGAAGAAACAACTTAGCCCCCGTAGCTCAGGGGATAGAGCACTGGTTTCCTAAACCAGTTGTCGCAGGTTCGAATCCTGCCGGGGGTAACTTGAACTTCGTGCTCGCACTCGCAGCCTGGCAATTCACCTTCCGCTTGGGCTGCGATCTCAAATCCGTTTCGATGATCGCAGTGGGGCATGAAGGTCTCCTTGGGGTTTGAGTTCCCAAAGCAAGCCGCATATGGCCCGCCTGGTCCAAGGCGCGATTTACAGAACAACGGTTGCACATCTTCACACCGCCGAGAGCAGCGACGACAGCGGCGTTCTTGCAGCAGGGATGATGCGCTGTTTTTTTGCCGTCGTGGCGTGGATGCAAGCGCCTGCATCACAAATCTCCGTACCCGCCCTGGCCCACCTCGCGCAGGTGCTGCGTTTCGTTGAGCGAATCGATGGTGACTTCGTGGTTCCAGACGATTCGCGTGACGGCGGCATTGTAGAAGTGGAACGGGCCGCGGTGGATCGGGATTTCGAGGAGCGACTTGAGGGCCGCCGTGAGGATGCCGCCGTGGGCGACGACCGCGACGTGCTCGTGGCCGGATTGGCGGATCGATTCGAGCACCGCTTTACCGCGGTCGGCGAGTTCGCGGCGGGTTTCGCCGCCGCCGATGCGAAAGTCGGCTTCGCGGGCTGTCCAGCGGCGCTCTTCCTCGGGGAATTTCGCGGCCATCTCCTCGCGGGTGAGTCCCTGGAAGTCGCCGGCGTGGATCTCCATGAGACGGTCGTCGGTTTGGATCGGGAGATCGTGGCGGGCGGCGATGGCTTGGGCCGTTTCGAGCGCGCGGGAGAGCGGGCTGCAATAGAGCGCGTCGAGCGGTTCCGCGGCCAAGCGCTCGGCGACGGCGGCGGCCTGACGGCGGCCCGTGTCGGACAGCGGAACGTCGAGCTGCCCCTGAATCCGGCCGGCGGCGTTGAACTGGCTTTCGCCGTGGCGGACGAGCAGCAGGATCATGGGCGAATACTCGATTCTCTGCGGACCAATGACGAATCAAGGCCCAAGTATCGAGCGTAGCCGGCTACGGTTCAAGGCGTGAAATTCAAGGTTCAAGGCTCAGAGGTTGTGAAAGAATCGAACATGAACAAGTCCAACCGCAACCTGTAGG
>JBBDYI010000010.1:0-9482 GCA_040901705.1 Pirellulales bacterium | reverse complement strand
TTGCCTTGGATTGTCCCTTTAACTGATGCTTTTTCAACATACAAGGACGCGGAGGGAGCGCAGAGAGGACTTTGAGTCTGGATAACGGGCAACTGTCTTTACGCGAAACGCGGCCGGCGCTGGCAAGGTGATGCATTGCATGGAGCCAATTGCATTTCCTCTGCGTCCCCCGCGTCCTCTGCGTTTAAGTAATCAGCACGTTTTTTCGGTTGCGGCCAACGGCTGCTCCAAGAGCACCTTGGCACAACGTTTTGTGGTGCTCACAGAGCACCCTACGTATCTTCGCAACCTCTCAGCGCGTCTACGGACGCGGGCGGGCGAAGTCGTCCAGCGATCGGGCCAATTGCACGCTGTCGAGTTGCACGTATTCGCCATCGGGGCAGATCAGCCTCATGCCGGTCAGCGCGATCGGACCGAAGTCGGCGTATAGATCGCGCGTGACGACGGTCCAGTCGTCCGGAAGTTTGCTTTGAACGACGATGCCGCCGTCGTCGCCAGCCATTCCGCCGACGTAGCGAAGGTGGCGTTCGACGCCCGTGGCCTTGCTTTGCCAGACGCCGCCGTCGGCGAACTGCAAGATCGCGCCGCCGCCGCCGCGCTTCCGCCACGCGAAACGCAGGTAGCGATATTCGCCGGCAGTGGGATTGGAGCGAATCGCCGCGTTCCACTGGTCGATGGCGGGGTTTTCGGCCGCGCCGCGACTCAAACGCAGCGACGCGCCGCCGGTGAATCGATCGCCGGTTTCGCGTGTGGCCTTGCCTTCCCCGACGGTGAGGCTTGCGACGAACTTGGCGTCGTCGTCGAACAGCATCCGCGGACGCGACGGCGATTCGGATGAACTTTCGGCCAACGGTGCGATGTGTCGCCCGACTTGCTCGGCTTCGCCGGGCAGCGCTTCGGTCGTCGCGGAGATACGAAAGCGACCGAGCGTTTGGCGCTGTCCAGACCGCTGGTCGAGCGTGAGTGTGAAGATCGTGCCGTCCGCCGACGTGGGGTCGGCGGCGAGGGAGAAGACGATCGCGTGTGGCTTGCCCGTGCCGGCGCCGGGCGTCCATCCGGTGTCGTCCTTGCCGTCGATGGCGTTGGCTGGCTCGAAACGGGTTTCGTAATAATCGGCGCTGGCGGCGGCGATGGGAACTTGCGTGGAATTCGATTTGTCGCTGGCATTGGCGTTGTTGCTGGCGTGGGTGGCGGCGTTGAAATCGCGTGCGGCGAGTCGGGCCTCGGTGATCTGAAAGCGGCCGTCGCCAGCGCGGCCCGAACCGCCGCGGGGAAGCGTTTCGTCGAGCAATGTCTCGACACGAATCGCCGTAATGCCGCGGAGTTTCGTTTCCAGTTCGATCGTGTAGCGGTCGCGGTCGACGTCGCGACCGCTGGCCAGCACCGACCCGTCGGGCAGCACGCTTAAATGAGCGCCGTCGGCCGATTCGACCGACCGCGGCGCGAGTACGGTCCAGTTCGTGTTCGTCGGTTGGGCGACCAGCGCGATCCGCCGCCAGGCGACGCGGTTCTTTTCGCTGCCGGCGCTTTGGGCAATCCGAAAGTTGACTTCGCGTCCGCGCAGGTCGCCGATGGGAATCAGCCGCGGCGTCGGGTCGTCGCCGTTCCATGCCGCCTTGGGAACGTCGAACGCAGCATACGGTTTTCCGTCGACGGATATGGAAATCTCGTTGGCCTTGCCCTCGGCGACGGTCTGCTCGACGCACAGCATCAGGTAGCGATGTTCGCCCTCGACGCGCATCGTTCGCGACAGCGCGAGCGGCGGCTGTCCGGAAACTTCGCAAACGTAGCGGCGGCCATCGGCCTGGCGTTCGTCCCAACGATCGGCCAGCGGCAGGGCGTCGCCATCGACCGCGACGTGCCAGTCTTTCCAGGCGGGCAGCAGCGCGGAGGCGCGCGCGGCGACCGCGGAGGCAAGCTTCGCGCGGTCGAGCACGAGCGTCGGTTCACACCAATCGACGTGGTCGCGAATGTCGAACGGGTCGGCGTCGGCCGGGCGGTCGTCTTCGGCCGCGTCGGCGACGAGAATCAGTCGCCTCCGTTGGTCGGGCGACTTGCCGGGCGAACCGTCGAGGTTTAGCGTTCCTGTGTCGACGCGGTGCCGCGAGCCGATCAGCAGGTCGCTGCGGAACAGGGGCTTTGAGCCGACGGCATCGACGTAGACTTCCGCTCGCGCGCAGCCGCCGCGGCCGACCGATTGATCGAGACCGACGGCGGAGCGAAACGATCGGACGCTCTCGTGCAATGGAAACGTCATGCGGCATTCGGCGTGCATACCGATGCCCCAGGCCGATTCGCGTCCGCCGGTCGACAGCGGCGCATCGCGCACGCTGCGGTCGATGCGGGCGGTCCAACCGCCGCCGATCGGGGATTTTTGCTCGACCGCGTTCGGCTCGATCATCGACAGCGGCACTTCGTCACTGGCCGACCAGCGCATCGTATGCACGCGGCGTTGCGGCACGGCGAGCGGCGTGCGGCACCACGTCGGCTGCACGAGCCGATACCAGTTGTCCGGATCGTTGGCGTCGCCCCAGTGCCGCGAGCGGAAGCGGGCCGTGGACGTGGTGATGCGCAAGCCTTCGTCGGTTTCCAGCCGGACCAGCCGCGCATCGGCCGCGCCGAGCGATGCGAGCTGCTCGAAACAGGCGTCCCAGGGGTCGATGCGGGGCATGTGCAATTCGGCGATGTCGTCGATCGATACTTCGACCAGACCGGCGTCGAGCAGCAGTAGCACGCCGTGCGGAGTGAACCGGACGCGGCGAAACGACACCTCCCGCCCGTCGCGGTAGAACAGCGTCGACGGTGCGTAGCGGGCCTTGAATCGCCGCTGCCAGACGATTCGCTTCGCCCAGCGGGCGACGAGTCGCATTTCCGTCTCTCGCGGTGTTTCCGGCAGCGAAACGTCGATGCTCGGCGTGGCCATCATTTCCTCGTGCTCGCGACGGTAGAACGACTGCTCGCCGCTGGTAAATCCCGTCACGACGCCGACGAATCGGTCGCCGCCGAACATGTCGACGAATGCGCCCGGCTCGGCATCGCCAGAGACGTTGGTGTTGCGGAGAAACAACACCGGGCGAGCAGGATCGAACAGCGGCTGGCCGTTGAGCTTTGGCTGGGCTTTGTCGTCGTGCCACTCGGTGACGCGGCCGTCGGCGAGGTACGTACCGTCGGCCAGCAAGGCGGCGAAGTGCGGCGCGGCGGCATGGACCGGTGCGGCGGCCAACGACGAACCGGCCAACAGAGTGGCGACGAGGACGTATCGCGCTAACCGTCGTGCGTGCGTCATGCCGATGGGACGTTCGAGGTTCGCAGTTTGAGCTACGCGATAATCGACGTTACTGCCACGTTTGGAAACCGCCGCTTTAGCGATCGTCGGCATCGCCGGGCGATGCGCCGCCCGCCGGACCTTGCGACGTTGCGCCGGTCGCGATTTCCGGCGGCGATTGGTCCACGCCATCGAGGAAACCGAAGTCGGGCGGCCCTTGAACGGGGAGTTGCAACGAGTCGAGCGAAGCATCGGTTTCGGTGCGTTGGCGGACGAGCGTCTTGTCGAGATCGCGATTGCCGCGGCGGTTGATCATCGCGCCCACTCCGCCCAGCACGAGCAGCCCGACGACGACGGCGACGATCGCACCGCCCAGCCAGTAGGACGGTGCGGCCTCGCCGTACCAAATCAGCGAGTCGGCGACGAACATCGGGTATTGTTCGCGGACGCGGAGGCCGGAGTCGATCGATTTGGGCGAAACGGAGGCCCACGTTTTGAAAAAGAAGCCGGGCACGCGAATCGGTTCGTTGATTTTCTCGCCTTCGGGAAAGCCCTCGGGAAGCCGGCGAACGCAAAACACGACGGGCATGTTGTTGCGAAGCGTTTCCGAATTTGCCGTGGCGTCGGCAGCGGTATTGTCGGCCGCATCGCCGGCGGCGGCGAAGGTATCGGCGTTGGTGTTGGCATTCGCATCGTCCGCAGTCGCGGCAGCCGGCGATTTCTTCCTACGCTGCACGATCGTTATCGGCGGGTCGAGCGGCACCGATGCGTCGATGTGGTAGTAGTGGTCGAAGCCGTACTTGGCCGCGTCGTCGGCGTTCAACTGAACGCGGAACGCCCGCAGCGCCGTGGCGCTGAGCGTCGCCGCCAGGCCGGCGGACAGTTGCGGGCGCGAGCGAACCTCGTTGACCACGAACGCATTCGACGGGTCGCTGGGATCGCGATACTCGTACGGAAAATCTTTCTGTAGCTCGAACTGATACTCGCGGGCGATGACGTCCAACTCGTCGCGGTCGATACGCGGGGCCAGCGCGAGCATCGAGAACAGACATTCCGCCTCGTCGCCGGCGATCTCGGCCCCTTGCACCAATTCATCGAACAACGCCGCGTCCATGCCGAGACCCGACAACAACGAAGCGGGCCACCACGACAACCGGCGGGCCACGAACACGAGCGACTGCCGGGCATCGTTCTTGCCGTCCTCCGCTTTGCCGGTCTCGGTCTTGTCGGTTTCCACCTTGTCGCCGCCGGTGTCCAAGTCCGCTCCGCGTTTGACGAACATCGCGACCGCCGCGGTTCGTTCGTCGAGCACGGCGGACGGCTTCATTTTCCCGCTGGCGTCGCGCAGCCAACCCCGCGGCGCAGCCGACGAATAGACGACGCGTACCGGGCCCGCGCCGTCTGGGTGTATCTCGGTCCGATAGACGGCAGTGAAATCGAAGAACTTGGCGAGATCCTCGGGAATGGCGACGCGGTCGCACCGAGTCGCGCGGCCTTCGACCCGGTAAATATCGCCGCGATGTTTCGCCGGATCGTCGAGCGCGGCGGCGAGCGCGGCTTCCTCTTGCATCCACGCCGCGACGCCGTTGGCCGGCAACCGCGGCAGATTGTTGACCAGCTTGAGCAGCGTGGCGGCTTCGTCGTCGCGCAACTCGCTTGCCGCGGGAATCGCTTTGCCATCGACGAACCGCCGCCAAGTCTCGTCGGTGAAATCCCAGTTCTCGGCCACGTACTCGCGGGGCGAAGTCGCCGGGGCAGCGGCCGGCTTCGGGCGTTCGATCGGTGCAGCTCTAGGACGATCGAACGGCCGCTGCACGCGCTCGTCTTTCCAGCGCAACGTCTTGGCCAAGAGGATCGGCGCGGTGAGCGGTTCCTCTTTGGCCGCATAGGCCCAAATCTTGAAGAAGAATCCGGTGACCTCCGCCGGCCCCTTCATTTCCTCGGCGACGGGGAAACCTTCCGGCAGCGCGAGCGCATAGACGACAACCGGATGGGCCGAATTCTCCGGTTGCAGCCATATCTGGTAGTATTCGCCGCTTAGGTCGACGTAGTTGGTCGTGATCTCCTGCGGCACGACTCGGCGGACCGTGCCGGCGACCGTCACCAACTCCGCGCGGTACGCATCCGGCTGACGAAATAACTGCAAGAACGTGACGCGGCCGCGCGACGCGCTTTCGAGCGTCTCTTGCGGCGTCTTGTTGGCGATGTCGAGCAGGTGGTACCACGCGTCGGATTCGGCAGGGCGGTGCAGCGTGTTGTCCTTGATCGACCGAAAATACTCCATATGCACGCCGGGGAAGCGGTCGCTCGCCGCGGGTGTCGCCGCGGGTGTCTGCCCGGCGTCACCTACGTCGGCGGGCGCGTCGGCGGTCACGGCGTACAGGCCGGCGCGAATATCGCGAGCCGTCGTCGAAGGGGTTGTGCGGGTGTTGACGTGCGCGTCTTCGACCGGCTTTTTCTGCTTGCCGATTTCCGTGAGCCAAGCGTACCGCTGTGGATTGCTAGCGAGCGAGAACGCGATCACCACGCCCACGGCCAGACCGACGAGCATCAGCAATCGCCGCTGTTCGCGGCGAGACGTCCAATTCCGCGGCGGCGTTTTCGGTTGAAAGTCCAACATCGTCCGCGCCTCCCTCAGTTCTGTCGGGCGGTGCCGGCGGCGTTTCCACCGGTGTTGATCCCACGAGGCATGTCGGCGTTGCTCGCGCTGACAAACAAATCACCAGCCAGCCACAACGCACGACACCCCTCGCCACCATGAATTCGCCGCACCCCATGCAACCTTATTCCTTAAATATAGCCGATCGCCTCCAGAGTGTCGCCGAATGGCGGCCTCAAACGGCATCCCCAAGCGGCGGCCCCCAAGCGGCAATACTCGGCCTGGGCGGCTCCTTGAGCCGTCGCGGCCAGCGGGCTATAAACGGCTGCACACACTCCACGTGGACATTTCTTGCGTAAAGAGGTCGCCAGCATGTCGTTTTCGCTCGCCAACCATGTCGCCCTGGTCACGGGCAGCACCACCGGATTAGGCAAGGCCACCGCGTTTGCCCTCGGCAAGGCCGGGGCCGCCGTGGGCATCAGCTATCAAAACAACCAACAGCGAGCCGAGCGTGTGTTCGCCGAATACGAGAAGTTGGGCCTTCGCGGCGTGCTAGTCCGCGGCGACGTTTCCACCGCCGAGGGCGTCGCCGACGTCGCCAATGCCGTCAAGCAGAAATTCGGCGACATCGACATCGTCGTCGCCAACGCCACGCCCGACCAGCCGGAAATGCCGATCGAGGAATACACCTGGAATCACTACCAGACGATGATCGACTTTTTCATCAAAAGCCCGTATTTGCTCGCGCGGCAGACGCTGCCCGCGATGAAGGCCAAGCGCTGGGGGCGGATCGTCAACATTTCCAGCGAAGTGTTTCAGCGTTCGGTGGGCAACTTCAGCGCCTACGTTTCCGCAAAAGGCGGACAAAACGGCTTTACTCGCAGCATGGCCACCGAGCTGGCCCCGTTCGGCATCACGGTCAACTCCGTGGCGCCCGGTTGGATTCCCGTCGAGCGGCACGAAAACGACCCGGCGGAAAAGAAGGAAGGCTACCGCAAGCTGATTCCTGCCGGCCGCTGGGGAACGCCCGACGACGTTGCCCACGCGGTCCACTATTTCGCCAGCGAAGAGGCCTCCTTCGTCACCGGGCAAACGCTGTGCGTCAACGGCGGCATGACGCCGTGGTAGGCAACCAACGGCGTTACGCCTAGAATCGCATTTGCGTTCGCGTCGCGAGTAGGGCTGGTCGAGCGAACGTAGTCTCCAGCCCCTAGTCCCCAGCCCCGGCCCTTGCCATGCTTCGTTTGGCCAACGTCCGCAAGTCGTACGTCGAGCCGAACGGCAACGTGCTGCCGGTGATCGACATCGAGTCGTTCCACGTGGCTCCCGGTGAGCAGATGGTGCTCGTCGGACGCAGCGGCAGCGGAAAGTCGACGCTGCTGCACGTCATTGGCGGCATCACGCGGCCGGACTCCGGCGACGTGATCGTGGACGGCCAATCCGTCGCCAAACTTTCTGAGCCGCAGCGCGATCGCCTCCGCGCCCAGAAGATCGGCTACGTGTTTCAGACGTTCAATCTGCTGCCGGCCTTCTCGGCGCTCGAAAACGTGCTGCTGGGCATGGCGTTCACGGGACAAAAGGTCGACCCCGCCCGCGCTAAGGAACTGCTCGATCGCGTTGGCCTGGCCAAGCGACTCTCGCACAAACCGGCGATGCTCTCCGTCGGCGAGCAACAGCGCGTGGCCGTCGCCCGAGCGCTGTCGAACCGGCCCAAACTGTTGCTGGCAGACGAACCGACCGCCAACGTCGACGCCGGCAACCAGCAACATCTCATCGACTTGATCCGCCAGTCGTGCCGCGATGAAAACGTATCGCTGGTGCTGGTGACGCACGCCAACGACATCGCCGCCCAGTTCGATCGCGTCGAGCGGCTCGAAGAGATCAACCGCGTGGGAGCCGCCGTATGAACCTGTGGAAGATCGCCTGGCGGAGCATCCAGCAGCGGCCGCTCACGAGCACGCTTACCTGCCTGTCGATGGCGCTGGGCGTGGCGTTGGTCGTCTCCGTGATCACGACCTACGCCGTCGTCGAGGAGTCGTTCCACCGCAACCGCTCGCTCGGCTATCACTTGATCGTCGGCGGCAAGAACGGCAGCAAGCTGGAACTGGTAATGAGCACCGTGTTCCACATCGGCCGCTCCGAAGAGCCGGTGCCGTATGAATACTACAAGCAGTTTTTGCGAACGACCGACGCCGACGGCAAGTCGGTCGTGCCCGATCGCGCCAAATACGTCGAATTGGCCGTGCCGATTTGCCTGGGCGACAACTATCAGGGCTTTCGCGTGGTCGCCACGCTACCGTCGATCTTCGACTTCGAGTACGCCCCGCACACCGCTTACAAGTTCGCCCAGGGCGAGAACTTCGCCGACGACGAGTCGGGCTGGAACCAGGCGGTGGTCGGGGCGGAAGTCGCCCGCCGCACCGGCTTGAAGCTCGGCGACACGTTTGCCCCCACGCACGGCACCGGCGAGGACGGCGAGGTTCACAAGGAAAACCAATTCAAGGTCGTCGGCATTCTCGCGCCCACCGGCACGCCGAACGACCGCGCGTTGTTCATTCACATGGAAGGCTTCTTTCGCATCGCAGGCCACGAGACGGCGGACGCCGTTCCCAAGAGCGCCAACGCAAAGAGCATTAAATCCAAGAACGCCGCGTCGCCCGCCGCGAAGGACAAAAAGAATGAAGCCGCGGACCACCAGCACGTCCACGACATCCCCGACAGCCGCAAGATAGTCACGGCAATTCTCGTCCGCTACGGCGGCCCGGCATTCGAGCCGTATGTGAAACAATACGGCGTCGACGCGGCGAAAAGCATGGCCGACAGCTTTGCCGCCACCGAATACAAAAAGATCAACAGGTCGCAATTCGCTCAGGCGGCCCAGCCCGTCGCGATGGTCTCGGATCTGCTCGAGCGTTTCGTCGCACCGACAACTTACGTGCTGATGGGCCTGACCGTGCTGACCGTCATCGTGGCCGGCATCGGCGTGATGGTCGGTATTTACAACACGATGCTCGGCCGCCGCCACGAGATCGCCGTCATGCGGGCGCTCGGCGCCAGCCGCGCCACGGTGATGCTCGTCATCCTCTGCGAATCGATCCTCCTCTCGCTCATCGGCGGCGCGGCCGGCTTCGTCCTTGGTCACGGCATCGTCGCTGCCGCCGCCCCGTGGATCGTCGATTATACGGGCGTCACGGTCGGCATCCTGTCGTTCGACTGGCGGAGCCTGATCGTCGTGCCAGGCCTGGTCGTACTCGCTTCGGTCGTTGGATATTTGCCGGCGCTCAACGCCTATCGGACCGACGTTGTGAAGGGACTGGCCGCTAACGCGTAAGGTTCAGACTTCAAGTTTCAAGGTTCAAGGTTCAAATAAGGTTTAAGGCTTAAGGTTTAAGTTGGTGGTGCTGGCATCGTTGGTGAAGGTTCGCGCTTGGTTTGGTTGAACCTTGAACCTTGAACATTAAGCCTTATTTGAACCTTGAAACTTAAACCTTGAAACTTTCCCGCCCCCCGCCTTCCAACCCCCGATCCTCGCTCCCGTGCGCATCCTCCACATCGGCGATATCGTCGGCAAGCCTGGACGGCGGATCGTCGTCAAGGCCGTTCCCGCGCTCATCGAGC
>JBBDYI010000009.1:0-9483 GCA_040901705.1 Pirellulales bacterium | reverse complement strand
TGAACATCCGTCCTACGCAGTGCGTACTCAAATTGATCACCTTCAAAGGGCTGGTGCTCTGTATTACTATTGTGCAATTTCTTGCTCGCTTGCGCAAATTTGGGTTGGTTCGTTTTTAACGCAGAGGACCGCGCAGAGGACGCAGAGCAATCGCTCCCTGGTGGCTCGCGCTCAGTGCATGCCACGTGACAACGTGAAGGCGGCGACGTCGGCTCTTCTCTGCGCCCTCCGCGAAACCTCCGCGCCCTCTGCGTTAAAAAAGTACCCGCTCGTTTTTCGCTCACGGCCACGCACTGCGATAAGCCGCCGGGCCTTGAATTGTTTTTCCGCACAGTCTTGTTTGCGGCAATCGGCTGCGCTGCGTCCTCCGCATTGAACCAACCCATCCCTGATTTGCACAAACGAGCCAGAAATTCCGGACAAGAAGACTAGCACCAGTACGGAGCACCCTGCTCGCCCATCAACGAAACAACGCCGGCCGAGATCTTTGGGGATCTCGGCCGGCGTGCGTTGTGGAGTCGATTGCTTCTACGGTTGGCGATCGGTGGGAGACCGCGTGGCCGCTTGCGTTACCACTGGATGATGGCGTCGACCGCCGCGGTGAACTGGCTGGTGTCGGTCCCGTCGTTGTACGGGTTGCCGGCGCCTTCGAACCAGTCGTAGCGGAGTTCGGGCCGGATGACGACGTTGTCGTTCGGCTTCCAGTTCAGGCCCCACGTGATTTCCCAGAAGTTGCCTTCGAAGGCTTGGCCGGCGATCGTGTTGCCGTCGCCGAGGCCGGTCACGCGGGTGCCGTCGTCGTCGCGGAACCATTCAACCCGCATACCGGCGGACCAGCAGCAGTTGAGTTGGTAGATAAAGTACTGGTTGATACCGTACCACTCGGCGTCGGCAACCGGGACCGCCCCGACCGCGCCCACGCCGTCCTCTTGCGTGCCGTAGTCGTGCTCGATGATATATGTGAACCGATCGCAGAGCATCTTGCGGCTGTAGATCAGGCTGTACATGTGACGCGGAGCGAAGCCCACAGAAGAGGCTTCTTCACCGCTCGTGATAGCAAATGCCAACGAACCCTTGCCGTCCTCGCTGGTGACGTTGACGCCGCCGAGGAAGCTGGCTTGATCTCCGCCCGGTGCTTCTTCCCAGTTGTCCCAGCCGCGATGAACGCCGGCATGGAACGTGAGACGATCGTTCCACTTCTGAAAGACGACCGCACCCGTGTGCGTGAACGGCTCGCCGTATTGGTGCGTATAGGCGTGCGAATAGAAGAAGTTGCCTGGAGCCGCCACGACTTCATAGCCTATCGTCGTATAGAAGTGGCCGGCACGAATCGTCGTGTCGTTGTAAGCGACGTCCACGTACGCTTGCGGCAGGGCAACGCCGTAGAAACGCCCGCTGTTCCACTTGTCCGAGAGATCGCGCTCGGTTTCCAGGCCGCGGGCCATCGTGAAGCGATGGTCGGTGCCGTAGAGCAAGTCGACGCGACCGCCAAAACCCCAACCGCAACCCTCGTTGTCGATGGCCTTTTCCATCACCAGGTAGAACTGATTGAGCTGGCCCTCGGTGCGATCGTTGAACACCATGGGGCCGTTGTAGTTGTCGGCGGGGTTTTCGCCATTCGCCGTGATGCCGGCGGCGATCCAGCCGTAGACCTTGATGCCGCGGCATTCGAGACCGCAAATGTCGTCGAACAACCGGACCGTTTCCGATTCGCCGCAGTCCAACGCACAGCAACGCTCGAATCCGCAGTTGCTGTTACAGCACGTCGGGCAGCCGCAGTCGTTGCCGCCTGCTTCGCATCCGCACGAACCGCCTTCGGTGGCCGCCGCGGAAGCCGCTTCGCCCATTGGCATCGGCGGAGCCTGGTCGCTCGGCGAGGCCGGCTGACTGCCTTGATAATAGTAAGCGTCGTAATCGGCGGCAGCCGCCGAAATCCGCTGTGCGGCCGCGTTCTGGGCCGACCACAGCCCTAGGATGGCAAGTGCCATCGTCAATTTCGTGATCCGCATTGTCCTCACTCCATGAAACGGGAAGGCGGTGCTGTGTGTGTCCGTCACACATTCGGTACGGCGAGACATCGCGTACGATTTTTGGCGGGAGAGGAAGCGAACGCTGTCACGGACGTTCGTCTTCGACCAATCATGCTATCGACGCCACGTCGCGCGATTGTTCATTCGCCAGGCACGGCAAAAGCCGCGAAAATCGCGGTTTTACCGTCGAATCTGGTAAACCCTGACGGTGACACAAACAGATCGGTCGCCGACGCGGCGACATCGCGAATTCGCCACACCTCGCCAAACCGCCGGCTCGATGTCGCCGCGGCTCTCCGGCGACGCGAAGCGCCGGATCGCGTCGACTCTTCCGTCATGCGCAGAATGATTCAAGCCATCGTGGCCAGCGGCGAACGCAGCACACGCTAGCACGCTCGGCGGCTCTCAACGATGCACGATCGTGTTGTTATGTATCGCGGCGACCATTGCCCACGAATCGCGCAAGTAAGCAAAGCGATTTATCGCGGAACATCGAGGAATACCGACGCGCCCCCCACCTGGCTGTGGACTACGTTCGGTTTGTATTGGGTAATTCGCCGATTGCGGCGGTTCTCGGTCGAAGCGGCACGCAGGTTGCGATCTGGCCTGGCTCACGACCGCTGGCAGCGTATGCCTGAAAAAACGAGAAAACTCCTGGAGATATCAGCAGTATGTTCAAGCGTGGATTTTTGATTGACATGGATGGTGTGATGTACCGCGGCGGCGATTTGATCGACGGAGCGGACGAATTCATCGCCGCCCTGCTCGAGCGCCGCATTCCGTTCATCTTCCTGACCAACAACAGCCAGCGGACCCGCCGCGACGTGGCGACCAAACTGGCCCGCATGGGAATCAAGGTCGAGGAGAAGCACGTGTTCACGTGCGCGATGGCCACCGCACGATTCCTCTCTCGCCAGAAGCCGGGCGGAACGGCCTACGTCATCGGCGAAGGCGGACTTCTCAACGCGCTGCACAAGAACGGATATTCGATCGTCGACAATTCGCCCGACTATGTCGTCGTCGGCGAAGGTCGCACGCTCTCGTCCGAATCGCTCGAGCGAGCAGTCCAGATGGTGGCCAAGGGAGCCAAGCTGATCGCGACGAATCCCGATCCGAACTGCCCGACCGACGAAGGCATTCGGCCCGGCTGCGGCGCGATCGTGGCGCTCATCGAAGCGGCCACGGGCATCCAGGCGTTCAGCGTCGGCAAGCCCAGCCCGGTGATGATGCGCGAGGCCCGCAAGGAGTTGGGCCTAATGGCCAGCGAGACGATCATGATCGGCGACACGATGGAGACCGACATCCTCGGCGGCGTGCAGCTTGGCTATCGCACGGCGCTCGTCCTCTCCGGCGGCACGCGGCGCGGCGACCTGGCGCGGTACGCCTATCGGCCTGACGTGATTCTCGATTCCGTGGCCGACTTGATCCGCCCGCCGTCGCGGCTCGAAGAGTTCGCCCCGTCGCTCAACCGCGAGGACGACACGCCGCTCGATATCGCCGCCTGGGCAAAAATGCATCAGTCGCCGCCGACGGTTTCGACTTGATTGCGGTGGAAGGTGGTGGCGACTCGTTAGGACGACCGACGCAACGGGCGTCAATCATCGACGGCGTCGCCAATAGTCCGGACTGCGACGCGCGTGTGCAACCGCGACGACGCGTGCCGTTGTTGCGTCGCTGAAAAAATAAATCAGGCGATACGGGAACCGCGGCACGTTGACGTACTTGAATCTCGACCGGCCAATGCAATGCGTCGCCTGACTCGTGATGATTCGCCCGGTGGCGGCACGTACCGCGGTGCGAAACCGTGCCGCCGTTTCCGCACTGCGGTCCGCATACCAAGCTTCTGCGAGCCGGGCCTCTCGCGCGGCGAGGCGATGGAAGATCACCTGTACGCTCACCGTTCAATCCTGCGTCCAAAGATCGGCGGCCGCGACGCCGCCCGCGGTGTCTTCGGCGCGACGTTCTAATTCTTCGAGCAGATTGGCGTCGTCGAACGATAGGCCCGGCGCATCGTCTGGAAGTGTATCCAACAACCGCGCGGCGATCAGCAATCGGTCGGATTCCGAAAGTTTGAGCGCGGACGTAAGAATCTCGTCGCGACTGGCGAGCATGGGACGGACTCCCGTGGTGAGTTGGCCGGCGGACTGTCCGTTTTGGACCGAGGGCGACCGCCAGCACATCCATTCTACCGTGCGGCTTGCCGACGAGCCAACGGTGGAATTCTTATAACTGGTTTGAATCCGGACGTCCGTGAACCAAAACCGGCGTTGCCTTGCCGGCCTGCGATGGACTAGGCTGTCGCGAAGCGAGGGGGAGTGCGGCTCGTATCGAAGCCGCAGTTTCGCAATCAACACACGGAGGTTGGCGATGATTCGCGGAATTGCTTTGGCGGCGTTGATGGTGTCGATCGCGACGATCGGCCTCGTGGCGATTACGCGACCGGAGGTTTTCGGACAAGCGCCCGGCGAACCGGGGCGAAGCGTTCTCGAAGAGTCGCCCGCAGCGGGAACGCCACGGAGTATCTTGGAAGAATCGCTCCGGCGGCACGATGCAACAAGCGGCGACGAAAACGCGGGCCCACATGCCGCGCCCGGCGAACGGGGCACATCCTCGCCGCACGATTCACCCGAAGCGTTGTACGCGGAGTTCGTCGCCGCCTGTGCAACGCAAAAGCCCAGCCGCGTGGCGGCGTGCCTGTCGCCGGATAGTCAAGCGACGATGGCAATGACGATCGTTGCGGCGGCAATGGAACTCGAATTCGATCCGCAGCGTGCCGAACCCGTTCGCAAGGCGCTTGCGGCGCACGGAATCGATCCAAAATCGCTGCCCGCCCAGCGGCTGAGCTTCGACTACCGCCTGTCGGCGGGCGAGGATATCGAGAAGCTTTGGCAAGACGAAGTCATGCCGCGGATTCGCAACGTGCCGGATTTGATCGCCGACCTCGAGCCGCTTTTGCAGGACGTTGGGCATAAAGAACCGTACTACGCCACAATAGCGCTGGAGATGGCAACCTTCGATAACCAGAAATTCGGGTTCCTCCGCAATTTGAACCTCGAGCGCGATTCGGCGACCGCAATCGTGCGAACTCGCCAATTCCAACAGGTCTCGCCAGCTTATGCATCGCCTAGCCACGCGGCGGCGCCAGCGTATCCAGCGTATGCGCCGACGCATACCGCATGGAAGAAAATCAGCTTCACGCGCATCGACGGCAAGTGGTATCTGGCCAAGTTCGACGAGATCATCGACGAATCGGCCGCGAATGGTCCGCCGGTTTACGATCCGAGCGTCAATGACGGACCGCCCGGTTACACGCCGCCCATTGCGCCCAGCGGACCATTGCCGCTGCCTGGCCCGCCGCGATAGGCGTGTCGAGCGTCGTCCGGCTTATTCCGGCGCCGGCTTCGACCCACCAAGCCAACCCCGCACGCCGCGAACCGCTCGCCCAAAGAACCGGCCCGATAGCAGGTCCTCGGTGATCGTGCCGCGGCTCGACGAAAAATTCAGCCACACCGCCTCGACATACGGCCCGCTCGTTTCGCTGAGCGTGGTGTAGAGTCCGCGCTCGCCGATTTCCGTCGCCGCCTGGCGATAGTGGTCGAGGATGTGCCGGTCGACCAACAGACCGGCGACTTTCACCGTCGACAATGCTCCGCGGGCGACCGCGCCAACTTTGTCGAGCACGAACAGCGACATCGCGCCGCTGACTTGCAACAGATCGACTTTCTCGCGGTCGGCAATCTCTCGCATCTCGCCCCACAGGCGTTCGATCTCCGCTTGCGGCAGCATTTTCGTTGGGTCGACGTTGCGGACCGCGCCGGTGGTTTGCTCGATCGCTTCGCGCAGGCCCTCGACCGACAGCGGCGGCGTATCGAACGTCGAAGCGGCCGTGCCCGAAGCGTCGCTGACCGCCTTGAGCAGATCGCCGGCATGGTTGATCGTGGAATTATCGTCGATCACCCCGGCCCGTTTCAATTCATCGGCCAGCTCGCCCAGGTACTTCGTCGAACCGTAGGCCACGTCGCTCACTACGGCGAGAATCAGCATCGGCGACAGGTGCATCGTGGCCAGCCCGGCCATTTCGACGAAATTGCCGACCGCCTTGCGAGCGACGAAATTATCGACAGCAGGCGGAGCTTCTTCGCCCTCTTCCGCCGCTTTCTTGACGCCGGCGATGTCCTCGGTCACGAATTGCAGCATCTGCCGAACCAGGATCGAGTAAGTCTTCGAGTCCTGAAACGCCAGCGGCATGAGCAACGACGCCGCTTCGCCGACCACGCCGCCAACGACGCCCAGTCCGGCCCGCAAAGCCCGCTCCGGCAGCGAAAGACCATACAGCAGGACGCTGCGCGTCGCCGGCGCTTCGGCAGAGCTTGGCGCAGCGTCGTCGGCCGGCATCGAGTCGGGATTTTCCGGCAACGCGGGCTTCTCGGACATCGCTCGAAATCCGTCGAGGGAGAAGCGTCGAAATGTTACTCGCCGCCGCGATGGCCAACCCACGCGCCCCAAATCACTTGCGAATCCGCGCCGGCGTAGCCTTCGATCTTCTCCGCCGGCTTGTCGATGACGGTGCCGACGGCGGCGACTTCGTCGTCGGCCTTGATGGCGGCGTTCTCGCGCGTCACGATCGTCGCCGTGCGTGCTTGTAGCCGGCCTTCAAGCGCCGGCAGTTCGACGGTGATCGTCGTCAGCCCACCGGCCGTGTCGACCGCCGTCACTTTGCCGAACAGGGTGATGCCGTCGTTGGGCCGCGTCTTGGAAAGCCAGTAGTTCGCAAGCTGGCCGAGCGTGCGCGCATCGGCGTCGTCGGTGGCGATCATCTTGACGACGGCCGTGGCGGACGCGACGTCGGGATCCTCGGCGATCGTCGCGCTACGCGAAACCGAATCCGCGAACTCGCAAACCTTCGCGAACGACTCATACTTCGTCCGCGTGAACGCCGCTTTCGCCACGGCGTCGCCAGGCATGAGCGCATCGGCTGCCGCGTTCGCCGCCGATCGCGTCGCGTCGATCGTGGCTTCGTCCGCCGGCGCGTCGATTTTCAATCCGGGAACCGGTTCCTTCGGTTCCGGCTTGACCGGATCGTCCGTCGCTGCGTCGGCAGGTTTGTCGGCCGGCTTGTCGCTTCCGTCCGTGGCGACAGGCGGAATGTCAAACGGATTGTCTTCGGCCGCCGGTTCGGCCGGTTTTTCAACGGCCGGATCGTTGTCGTCGGCTTTGTCTGCAGGCGGTGCGTCGTCGGCCGGTGCGTCGTCGGCCGGTTTGTCGTCGGCCGGTTTGTCGGTATCTTCCCCAGGGAACAGGTCGCTGATTTTCGGCGCGTCGACCGGCGGCGGCGAACTCGGCTTTGGAATCTCAATCGACGGCCCGCCAATGTCGATGCTCGGCTTGGTCGGCGGCGGATTGAAGCCCGGATCGTCGACGCCATCGGCCTTGGGCATCGGCGGTGTGGGCGTGATGTCGCCCGGCGTCTTCGCGGCGTCGGTCGCATCATCCGACGCGGCGCCGGTGTCGGCCGCGCCGCCAAGAGTCGTGTCCGTCCCATCGCCGGGCGATTTCGCGTGCGCGTCGTCCGCCGGCGTTCCTGTCACAACGTCGCCGTCTGCGTTGTTCGCATCGGCATTGGCGGCGTCGCCGTCGGCTGCGCCGTCATCGGGAGCGCCGACATCGGGAGCTTTGTCGCCCTCGTTCTCTTGTGCAGCAGCAGCCGGCTTGTGTCCGGCCGGCAGCGACCAGTACATCCACGTCGGCAGCACTTTCGCAACCGGCTTCTTCGCCACATCCATGCACAAGTCGCGATTGAAGCCCCACAGCAGGATGAAATAGCCAGCCGCCAGGCCAACGACGCCGCCCAGCACGATCTTGACGCCTTCCTTGACGGGACTCTTCGGCGGACGCTTGGCCCGCGCGGGCATCGTCTTCGTCGTCGGCGCGGTCGCCACGGCCGTGCCGCCGCCCGATCCGCCAAAGTCAAACGAAGACCCGCCCCCTTCGCCGTCGGCCGGGGCAAGATGCAAGTCGCCTTCGCCGTTGGCGTCCGCCGATGGCATGAACAGATTATCGAACGCACCGCCCCCGTGGGTCATGCCGCCCTGCCCCGTGTAGGCCTCGACCGGCGATTCGAGCAGAATCAGCATCGGCGGCAGCTTGGCGTAAACCTCCGACAACGCGAATTCTTCCTCGCACAGCGGGCATTTGACTTGCGCCGCGGGCCGTCCGCCCGGCGGTAACGTAATCTGGCCTTCGCAGCGGGGACATGCGGCGACACTCATACGACTTCTCCGATCAAAACGATAGTTCCGGCGGCCGCTGCGGCCGTGGCGAGCCGACCGACGTGACGATTGCCGACGCTCTTAAGTAGTTTACCACCGCGGACTTGGCGTCGGCTAGAGATTTTCGCGGCCCAACAACCCCGCAGAACGCGGTCGACGCTCGCCAAATCAGACGCCGGGACGGTCCTCCCGGCGACGGATTCCGGCAACAGATCAACGATTCGTCGTCCATCGACGGAAATATTCCGCGCAGCCCAGCACAAGCAGAAACCGCCGAAGACGAACCACCGCTAGCCCCCTCTGCCCCCTGCCTCCTGTCTCCTGTCTCCTGACCACTACCCCCAAACCACCGTTCATCGCCGCCGCAACAGCACCGACCAAGCCAGCGGCCGCGTACCGTCGCCAATTTCGTCGAAGCGGAATTCGGTGATTCGCTCAAAGTCGAACAGCCGCCCAATTCATCGCGCAGTTCGCTCTCGGCGGCCCGCGGCGGTCCGCGGTCGCCGTGAGGCTCGTTCGGGTTGCCGGCCAGCAGCAGCAGCCGAGTGCCGCTTCGAGTGACCCGCTCGAGCATCGCGACAAACGCCGCCGCGCCGTCGCGCCGAACGCAATGATAGCAGCCCCGATCGAACAACACGTCGAACGGCTCGACCGAGGCTTCGCTGATGTTGCTCTCGTCGCAATCGCCGCACAGCGCATCGGGCAAGTCGACCACGTCCGCCACATGAAAGTCGACCGATATCGGCTCGTCCGATTGCCGTGCTTCGTCGGCCTGCCGCTGCGCTCGGTCAATCGCTTCCTGCGAGCCGTCCACCGCGGTGACCTCGAAACCGTTCCGAGCGAGGTAAATTGCGTTGGTGCCCGTGCCGCAGCCAAGTTCGAGCAACCGCCCGCGAGGAAGCTCATCGGTCTGCTCGACGACGCGCCGCAACTCCGTCGACGGATGTCCGCTGTTCCACGGCGTATCGCCGGAAATGTAACGGGCGTTCCAATCGGCTGCGGACGACATGGCGAAGGTTCGGGGGATAGTGGATAGGGGGGCAGAGCCTGGAACGCCTTCTTACGGTCGGCTTGCACGGCAATCGCTTTGATTCGAATCGAATCGAGCGAACTCATCCCGGCCGATTATGTGCTTATCCCGAAACCGATTTCTGTAGGAGGCGAATCCTTTCGCCGAATGCACT
>JBBDYI010000008.1:0-9573 GCA_040901705.1 Pirellulales bacterium | reverse complement strand
GCCTCCTACAGTTCTGGTATTAGCATTTAGTCAGTCCAACCTCCAACCTCAAGCCGCCCTATGGCCCGCTTCATCCTCATCGACGGTTCGCTTCGCGACGGCCGCGGGCACCACGACGGCTATGCCCGGCAAATCTTGCAGTCGGCCGAACGGTTTGGCTATCGCGTCGTGCTGGTGGCGAATCGGTCGTACGACGCCGCGCCCTTGCCGCCGTCGTGGCGATTGGAACGGATCGTCGAGCACGCGGTGTACGACGATCCGCTGTTGATGCCCGACTGGGGCGATGCTTCGCCGCGAGGCAAGGCGATGGTATTGCGCAATCTCGCCGAACGCTGGCGAACGCTACGGCTTGCGCGCCGCCGCCGACGTATCGTCCGTAGCCACGCCGCGGCCTTTCATACCGCGTTCGACCGCATCCATCCGCGGGCCGGGGATCAAATCTTTCTGGCCGCCGCTTCGGAGTTGGTTCTGGCGGGACTCGCGGCCGCCGCCCGCCACGATTCGCGGATCGCCGCCGTCGACTGGCACGCGATGTTCCATTTCAACAATTTCATCGGCCGGCCGGAGGAATACGCGGCGCAAACGTGTCGCCGCGGGCGGCTCAGGCGCGTGCTGACGGAGTGCGACGCGGCTCTTGGCCCGGCCAGGCTGCATCTCTACGCGACCACGGCCGAACTCGCCGCGGAGTTGTCGTCGTTGGGCGTGCTCGGCATTCGCGAGTTGGGATATCCCATCGACGACGCGCTGCGCACCGGTGGGCGACAGCCGCGCCGCGATGGTCCGCTACGGATCACGTTCGCCGGCGACGCCCGGCTCGAAAAGGGTTTTCACCACATGCCGGCGATCGTGGCCAATGTCCTGGCCGATCCGGATTTGGCCTCGCGCGTCGAGTTCGTCATTCAGGCGAACTTTCCATTTCGGCTTCCGTGCCGGCGACGAAACCTGCCGATTGTCGCCGCCCGCGAAGCCTTGGCTCGCCACGCCCCGCCGCGCGTGCGGTTGCTTTGCGAACCGCTCGACGAGGCCGCCTATCGGCAATTGATTCTCGACGCCGACCTGATCGTGCTTCCCTACGACGCCCGGCATTATTACGCCCGGTGCAGTGGCGTGCTCGTCGAAGCCCTTAGCGCGGGCGTGCCGGTGATCGCGCCGGCCCTCTGCTCGATGGCGGCCCAGGTTGCCGGCCCTCGGTTCGCTCGTCCTACCGAGTCATTGAAAGTCGCGCCCGCGGAAGGTCGCGCCGTCTCAACGGACGCTATTCCGCCCGGCCTCATCGCCGACACGCCCGCGGAGATTCCGGCCCTGGTGCGGCGAATCGTCGCCGACTACGATCGCCATCGTGCGGCCGCGGCCAGGTTCGCGGAAGATTGGACGCGCTGGCATCATCCGACGCGGATCGTCGCGGAGATGCTAAGCGGCGCGGCGACGCTCGATTCCGCAGGCCTGCGTGAGCCAGCAACGCCAACCGCTTCGGTCGATCGCCGTTCGGCTTAGCGGCGATCGTAAAAACAACGATGAAGGTATCCGTCATCATTCCGGCGCTCGACGAGGGCCTGCGCATCGCCCAAGCCATCAAGCGCGCCTGGCAGGCCGGGGGCGACGAAGTCATCGTGGTCGACGGCGGCAGCAGCGACGACACCGCCCGCCAAGCCGCGGCGGCAAACTGCCAACTCGTTTCCAGCCCTCGCGGCCGCGCCCGACAGCAAAATGCCGGAGCCGCTCACGCTTCGGGCGACGTGCTGCTGTTTCTGCATGCCGACAACTGGCTCCCGGCCGGCGGCGTCGACCAGATTCGCCGCGCGATGGCCGATCCGCGCGTAGCGTTCGGCGGCTTTCGTCAGCGGATCGAAGCGGTCGGCATCGCGTATCGCTTGCTGGAAATCGGCAACCTGCTCCGCGCGGCGTGCCTGCGGCGGCCGTATGGCGATCAGGGAATCTTCGTGCGTCGTGGCCTGTTCGAAGCCGTCGACGGATTCCCCGACGTCCCGTTGATGGAAGACGTGCTGCTGGCCAAGCGGCTTGCTCGGCAAGCTCGCCCGCGCGTGCTCCGCGGACCGATTTTCGTCAGTCCGCGGCGCTGGCAACGTCGCGGCATCCTGCCACAGACGCTCCACAACTGGTCGCTGCTGCTACGGGCGAAATGTGGTGTGCCGCTGCACCGACTTGCCGCTGAGTACCATGTTTCCGCGACGGATGAATGAGGAAATTCGCGATGGCCAGCTTGAGAAACGTTCTCAGCCAATGCTACCGTTCGGTGCCGAAGCATTCGACGTCGACCCACGAGTCCGCGCCGGCGATGGTGCCGCACAGCGCGACGACGATCAACTCGAACAAATCGTGCGAGCGCGTCCGCTCGACGCGCGGATCGGTAAGGTTTTCAATCGGTGTAAAAACTACAACGAGCCGCTCGGGCATCGAAAAACCTTTCGTGAGATTTGGTGCTCCACGAAGGAATCAAAGCAAGGCGGCCGGGCTAGATGCCAACGTGTGAGCTGGTCAGGGATCACCCTACGAGCCTTGTCGAAGCTACTTTTTTGCCGGTTCCGGCATGACGAGCGTGCCGACGATTTCGCTGGCCGACTTCGCACCGAGTTCCGCGATGGCGGCCGGCAGGGCGTCGAGAATTCGCATGGTCGCCGTCGGATTGTAGAAGTTGGCCGTACCGATCTGAACGGCCGACGCTCCGGCGATGAGAAATTCCATCACGTCGTCGATCGTTGCAATCCCGCCGATGCCGACCAATGGAATCTTCACCCGGCGGCGGGCTTGGACCACCGTTCGCAGCGCGATCGGCTTGATGGCCGGGCCGCTGAGGCCGCCGAAGCCATTGCCCAGCATCGGCCGGCGGCGACGCCAATCGACCGCCACGCCAAGGACGGTGTTGATCAGCGAGATCGCGTCGGCACCGCCTTGCTCGGCCGCGGCGGCGATGTCGGCGATGTTGGTGACGTTCGGCGTCAGCTTGGCGAGGATCGGCGTGTTGCAATGGCCGCGGACATTGGCGACGAGCCGCTCGCACATCGCCGCATCGGTGCCGAAATCGACGCCGCCGGAAACGTTCGGGCACGAAATGTTCAGTTCGATCGCCGCCACGCCAGCGAGTCCGTCGAGCCGCGCGGCCATCGCCACGAATTCGTCCTCGCTGCGACCGGCGATGCTGACGATGGTCGGTGCGGCGAGCGTGGCGAGGTACGGCAAGTGGTTGGCGATGAACGCTTCGATGCCGTCGTTGTCGAGGCCGATCGAGTTGAGCATGCCAGCTGGCGTTTCGATCGTTCGCCAGGGAGCGTTGCCGGCCCGCAGTTCTTGCGTGATCGTTTTGGGAACGATGCCGCCGAGACGGGAGAGGTCGACCAGCGCGGCCATCTCGCGGGCATAACCGAACGTGCCCGAGGCGACCAGGACGGGATTGGCGAGCAACAGCCGCCCGAGTTGCACGGAAAGATCGACGGTCGGCATAGCAGGCAAACAAACGCCAGAAAAGAAAACCGTAGGGCGGACCTCGCTACGTTCGACCCACCCAACCTTCCCATACCGCGCAATAAAAAAGGCGCAGACCCCGCCGATGCGCTTCGTTCGGGGCCTGCGCCATGCGAACTTACGCCGTTTGGGCAAAGTTCACACAATGTAGTCGGTTGTCGCGCGGCCGGCAACGAGGCGTATGAGGTTGTGAATGAATGTAGGGTGCTCTGTGAGCACCACAAAGCGTTGTGCCAAGGTGCTCACAGAGCACCCTACAGGTTGCGGTTGGACTTGTTCATGTTCGATTCTTTCACAACCTCTATGGCCTCGGCGGCGATTTGCGCGTAGGTGGCCCACGGACCGTATGCCACCCCGGGGTCGCGGAGACCGCGGGCAACGGCGGCCGATTACAAAATGCCGCCGTGCGTGCGATCCGGCGTCATGTGATCGGGCTGGTCCATGAACCAGAAACGTTCCCAGTCCCCGGTGAACTCGCGGAGGTTCTCGGACGTGTACATCAACTGCTCGGTACGTCGAGACTGGTCGCCGCTATACAGCGGCAACACACAGCCGGTGTTGGACGCGACGAACAGGCCAACCAGGGCGGCGAGCATCCACTTGCGCATCGGACTACTCCTCTTCGGAATCTGTCACAGGACAATTGCTGCATCCGTTATCGACGCGGCCACCCACGGACTTCACCCAATCGGCAAAATCGTCAAAGTTTCCCGAATTCGTCCCCGCTGCGCCCGTTTCGATCGTCGTCCGCATCGCAAACCGCGAACTCCGGGCAATTTGGGTCGCCTGGGCTGCGTAATGGTTACGCGCCGTGCCCGCGGCGGCATGGAGTCGTTTGCAGGCCTTCACGTTTCCGAATTCCGAAAAAGGACGGACGGGCATCCACAGATTTCGCAGATTTGGCAGATGAAATCTCGGGCGGTTCGAATGTCGCGCCGAACATGCACCCCCGCGACATTCGTTCGATGCGCGACGTTGCCCACGCGACGAAGCGAGCAGTTGCTTTGAAGGTATTGGAGCCTCATCTGCGAGATTCTGCGAAAATCTGCGGATCAACCTCAGAAGCACGCAACCAAGGCCCAATAACAGTCCGATGGCAAAAGCGTCTCTCTGGTCGCCATACGGGCGAGACGAAGCAAAGCGGCCCTGCAATAACCTGTAGCTGCGGGCAACCGCCATTGACGTAATTCGCCAAATTTTTCTATGCTTCCGCCCCACTTCCAATAGCGTCCCGTTCGCGGACCCAAGAATCACGGACCGATTCGCCTTGCGCGTTGCTGCGTCGTTGCTTCTATTCTCTCCGATCGCCGCGCCGAGCACGGCTCGACGAGCCGACCGTGCCCCGGCGTTGTTCGTCGTGCTGCTGGCCATCGCCGTGGTGACCAGCACCGGCTGTCTCGGCGGCGACCGCGGCGTTTCGCTGCGCAAGTCGCCGTACAACGCGCTCACCGAGCAATTGAAGCTCGTTTCGCATGGCGGACCCGAAGCGACCGAGCGGACGCAGCAAATCCTTCGCCGCTACGATCTCAAACGCGAAATCACCGGCGATTGGCAACCGGTGATCGCCAAGCTCCAGGAAATCAACGTCCAAGAGCCGCAGCCGGAGGTGCAGTATTCGATCGCCGAGCTGTCGTACATCGCCGGCAAGAAGGCCGAACTCACCGCGCCGGACCGGGCCGTCGATCTCTATGGCACAGCCGTGGCGAACGCCTACTTGTATTTGTTCGACGACCAACTCAGCTACTTGCGAAACCCCTACGACCCGCAGTTCCGCGGCGCGTGCGATCTTTACAACCAGTCGCTCGAAGGCGCGCTGCGGATTATGGCCAAGCGCGGTCTGCTCAAGCCTGGCGCGTCGCATCGCTGCACAGTCGGCGGACATTCGGTCGATCTGACCGTCGCCATCCGCGCCCCGACGTGGCAAGCCGACGACTTCGACCGCTTCGAGTTCGTCAACGACTACGAAGTCAAAGGCCTGACCAATCAATACCACACTTACGGATTGGGCGTGCCGCTAATCGCCATCCGCGAGAAAAAGACGACCGGCGCACCGACCGAGCGCTACTACCCGCCGGACCTCAGCTTCCCGGTCACGGCCTTCTTGCGAATTCGCGACCAACGCCAAGACCGCGAAATGTCGGCTTCGCTCGAACTGTATGACCCGCTCGCCAATTCCGACACCCGCGTTAAGGGCCGCGCCGTGCCGCTGCAAAGCGATCTCAGCACGCCGCTGGCCTACTTCCTCAACAACCCCGCGTTCCGGGACAACGACATCGCCACGGCCGGACTGCTCCACCCCGGCGACTCCGAAAAGGTCAAAGGACTCTACATGCTCGAACCCTACCAGCCGGGCAAGATTCCGGTGGTCATGGTCCACGGGCTGTGGTCGTCGCCGCTCACCTGGATGCAGATGTTCAACGATCTGCGTTCGCTGCCGGAAATCCGCGATCGATATCAGTTCTGGTTCTATCTCTACCCGTCGGGCCAGCCGTTCTGGATCAGCGCCGCGCAGTTCCGCGAGGAACTGGCCCTGATGCGGCAGAACATTGATCCGCGGCTGGAGGAACCGGCGCTGGGGCAGATGGTGCTCGTCGGCCACAGCATGGGCGGCTTGGTTTCGAAGCTGCAAACGCTCACCAGCGCGGACGACTATTGGAAGATCGTCAGCGACCGGCCGTTCAGCGATGTCAAGGGACCGCCGGAAGCCAAGGAAGCGGTCGAGCGCGTAGTCTACTTCCAGGCAAATCCGTCGGTCCGCCGCGTGATTACGCTCGGCACACCGCACCGCGGCAGCAACTTCGCTTCCGGCCCGACGCGGTGGCTGGCAAGCTGGTTCATCAAGCTGCCGGAGATGATTACGGGCACGTCGCGGGAACTTCGACGCGACAACCCCGGGCTGTTCCGCGACACCACGATGATCGACATATCGACGAGCATCGACTCGCTTTCGCCCGATTCGCCGATTCTGCCGGTGATGCTGGCGACGCCGACGCCGCCGTGGGTCAAGTATCACAACGTGGTCGGCGTAGTGGAGACGAACGACTGGAAAAGCCGGCTGGCCGGAAAGATCGCCGGCCGCGGCGACGGTGTGGTTGCGTACGAAAGCGCGCACCTGGACAATGTGGCATCGGAAATCGTTGTGCCGGCCGATCACTTGCACGTTCACTCACATCCGCGGTCTGTGCTCGAAGTGCGGCGGATTCTGCTCGAACATTTAAGCGAAATGGACAACACGCGGCGGTTCGACCCGCTGCGGCAGGTGCAACCGGCCTCGACGCAAGCGCGACGCCCGACGCAATACCGCTCGGCGACACGGAGCCAGTGGTGGTCGGGACCAACCGGTGCGACGTCCGCCGGTCCGCGGCCGAGCGAACCACGGTCGAGCGAACCACGGCGAAACCAGCCTTCATCGGCGGTGTCGATTCCGTCGACGTCGCGTCTGCCGACGCCGAACGGTTGGCTGCCCTGGGAGCAGCAATAGCCGCCAGTCGCGCAAGCGGCGCACGAAACGCCGACAAGTATCGCGGACGATCTGGAAATCCGTGCCATGTCCGACAAGCGCGAACGGCTGGAAGTCGACCGAGAGGATTTGCTGGCCGAGGCGACCGCGCTGGTCGATCGGGTCGAGTTGGCGATCGACGGATTCGCCGAACCCGTGGTGGTTGGGTTTCGGCGACAAGGGGCCGCGAGCTGCTATTTCGGAGCCGATCCGGCGTATCACTTCAACGCCGGCGGCGAGCTGCGCAGAGCGTATTGCGGCGGCCTGCTCTACAAGTCCGACGGCGGCCGGCTGGCGGCGATGAACCGCCGACGCACCGATGCGGCCGTCGAACTCGTGCGGCACGACCTCGGCGACGACGAGCAGCGCGAGTTCTGCGATCGACTCGCGGGCGACCTGCAAAAACTCCGCGATGCGCTCGACGCCGGCAAGTTTCGCGTGCTTGGCGAAGTTTCCACGGGCGGCGACGTGCTGTCAAAAGTTCGGCAGTGGCTGACGGGAATCTCGCTGCCGCCGGCGATTGCGCGGCGACCGAACGTGGAATGAGCGGCCGACGCGGAGCCGATCCCGCGGCAAATCGCTCCGCCGCCGGGACGTTTTGTTGGTACGATGGATGGTGGTGCGTCACGTTCTCTCAGCGATAGAACCCAACATCGTGCCGCATCCTGTTCACGACTGCTTTGCCCTTTGGTTGCGCAGTAATCGATGCTTGAATCTCGCCTGCTTCGTCGTACCTCGAACGCTCTTGCGAATGCGCTTCCGCGACGGGCACGATTATTCGCCGTCGCATCGCTAAGTGCGCTAGGATGGCTTTCGTCAACAGGTGCCGCGGCAGCGCCGATTTCGGTCGTCCCGCGCGGTTCCTTCGCGCTGCCCACGACGGCCACCGATCAGCACGGAACACCGTTCTCGATCACTGGACTAAGCGGCATCACGCATCGCGGCGGCAATCTGTTCACGGCCGTGATGGACAACTCGAACAAGCTGGTCCACCTCGACGTGCAACTGGCTACCGATGGATCGATCGGCGCAGTGAGCGTCATCGGCGGACTGACGCTTTCGCAAACGGGCGATTACGAGGCGATCGCCTACACCAACGCACGGCTCGGCACGGTGTGGCTGGCCAACGAAGGCGCGGCGCGGCTCGACGAGTTCGACACTGCGTCCGGTCAGTTGTTGCGGTCGCTCGCCACGCCCGGCGTGTACGATCATTTGCGCGGCGGTTTCGGCTGGGAGTCGCTTGCCCGGCGGGTCGGTGGAACGGAATTATGGACGGCCAACGAGCAAGCCCTGTCGGTCGACGGCGGCCTGTCGTCGCCGACCAGCGGAACGACCGTGCGACTGTTGCGCTATGCCGGCAGCGGAGACACGTACGCGGCGGCCGAGCAATTCGCCTATCGAGTCGACGCCTGGCACGCCGGCGACAGCGGTTCGACGTCGGCCGAGCGGAGCGGACTGGTCGAACTCGTGCAATTACCGGACGGAACGCTGCTGGCGCTCGAACGATCGCTGGCGTTTAGCGGGGTGTTGCCGTCGTTCGAGAACCGCTTGTATCAGATCGATTTCGCCGGGGCGACGAACGTTGCTGGTTTGGCGGCGCTCGAGGCCGCGACGTTTACGCCCGTGACGAAGCAACTCGTGTGGTCCGGCGCGGCGGCCGGCCCGCTCGGCATGAACATGGAAGGGCTGACCGTCGGTCCGCGACTGGCCAACGGGCATCTCACGCTGCTGGGCATCGTCGACGACGGCGGCTCGAGCGATCCGCTGAGCAGCAACACGCTCGTGGCGTTCGAGATTACGTCGGACGTGGCCGATCCATCGACCGCCGGCGACGCCAATCTCGATGGCAAAGTCGACGCGGCCGACGTGGCGGCGCTGGCGGCAAGCTACGGCACGCCGAGCGGCGCGCGGTGGGAAGACGCCGACTTCGACGGCGATGGACGAGTGTCGATCGGAGACTTGGCGCTGCTCGCAAGAGGTTTGCCGGCGGACGCTCACCAGAGCGACGAAGTCGACGTGGCGTCGCGACCGTCGGCGGATCACATTGCAACGCCAGAGCCGCACGCGGCTGTCTTGGCGGCGGTTTGCGCCGCCGCGTTGTTAGCGCTGTACTTCTATCGCTGCCGCCAAGTTGTTTGATGTGCGTCCGTAGGGTGGGTCGAACGGATTGAGGCCCCATAGGAATCAACTTAGGCGGCCCTTGTTAGCGTTGGATTTTCGAGCAGTTGATGGAGCGACGGTTTTCGGCGGCGTTTGGTGATGCGTGGAGCCGCGTCGAGGCGGATCAGGAGTTGTTTGACGAGCGACTCGACGACGGGCGTGTTATGGAGCAATCCCGCGAACGCGGCCGCATAGAATCGGATCACTGCCGCCGCTCGGCGGAGGCTGCGATCGTGGAAACGCCAGCAGTCCGCCACGAGAGAATTATGTTGCAGCACCGCGCCAATCACCTTCGCCAGCACTTCGCACAAGAACCGCCACGGCTTCGCGCTGCGGGACTCGTCGATCACCCGCTTTCGACCGCCGCCTTGTTCGACAGATTGTGTGGGCGTCATGATTGTGGGTTAATTTGGGTGGTCTTTCCAGAAGGCTTC
>JBBDYI010000007.1:0-9665 GCA_040901705.1 Pirellulales bacterium | reverse complement strand
CGTTGCGTCGAAATACTTTACGCTTCGGGAAGTGCCATTCGGGTCGGGAGTCTTTAATGTCGCCTCACAGGATGGCGACAAAGCTCGGCCGCGACGCGATCGAGACGAAGCAAAGCAGTGACCTTCACAGGCACTCGTGGCGAGTTGGCGCCCGCCCCACTTACCGCGTCTCCTCCTCCGCCTTCGCCTCCGTGACAATCACCTCAACCAGCCCGACGTCGATATACTGCCCGCCGCGGGTTTGGCGACAGTGGACGGCCAGCGTGTTCTTGCCTTTCTCAACCGCCGCTTGACCTTTGGCGTCGAGTTCCATTTCGGTGTATTCGCTCGTGTAGCCTTCGGTGCGGGCGACGAGCGTGCCGTTAATGTAGATTTCGGCGTCTTCGTCGTGGTGCAGTCGCAACTGCACGCGGCTGGCATCGGTCGAGTCGGGCATTTCGAATGACCGACGCAGCCAAATCTCCGGCGTGTCCCACGTCGTCCGCACCACCGTGCCGGGCGTGTCCTTGGTGCCGAAGCCGCCTTGCCCCTGTTTCCACTTGCTGGCGTCGAAGTCACCCTTCATCCAGCCGTCGGCGGGCTTGGTCGTCGTGTACCGCCACGTCTGCGGCTCGCGCTCGCTGGTGGCGACGACCGTTTTCACCTCGATCTTCGGCTGCGGGCCGTACAGCTTTTTGTGCAGCGCGGCGACGCGGTCGGCATCGAGCTTGATCACGGCCCGGTCGTAGGTCATCAGGCCGTTGACTTCGCCTTCCACGTCGGTCGTCTGCGTATACACCGCCGCGGCCAGGCCGTTGCCGATCAGCGGGCGAAGTTTGCGGATCAGCCGTTCGTAGTTCGACTGCAACTCCTCCAGGCTGCGATACGTGCGGTAGCCCCAGTTCTTATTCTCTTGCCACAGGTGCCCGGCGAGCGGCAAACCCAGCCCGCCGAACTCGCCGAGGACCGACGCCCGCGTGTCCGACACCGGGAACATGCCAGGGCCGGGATAGTTGTGCATGTCGTGCATGTCGCCGCCGCCGCGGTCGGCCCAGCCGCTGGGCCCGTCGACGAGGCGTGTCGGGTCGTGCTTTTTGGTCCAGTCCAGAATCTCGTTCGTCTTGAACTGCCCCCAGCCCTCGTTGAACGGCACCCAAGCGACGATGCACGGATGGTTGCGGCGGGCGTCGATAATCTCCTGCCACTCGCGGCGGTAGTTCGCCTCGGACTCGGCCGAGCGAGTAATGTCCGGATCGCCGCCGCCGATATACCGGTCGCCGCTGGGCATGTCCTGCCAGACCATCAGGCCCAAGCGGTCGCAATGGTAATACCACCGCGCCGGCTCGACCTTCACATGCTTGCGGCACATGTTCATGCCGAGCTTTTTGGTGACTTCGATGTCGTAGGCCAGCGCTTCGTCGGTCGGCGCGGTGTAGAGACCGTCGGGCCACCAACCCTGATCCAGCGGGCCGTATTGGAACAACGGCTTGTTGTTGAGGAACAGACGGTTGACGCCGGCGGCGTCCTCCTTGAATTCGATTTTGCGGAGCGCGGCATAGGTCGTGATCGGATCATGCACGTCATCCAGGCATTCGAGGTAAACGTCAATAGTCAACAAAGTCGGCTTTTCAGGATTCCAAAAGTCACGGTGTTTGCATTCGACCAATACTTCAAATGTGGAAATGCCATCGGCATTCGCATCCCGAACGCCAAAGGCTCCTTCGGACTGACTTCCTCTTAGGTAAGTCCGTACGACACGACCTTGCCCGACAATCTCTCCTCGAATAGTGACTGCAGACTTGGCAATGTCGGATTCGATCTCTAACGAACGAATGTAAATCTTCGGCACCGGCTCCAACCAAACCGTCTGCCAAATTCCCGTCACCGCCGTGTACCAGATGCCGTTCGGATTGCGAATCTGCTTGCCGCGGGGTTGATAGCTGCTGTCGGTCGGGTCCCACACGGCCACGACCAATTCCTGCTCGCCTTCGGCTTTGAGCGCGTCGGTCACGTCGAACGAAAACGGCGTGTACCCGCCGCGGTGGCTGCCGACTTGTTTGCCGTTGACCCACACGGTCGCTTCCCAATCGACCGCGCCGAAGTGCAACAGCAGCCGGCCATCTTTCTGCATCGCCGGCTGCGCGAACGTCCGCCGATACCACAGCCGCTCGTCGGGCTTCACCGGCTTCATCACGCCCGACAGCGCCGACTCGATCGCGAACGGCACCAGAATCTCGCCGTCCCATTTTTCGGGTTTGGCTTCCTCGCGCGGGCGAATGGCATACTGCCACAGCCCGTTGAGATTCGTCCACTCCTTCCGCACCATCTGCGGCCGCGGGTATTCCGGCAACACCTTGTCCGGCGAAACCTCCTTCGCCCATCGCGTCGCCAACGGCCCTTTGGCCATTTTCCACGTGCTTTCGTCCGCGCGAGCGGCCGTCGCTGCGGCCCCCAACAACAACGCCGCGAGCGACAATGAAACGAGACGAGTCATCATAGGTTCCCCTTCGTGTCAGAATTCTGTTTGTTGTAGAGCACGCAAGCGCGAATATCGTCCGCATCGAGCCATGCGAAACCTGCGAGGATATCTTCTTCGCTCGATCCGGCGGCAAGCATTTGCGTGACGTGCTCGACCGCCAGTCGGCGACCACGGATGATCGCCTTACCACCAAAAATGGCGGCGTCATGTGTAATTCGGCCGAGGAATTCCGCGTTAGACATGAATCAAAGCACGGGTCGCGTCCTCGGCATGCAATGGATCGAAGCGCGACAGCATTCTACTTCGCCCAACGGCGTTTGTCACATCGCAGTCGATGGATGGCACGAATGACTCGCTGGATGGAATGCGAGCCTCAAACGCCCGGCAACTTCGGCCGCCACCGGTAGTCTACGTACGCGCTGAGTACCCAGCCGGCGGTGAAGATGACGATGCCGATGATCGTCGTCGGCAGATCCTCGTGAAGGAAATAGATGGCAACCGCTAGGGCAATTGCGTAGACCGCAACATTCGACGCCCAAAACGCCCAGCGGCGCTTTGGGTTCGAGGAAGGCGCCTTCGATTCGGACGTGTTTTCGGGATCGTTCAGCATACAAGAAGCATGGCACGTACCGACGGCGCCGCGACACGATAGGAAATCGCATTATACCGCTGGTAGGTCTCACTCCGTTCGGCCCACTCGACATCTCATCGCTCAATCCTCATTCCTCGAACCGGGTGCGACGCAGTTCGAGCCGATCGAACAGCGCCGACCCGCCCATCGCCGTGGGCGCGATGCCGGTGATCGTGGCGTCGCCAAAGTCTTTCCAGAGGTCGCGCTCGACGACGGTCCATTCGCCGGGCGCGGCGGCGGCGACGCGGGTGGCTTGCCAACCGGTGCTGTTCTCGCCGGCGACGTAGCGGAACTTGGGCGAGCCGGCGTCCGGCCAGTGGCCTTCGTTGGCCAGTTCGAGCATCACGCCCGTCGCGCCGGCCGACTTCCACGCCAGGCGAAGGTAGCGAAACTCGCCGGGGCCGGGCTTTTCGCGGATGCGGAATTGCCAACCTTTGATTTGCGGCGAGTAACGCTGCGGCGGCGTGATGCGTAGCGCGACGTTGCCCGCGAACGGATCGTCGGCGACGAACGTGGCCGTGCCAGCGCCTTCGTTGAGGGTCTGTTCGAGCCCGCGGTTTTCGTCGACGAGCACAAGCACGTCAGGCGGTTGCCGCAGCCAGGCGATCGCATCGGCGACTTGCTTTGGCGAAAGTTCCTTGGCGAGGTTTTCGGGCATCAGCGACACGCCGAGGGCTTTGATGCGGTCGACGTCCTTGCGGAGGACCGTGGCGTCTTTGCCTTCGCTCATGCGCAGGGTGAGGCTGCTGGCCGATTCGCTCGTGAGCAGGCCGTTGAGCACTTCGCCGTCCATGGTTTCGATCGCATACGCCGTGTAGCCGGCGCTGATCGTATCGCTGGGAGCGAGAATGTCTTTGACGATGGTCGATTCGGCGCGCTGAAACTCGGCGGTCAGATCGGGACCGACGGCCACGCCGACGCCGTGCGCCTGGTGGCACGTGGCGCACTTGTTGCGGAACACAACTTCGCCGGCGGCGAGATCGCGCTGGCCATCGAGAGCCGAAACAAATTTGGCGAGCAGCGCGTCGTCGACGCCGGGCAGCGCGGCGAACAGTTTTGCGGCCCGCGAGCGAATCGCGGCGTCGCGGTGTTCGACGAGGGCGGTTCGCTGTACGGCGTCGAGCGAGGCGGCGGCGATGGTTTGCTTTTCCAGTGCGTCGAGAACCGCCGCAAGCCGATCGCCGCGGGCGAAAAGCGACTTGAGAACCGCGTCGCGCAATTGCGGCGTGCTCGATGGAACCGCCGCGATCAGCGCTTGCGTCACCGCGGGATCGTCCTCTTCGGCCACGTCCGCCAGCGCTGCCAATCGGTCGCCGGCGGTCAATTGCACGTCGCTTAATCGCGTCGTCGACGCGGCAATCCGCGCGGTCCGTTCAGCGGGCGACTCGACGTGTAGCGTGCGGATCAATTCGCGAGCGAGCGAGTGCGTCGTTTCTTCGATGCCGTCTTCCGTAGCGAGCCGTTTGAGCAGTTCGCGGGCATCGTCCGATAGTTTTATGTCGGCCGAGCGATTCGCGCCCGCCGCCAGGCCGCGGAGGCATTTCGTGCGCACGTCGGGCAATCGGCACCGGGCGATGGTGTTGATCGACGCGGAGAGTTCCGTGCTGTCGCCTCGAGCAGCGACCGCTCGGGAGAGCGACTCGACGAGCAATTCCGCCTGACCCAATTTGTCCGGCTGCGTTAGGATCATGCTTAAGCAGATTCCCGCGCGGCCGGCGAGCGAACTGAGAATCGCCGTGTCCATCCATCGTTCGGCGCCATGTTCCCGTGCGGCGCCGGCGAGCATCGCCGCCGTCGCCAGGTTCAGGGCCGGTTCCTTACATTCGCCGGCCGATAGCACGGCCTGAAGCCGCACTTCGGCTGCCTTGTCATCGATCAATTCAAGCGTCTTCTCGATCACCTCGCGCCGCGAATTCAAGAACCGCTCACCGAGCCGCAGACCATGCACGCGGACGGCCGGATTCTCGTGATCGAGGGCCGCGCTCACATCGTAGGCGGCCAGCGTGCCGAGTCCGTCGAGCGCATACAACGCCGCGAGGACGGGTTCGAGGCGTTTGGACTCGCGGGCGAGCAACGAAAGATCGCGGGTGACGGACTTGTCCTGTTTTTCGACGAGTAATCTCTGTGCCGTCCGTCGCCGCCAAAAGTTCTTACTCTTGACCTCGGCGACGAGTTCGGCCGCGGACAGCTTGGACATGTCGATCGAATCGTTCTTGGTCGCAAAGACGTTCGTCAGCCGCCAGAGCCGCCCATGTTCGCGGCCGGCGACGAGGCCGTACTGCTGCTGCAAATATCGCGGAATCGCCGAGTAGTCTTCGATGATCTCGCGGTAGAAGTCGACGACGCAGACCGTTCCGTCCGGCGCGATGGCCAGCGAGATCGGATGGAACCACGGATCGCTCGACGCCAGAAACTCTCGCTGACTCTCGGTCTTCTCGCGCGTTAGCCGCAGCGCCACGCCGTCGCGCACGATAAGCGACCGATGCACGAAATTCTGCGCCGGCTCGCAGGTGAGCAATTGGCCGTCGAGTCCGAACAACTCCGAGCCTTGATACACCAGCGGCGAGCAGGCCGACGTGAGGTAGCCGTTCGGCGCGGATTCGGCGACGCCGTAACGATCCGTGTAGTACTTGGAAAAGCCCGGATCGTCCGCCCGCCGCGTTCGCCAGGGGTGCGGCTGGCTCGTGGGATAGGCCTTTTGATCGTCGGCCGCGTTCATTTCCAGACTGCCCGTCGCCACGTCGGGATTGCGGGCCAGATAACGCCACTCGATCGGCGCGACGAAGATGCCGGGCGTGCCGGTCGACGTGACGAACCGCTCGCCGGCCGCGGTCATCGTGTGGCCGATGGTGTGCGTGCGGCCGGGCACCGGTTCGATGGCGGAACCGTCGGCCTTGATGCGGAAGTCGCTGTTGGGCAGTTCGACGCTGCCGGCCAGATGCGGCCCCGTGATCTTGCCGCCGCTGTGGCCGCCGCCGATGTAGATCCAATTGTCGACGCCCCAGATCGGGCAATTCACGCCGCGTTCGAGCGGACCGGTCGCAAAGCCGGTAAACAGCGTCTCGCGGACTTCGGCCTTGCCGTCGCCGTCGCGGTCGGCGAGGAACACGATGTCCGGCGCACAAACGACGATGATCCCGCCGCGGGCCGGGCAGATTCCGTAACACGGCGGCAAGCGGTCGGCCCAGACTTCGGCGGCGTCGAACTGACCGTCGCCGTCGCGGTCGACGAGCAGTTTCACCGTGCCATAGGTTCCGGCGGCGGCTTTTTGCTTCGCTTGCTCGTTCGCTTGAATGCGGCGGACGACGCGGTCGAGCTTGCCGGTCTTGTTCAACTCTTCGATATCGTACTGGCCTTCGAGGTTGTAGCCGTGCAGTTCGCAGACGAACATCCGGCCGCGCTCGTCCCAGCAGACGCCGGACGGCTCGCGGACGAGCGGCTCGCTGGCGATCAGTTCCAGGCGAAAGCCTCTGGGCAACGTCACCTTGGCCAGACTCTCGGCCGGCGAAAGCGGCGGCGGCGCGTCGGCGGGCTTGGGGATTTCGGCCGCCGCTGGTCCAGCAAGCCCGCCAACAAAAAAGGCGAACGCCACAAACGCGACGCGAAGTTTTTCGATCGTCATGGGAATCGCACGGCCTCTTCGAGGAATTGCGACGAGAAATTGCGCCGAGAAATTGCACGATAGAATTGGCACGAACAACATCGTGTACGGCCAACGCCGCTCACCATTCTGAGCAGCCGTGACGCGCACCACAACCGACTGGAGGCGAAGCGCTAGATCGTCATCGCCATGAATCCGCCGTCGACGTAATACGTGCCGCCGGTGATGAAACTGCCGGCTTTGGGGGCCAGCAGCAGCAGCGCCATGCCGACAAGCTCTTCCGGCTCGCCGAAACGGTTCATCGGCGTGTGGCGTAGGATGTCGGCCACGCGCGTTTCGTCGAGAATCGCGCGGTTCTGCTCGGCCGGAAAAAAACCGGGACAGAGCGCGTTGACGCGAACGCCCTGCGTGGCCCATTCGCGGGCAAGGTTTCGCGTCAGGTTCACGACGCCGGCCTTCGACGCCGAATAAGCGAACACGCGCGACAGCGGCGTTTCCGCCGCCACGCTGGCGACGTTTAGAATCGCGCCACCGCCGGCGTCGACCATGTGCCGGCCGAAGATCTGGCAGCCCCAATGCGTCGCCCGCAGGTTGATGGCGAGGATGCGGTCCCACTCTTCGTCGGGCACGTCGAAATAGGGCGTCGCGGAATTTGCGCCGGCACAATTGATCAAAGCATCGACGCGGCCGAACTCCTTGATCGCGGCGGCGAGCAGCGCGTCGATCGTCGCCCGCTCGGTCACGTCGACCGAAGCGGCGATCGCCCGCGCGCCGAGCGTGGCAAGTTCATCGGCCACGCGCCGCGAGCGGTCCATGTCCCGGCCGGCAACCACGACGTTGGCGCCCGCGCCGGCCAAGCCGCGGCACAGTGCCGCGCCGAGCGTTCCGTTGCCGCCGATCACGACGGCAGTCTTGCCCGCCATGCCGAACAGATCGTTCAAGAATCCATCGCTCATCCGCAAGGTCCGCCTTCAATGCCTATAAGTTACGAGAGCGTCGTCGATCATCGATTCAAAGTCCTAACTCCCGACGCACGATCTCGACGCCGGCCACCATGTTCGCCAGCTTCTGTTTCGACGCCCAACGGGCGGTCTGGCTCAATCCGCAGTCGGGCGCGAACGCCAGCCGCTCGGCCGGTGCGTGCTGCAAACACAATCGCACCCGTTCGGCGACGTCGTCCGGCGTTTCGATGTAATAGCTTTTCACGTCGATCACGCCCACGGCCACGTCGCGCCGCTCGGCGATCTGCGCGATCAACTCGATCTCCGCAAACTCGCGGCTGGCCATCTCGACGTGAACCTCGTCGACGGTGAAGTCGAGAAAGTCTGGAAACATCGGCGCGTAGCGTCTTCGCCCCACAGCCCGCGCTTTGTAATTCCCGAAGCACAGATGCGTCGACAGCCGGCAGCGTCCGACGACCGGCGCGACCGTGCGATTGAAGATGTCGACCAGCCGCCCGCGGTCGGCCCGTTCGGCGTAACAACTCATCGACGGTTCGTCGACGGTCAGTTCCCGGCAGCCCGCATCGACCAGCCGCACCAGTTCGTCGCGGACGATCGGCAACAACGCTTCGGTGATCTCGTAACGATCCTCGTACCGCGTATTCGGCAACAGCCGACCGCTGAGCGTATACGGGCCGGGCACGCTGGCCTTGAGCGTCGGGCCGGCCGGCGCCAAACGCTTGAGCCGCTCGAATTCCTCGACCGCCCCCAGGCCGCGCGGCGCGTGCAGCTCGCCGCGAATCGCGTGTTTTCCCCGCTGATCGTGGGCCGGCGGACCGTAACGCCTTGGCGTCGCCCCTTCCAGCTCGATGCCTTCCAGAAAGCCGTAAAACGACAGGTTGAAGTCCAGTCGCGTCTGCTCGCCGTCGGTAATCATGTCGAGACCGGCCGCAACCTGATCGCGGATCGCCGCCACCACGGCGTCGTCTTGCATTTCGGCCAAATCGTCGCGGCCGAACTGATCGAGATGCTGCGAAGCGAATTCCAGCCAGCCAGGAAACGGCAGGCTGCCGATGACGGTCGTGCGAAGCGGTCTTGGTTGCATGAATATCGACGTCCAGAAGTCTGTGCGATGCGCCATAGCCGCTTATCGCGTCTATCCGGCTCTATCCGACAACGAGAGCACGAAGAGCCTATCCCAAAACTGTAGCCGACGGATTCGCCTCCTACAGAAATCGATTTCGGGATAAGCACGAAGCAAGCCGATTGTAGACCGATCGCCAACCGCTGGAAACCGCTCGCCGCGCAACGCTTGTCGACCTCTCCCACTTGGAGTCACAATACGAGCGAGCCAAAATCAACCGACGCGCGACCGAGACGAGCAAGTCGAATCGTCCGCACCTATCGCGAAACCTGGCGTTTCGTTGGCGCGTGCCGTCCGCCGTTCGCGTTCGAAATCCTCAATCTCCAGTTTCCCGACCATGTGGCACCACGTCGCCGCCATCGCCGATTGCCCGCCGGGCGCATGCCTGGAAGCCGTGGCTGCCAACCGCATCGTCGCCCTATTCAATGTCGACGGCCAATTCCACGCTCTCGACGGGGTCTGCCCTCACCAAGGCGGACCGCTCGGCAAGGGCCGCTTGGACGGCTGCATCGTCACCTGCCCCTGGCACGGCTGGCAATTCGACGTCCGCAGCGGTCAGCATCAACTGAGCGCAACGATCGTGCAGGAACATTTCCCAACCCGCGTCGATGGCGACGAGGTGTTCGTGGATTTGCCCGACGCGGAGTCGTAGCCGCCGGCGATGGCGGTTCCGGCGGGCACCGCTACGTCAATGGCAGCGGAGTTTACGGCGGTTTGACGGGTGGTGTCTTAAGACTGTGTTGCTGGATGTCTGGGTCGTCCGCGCCGCCATCGACGCTTTGCCAGAAACGTGAAATTGGTCAGTTTGCGCGAAGGCAGCCAAGTCGCTCTAATGTATTAAGAGCCTATCCCAAAACATGCCCTGCTAGCTTTAGGCTGCTAGCGGGGGT
>JBBDYI010000006.1:20513-54651 GCA_040901705.1 Pirellulales bacterium | reverse complement strand
CATCATGCCAATACGCCCTCGCGGCAGGTAATCCTCAATCCGCCGCTCGCCTAAAGACGAAAAGCTCTGGCGGAAACATTTCGAATCGCACGGCGAAGAACTTGCCGACGACGAAGGCTCCGTGCAGGCGGAGGGTACGGTCTCGGCGATCTCGATCCGGGCAGTCAATTGCGCCGTAACGAACAATATCGTTCACCACAACGGCGACGTCGGCATCGCCGCGTTCGGCAGCAAGGAACGCCGCATTTCGCCGGTGGTGAGCGGTAACGTTGCGTTTCGCAATATGGGCGGAGGAATCGGCGTGGCCGATCGCGCCTCGCCCGTGGTTCGCGACAACGTCTGCTACGAGAATCTGCGGGGCGGCATCGGTTGCCGCAATTCCAGTCCGACGATTCTCGACAACGTTTGTTACGGTAATATCCGCGCGGGAATCGGCTGTCGCGAAGGGGCGACGCCCGTCGTGCGCGGCAACAAATGCTTCCGGAACCGCCGTGCCGGCATCGGCGTCCGCATGAAGGGTACTGCCCCCGTCGTCGAAGGCAACGAATGCTACGAGAACGACATGGCCGGCATCGGCTGCCGCGACGGAGCGACACCCATCATCCGCGACAATCTGTGCCACGACAACAAGATGGCCGGCATCGGCTGCGATGGGGCCAGCCCGTTGGTCGTGGGCAACGAGTGCCGCGACAATGCGATGGCCGGGATCGGCGTTCGAGGCAAAGGCAACGCCACGATCCAGGCCAACCATTGCCACGATAACAAGTTGGTCGCCATCGGCGTCACCGGCGGCTCGAGCGCCACGATCATCGGAAACAAGCTGGACCGCACGGGCGGAATGCCGCCGATCGTCGCCGTCAAGGACGGTTCGACAGCGCGCATTCTCGACAACGAGATCACCGGGGGCGGCGTGGCCGCCGTCCTGGTGCAGGGAAAGGTCGCTCTCGGCAACAACAAGTTCATCGGCCAGGGCGGGCGGCAGGGAAACGCCGTCTGGATTTGGGAAGGATCGACCACGAGCATCGACGGTAACGCATTCGACGGCTATCGCACGGCGGTCAACGCCACCAAGGCCGTCGTCGTCGTCAGCGGAAACACCGCAACTGGCACGAGCGGCGTGGCTTTTGTCGTCAAGGACAGCCTGCGGCCGGCGCACGTCTTCGCCAACACAGTGATCGCGACCGACAACAAGTTCGAAGTGGTCGAGCTGACCGGCCCAACCGGCATTGTGGCAGAGAACTTCGTAAAGCAGCCATCGGTCGAATGACCGCGTCCATTGCGGCGAGTGAATTGTTGTCGTCGAGTCCCCAGCGTGGTCAGACGATTTTCCGTAAGTCGCCGCGCAGCGGGGAATATTCCGGTAGCGTAGCGGATCGGTAGGTGGTGCGAGGACCACCATGCCGACGACCCGGATCACCGTTGTATTGGTTTGCGCCGGTCTGCTGCTCGCCGGCATCGTCGCCGGCTGGTTGGGGCCGATGGCGGGCGACGACGCGGCGCTGTTGCAGATTCCGACGTTGTTTCTGCTCGTCTTGCTCGTTGTCGCGGTATGGCGCGGGTGGCTCGATACTGTCGGCTTTGCATCGGCGGCGGCGTTCTTGGCGCTGCACAGCGTGGCCGCGTATTACGGATACTGCAACGTGCCGTACGACGATTGGGCCGAATCGTTGTTCGGCTTTCGCTTGGCGACGTGGCTCGAAACGGACCGCAACCACTACGATCGCTTGATGCACTTCGGTTACGGGCTGCTGATGCTGCTGCCGGCGCGACAGGCGGCGGCGAGGTTGCTGGGCGTACGCGGTTTCGGCGCGACGTGGGTGGCGATCGAATTCATTCTGGCCACGAGTCTGCTCTACGAAGTCGCCGAGTGGCTGATCGCCGCGTTCATGGCACCGGACATTGCCGACCGCTACAACGGTCAGCAGGGCGACATTTGGGATGCGCAGAAGGACATGGCGTTGGCCGCGTGTGGAGCGATTGCGGGGGCGGTGATTTCGTCGATCGTATCGTCGATCATTTCGACGGCAGCTTGCGGCGTCGGCGAGTCGCGTGATCGCTACGCTGGCGCAACTCCTTGAGCCAGACTGTGCCGGATCGCTCTTGGGCTTGCCATACCGCGTCGTGCAGCGAGAATGAAATACCGCTTGGCTATTCGGCCAGCCGCACCCAACGTTCGATCGCCGCGCGAGAGGGCGAAACGACCGCGTCGCGGTAATGCGACTCCGCCATCTCTTGGCGCCGTCGTAGATCACGCCGGTCCGGCGGTTTTCTCGGTTTTGTCGTCGACGAATCTGGCCGTGGCTTCGAGTCGTCGCAAATTCTCGCTTCGCGGCGCGACCGGCGGCTATGCCATCCGAACGTTCTTCGTTTCAGCCCGTCGCCAGGCCCAACCGACGATCGCGACGGCGAGCTGCAGGACGAAGTACGCGACGAACACGCCGACGCCCCAGGGGATGAACGTTTCAATGGCGATGTCCCGCACGCGCGCCGGGCCGAGCGGCTCGTCCGGCGCTTCGGGCAAGTAGCGGAGTTCGATCTTCCCGCCGACGGGCGGCAGTCCGTACATGTCCGCTCGTCCGAACACGACCTCGTGGAGCGTGCCCGACTCGTCGTGGTAGGCGATCGTGTATTCGTCGGGGAACGGCTCGGGCGGCGGAGGATTCACCGCGACGACGACGCCTTCCGCGATCGGGGATTCGTTCCAACGGCGCTGAAAGTCGATCGCTCGCCAGATGACGAGCCCAATGCCGATCACCAATGCCAAGCCGGCCAGTTGCTGGAAGCGGCTGCTGCGCGGACGTGCTTCCCGTCGCAGTGGAGGGCGGCCGAGCAAGATCGACGTCAAATCGTCCTGCGCGGCGAGCTCGCGCTGTTCTGCCGTGAGCGATCCGTAACCCCCGCTAGGAACATCGCCCGGCCGTCGCAGCCGCACGGTGATCACGTCGCCATACACCAAAACCAAACCGAGGCCGAACGGGCGAATCCACAACGTCCCGTCGCTGAGCAACTGCCTTGCGGACGGCGACTTGTTATCGGCGGGCGGCGGCACGGCCGATTCGCCGGCGGAAATCGCAGTCTCGCCGGTTGGCGGATCGTTGTTGGAATCGGATGGCGGGACATCGTCCTTCCACCTCGTCCACACGGTTTCCTCGTCGACGACGCGAAGTAACTCGATGACCTTGCAGAGCGGCTCGTCGATCAAATCGATCGGTCCCAACTGCATCCGGTCATCGCTAATGGCGATTTCCTCAAGCACTTGGCCAGGGCCGCCGGCGAACGTAAGCTCCGCGTCCATTTCCTCAACGTAGGACCATAGCGATTCGCTTTCGTCGTCTTCTTCGTCATCTTCCTCGTCCACTTCGATGCCGGCCGCGGCCAATCGCCGCAACACTTCGTCGCGCGGCGCGCCCAGTTGGAGAATGCTGTTGCCGCGTCCCGGCTCCATCGACCAAACTTCGTCATTCATAGTCTGCTCTCGCAAGATTTGCCGCGCCGACTTTCTAGCGACGCCGGCATTCCGTTTTATTCACCGCGACGCAACCAACACGAACGAGCCATACTCGCAGCGCGACTTCAAGAGTAAAGCCGCCGCGTCCGGCATCCGGAAGCACGAGCGGGAGCAACGAGTTCGCTTCCAGGCAATCACGTCGTCTTGCCGTCGATTTCGGCGACCGCTAGAAAAACTTTCGATAGATCGGCAAGTGCCGGTAATAGACTTCCAGCATATAGGTCGACAGACACGTCACATACAGCCGCCCGGCCGAGTCGCCCCAGATGTCGCCTTTGGGATCCCAACTGCCATCTTCCTTGCCCTTGCGGATTTGATTGCTCGGCAGCATCTGCCGCATCACGCTATTCCACTTCCGCCAGTATTCGCCTTCCATGTGGTGGGCGACCTGCGTGGCGTAGTACCAATAGTAGACGTTGCGTTTGCCGTCGGCCCACACCATCGGACGCTCGCCGACGAACTGCACGCCGCCGAGCATTCGCGGATCTTCGCGCTTCCAGCCCAAGTATTGCCGGCAGAGCAGCCCCTCGGCGGTCATGGCGTCGGTCGTGGGGCCATTGACGCGATAGCGGTATTGCCGGCCGTCGACCATTGCCACGCTATCGAGAAATCCGGATAGCTTGTCGAGCGTCTTTTGCGGCACGTCGAGCTTGCCCATCCGCGCGCTTTGCAAGCCCATCATGAACCAACCACTCACCGACACGTCCGAATCGGAACCGGGTGTGTAGCGCCAGCCGCCGGCCGAATCTTGAATCTTGATGGCGTAGTCAACCACGCGCTGCGCCGGCTCTTCGAATTTCTTGTCGTTCGTCATGGCGTAGATTTCGCAAATCGCGATCGTCGCCTGACCTTGGGCGTAGAGCACCTGATGCTCCGTGCATTCGTTGCGGAACTTGCCGTCCTTTTCCAGATACTTCAACAGTGCCGACCAGCCATTGGCGACGACTTTGGAGAACCGCAGCGCTCGCTGATACTTGGCGTCGGACTCGAATGCGCCAGGATCGGGCGCGATGTGCGTGTCGCCGTGTCCCTGAAACGCCAACAGCGCCATCGACGTCGCGGAAATGATGTTTTCGTCCGAAGAGCCGTCGCTATACGGCCCCTGCAAGCTCCACGAGCCGTCATTCCGCTGATTGCGGGCCAGCCACTCGAGCGCCGCGAGAACCGCTTCCTCGGTCAGCCGATTGCCGCCGTAAGCCGCCAGCAAATCGCCCCGGCGGCCGCGCTGCCGACCGTTGAGCGCCATGCCGGGGTCGGGAGCTTTCTTGTCGCTGGTCGCCGTTATGGCCTCTTCGACGACCGGATTATCCGGCGGCGCCGCCAGTGGATCGGGCACCGGCGGCAGCGGCGAATCGCTGATCACCTGTTGCTCTTCGGGCTTGTCGGTGGTCAGCATCGTCTCGATGTTGTTCTGCTCGCCAAGCTTTTCGGACCAATCGTCCGGTTCCGGCTCCGTAAACTCCGCGACAAGGGCTTTCGGCGGCCGCGTGGCGCCCCACGTGATGAGCGCCAGAACCAGGAACAGCACGAGGTGAATGACCGTGCTCACGGCCCAGGGCGGAGCGCGCTTGACGATCTCCTGAACCACTTCCTCGCCGGATTCTTCGTCTGGCGGTTCACCGTCGCGGAGCGTGGTCGCGCCAGGACTTGCAGCGGCTGGAAGTGGACGGTTTGCGGCGGGAATCGGCCGCGATGCTCCGCCCGCGCCGGCAGGAACCGGCCGCGCGGGAACCGAGGATTCGGCCAATGCTCGGGCCGTTTGCATCAAATGGACGCTCTCGCCTGCGGCGACCGGCATCGGGCGGTTCAGATTTCGCTGATCGGATGCAGCCATAGCGCGCAGTGTCCCGCTCTCGTCCCAAGCGACCGACAGGATGCCCTTATAGCGAATCTACCACCCGCCGCAGCACGCGCCAAGCAAGAAGTCCATACTTGGCAGGGGTTTGTGACGATTCCGACGGCCGCAATCCGCAGCTATTCCGGGTCCGCGGCGTAGCAACGAGCGGCTCGCATCGGAGTTGTCGATGTGGACGGTCGGGGATGCTGATTTGGCTTCCGACAGGAATTTGGTTGCGATCGAGCGGCACGGCAAAAGGCGATCGCCGAAAAGACCTACTTCAGCGGCTTACCTTCAATTGGCTTGCCGTTGGTCGTTAGGATTTGGAACTCGTGGGCGCTGTGCTTGCCCGCGTATTTCCAGACGATCTTCTTTTCCGGCGTGACTTCGAAGATCCGGATTCCGTCTTGGGCGTGGTAACTGGCGATCACCGTGTTGCCGTTGGGCAGTCGCTGTTCGCCACAAGCGTCGTCGAATGGCTTTTCGGCCAGATCCTCGTTGCTCACTTTCCAGACAACCTTGCCCTCCGCGTCGAATTCGACCGTCTTGTTGCCGTGCGTGAGATTGACCAGCGTGTGGCCGCGGTGACCTTCTCCGTCCAGAGCGATGGCGGTGAACGGCCAGTTTTCTGCTTTGCGACCGCCAAGTTCGTCCAGATCGGTCGCCAGTTCGCGGACCACTTTTCCCGCCGGCGTGTATTCCTTCACCTTGAACGCCAGCAGATGCGGCACCAAGTAATTTCCGTTGGGTAGCTTCCGCGCCATCCGCGTTTGCATGTGCGCGTTGTCCGTTTCCGGCGCAAGCGGCACGTCGACGACGATCTTTCCGTCGGCGGCGACTTCCATCAACCGCGGATGCGGGCCAAGTTCCGTGACTAGCGTCCGTCCGTCGTCGAGACGCTCCGCCGTGCCGATCTCGCGGTTTTCTTTCGAGAGCCGGTAGCGAAACACGGCCTTCTTGTCGCGCGTCATTTCCACGACCTCGTCGGCCCAGGCGATCAGCACGTTGCCGTTGGCCAGCACGAACCCATCGCGGGCAGCGGCCCGGCCGGAATCCCAGGCTTCGTTTCCGGATTCGTCGATGATGCCGGTGAAGGTCGGCCCGGCGATGAAAAACGAATGACGGATCGGCTCTTCGGCTCGGGCCGCGACGCCGAGCACAATTTGGCCGAACAGCACAACGAGGCCGGCAGCCACGCTGAATCGGGTCTTTCGAGGCAGGATTTGCGACATGTGATATTCCTCTCCAAAAAAGAGATTGAGGCCGGCAGCGATGCACGATCGATGGCAGGCCCGCCAACCACGGCAATCGCGTCTGGTTTTCTCGCAGTATCGCAGGCGGCTTGCAAGAAGCAAGGGAGTTGCCGACTCTCAGTCGCCGCCGCGAACGAGCCGTCGCACCTGCCAGTCGTCGACATTTGTCGCGCCGTCGACCTTGCCTTTGCCGAGGACCCAAAATGCCGGTGACTGCAGCGTCCGCCAGTGCCGCCGGGACATTCGCTTGGTTTGCAGTTCGAAGTCGGTGTCGACGTGCAGCACGACGAAGTCGCCATTGTCGGCGCCGAAGTAATGTAACCCGCCAGTGCGGCGGCCGTGCTGCACGGCTTGGGACAGATCGACGGGAACCCAGCCGACGCCGGCGGCGAAGAATTCGGCTTTGACGTGGCCTTGGTTGGCGGGACCGTCATCGGCGTTCTTCTCGGCGCTCTGATCGCGCGTCGATTTCGCCCACCGGCCGACCAGCGCACGGGCCGGGATGTCGCTGGCGCGCATGACGGCCACGAACCAATTGGCCCAGCCCGCACAGTCGGTTCGCCACGCCTCGGCGACTTCGGTCGCGCGGCGAGGTATGTCCGCGCGATAGGCATATTCGCCGTGCGACGTGGCGAGAGAGAACGTTCGGCGGGCAAAAGCGATGTCGCTTTCGTCGGCTTGGCGGCGTAACGAGTGTTTGTCGAGGTGGGCGGCAAACGCGGTATCGTCGTGGTTGGCGTCTTTCGTGGCGGCGAGATTCGCCACTCGTTCGTCGCGCTCGAGCGTCGGCGGCGGGCCAGACGCGTCGTCCTTCGTCCGCTCGCGGAGGAGCCGACGAACGAGCGTCATTTCGTAGTGGACTTCGACGCGCACGCGGTGTTCGAGATCGGCCACGTCGGCCGGCACGTCGATGGCCATGACGTCGCGCTGCCCAATACGACGGTCACGAATGCGTTCGGCCGCCGGCTCGCACGTCGTCTTCACGTCGCGCTGGCCAGGCAATTCCGCCGCGGCGGGCGCGAACACGGTCCAATGCCTGGCCGTCATGTTCGGGCAGTGGACGTCGTACTGCAACGTGGCCGACACGCGAACGGCGTCCGAAGCTTCGATCCGATACGCCGGCTCCGCCGCAACGCAGGCCCGCGAGCCGATCGTTAGCAACAAGGCGACGGAGCACCGAAGAGCGGCGGCGACAAAACGACTTCGATGGCGGAGTATTCGAGCCATACGCGGAGCTTCCATGGAGAATGTCAAGGATGTGGCGTCGGCAACAACGCCCGGCGTTTCGGCGACGGTTACGACGCGGCCACCGCTCCACGCGCCGCCGGCGACGTGGGCGTTCGCAAATCCCACAGCACGCGGACCGCTTCGACGAGCATCAACGCCGCCAGCGCCACAAGCACGATCGCAACCCACGTGACCGCGTCGTAGTACCACTCGCCCTGCAACTTCGCGCCGATGATTTGCACGAGCGCCCAGGTGCTCATCACGTACATCACGACGGTCGGAATGCCGGTGACGAACCAGACCCACATCGCCCTGCGCGTGCGCCACAGCCAGACGGTGACGCCGAGCAGCGACAACGCGGCCAGCAGTTGGTTGCTGGCCCCAAACAGCGACCAGAACAGCTTCCAGATCGGAATCGGATTTCCGCTGGCGTCAACGGCCGTTTGCACTACGAAGAACAACGGCACGCCGGCGGTGAGAATCGTGCCGAGCCACTTGCCCGCGGTGTTTTGCATGCCGAGCAATTCCTGAATGATGTACCGCCCCAGCCGCGTACAGACGTCGAGCGTGTCGTAAACGAACGTGGTGAACGCCATCAGGGCGAACGAAACGGCAAGCTTCGCGGAAATGCCGGTCGGTTCGAGCAGCCCGCCAATGCCGAGGGCGTAGATGAAATTCGGCTCGGACTTGAGCGTCGGCGAACCGGGCACGAGCACCATCACGCAGCACAACGAAATGGTCGCCACCATCGCTTCGAGCAGCATTGCGCCGTAGCCGATCGGCAGCGCGTCGGTCTCCAGACGAAGCTGTTTTGACGTCGTGCCCGAGGCGATCATCGAGTGAAAGCCCGAACACGCTCCACACGCGATCGTGATGAACAGCATCGGGGCGAGCGACGCGCCGGACGGCGTGGTCCAACTCGTGAACGCTGGATACTGAATCGTCTTTCCGCCGACGATCAGGCCGATCGCCGCCGCGCCGAGCGCGGCATACAGGAAATATCCGCCCAGGTGTCCGCGGGGTTGCAGCAGCATCCACATCGGCACGACGGCGGCAATCAGGCAGTACCCCAGAATCAGCACGTCCCAGACCTTGCTCGCCTGAGGATTCGAGATATCCAGCAACTGGGCCAGGTCGAGCGGAATGTACTGTCCGACCCAAATCGCGACGCCGACCAACGGGACGAAAATCAGCGTCGCCATGTTGAGCGACAGCTTCGTGTATCGCAGCAGCAGGCCCATCACGATCGGCAGCACGAGATACAGCAGCGACGAGGTGGCGATGCCGCCGCCACTCACGGTATCGCCGTCGTTCATTGCATCGGCCTGCACGGCAGTCACTTCCTGTCCGGTTTCGAGATTCTTCCGGCCGATGAAAGACGACGCGGTGACGTCGGTGAACGCCACGATGATGTAGACCAGCGCCAGCCACACGAACGCCAAGAACAGATAATACGACCGCTGCGTCATGTGGTCGCGAACGACCTCGGCGATCGACCGGGCTTTGTGCCGGATCGAAGCCACCAGCGCCGTCATGTCGTGGACGCCGCCGATGAAGATCGACCCGACGAGTATCCAGATCAGCGCCGGAAGCCAGCCGAACATCACGCCGGCCAGAATCGGCCCCACGATCGGCCCCGCGGCGGCGATCGCCGAGAAATGCTGCGAGAGCAGGAACTTCGGCTCGATCGGCGAGTAGTCCAGATCGTCGCGCAACTCGACCGCCGGCGTAGGCCGCTTGGCGTCGAGCCGCAGCAGCCGCGACAGCACGCGGCCATACGTGAAATAGGCGATCGTCAACACGACCGCCACCGGAACGACGATGACGAGGAGGTTCATAGGGCGTGGTCCTTTACGGCGACAGCCAGTCTTCGATCGCCAGACCTTCGATCGACTCGAAATGTTTGACGTTATGCGTCACGAGCGTTGCGCCGTGCGCGAGAGCAACACTTGCAATCAGCAAATCACCTTCGCCCGTGCGTTTACCGAGGCGTTCAAGGGCAACGCGAATTCGGCTGTATACGTCTGCACAATCCGCGTCAAATGGGAGCATGCTGGCGAATCTCGTAACGCTCTCGATTTCGCGAAGATGGTGCTCCGGTCTGGCCGACTTGCGGGCACCGTACCGCAACTCGGCAATCACAAATGCCGACACGGCAATCTCGTCAATTCGCGACCGCACGAGCTTCTCGATTTCTCGGTTCCCGCGCAAGATCGCGATGATGATGTTCGAGTCAAGGTGCCACATCAAGGTCGACGTCCCTCGGCAAATTGGCGTGCCGAAGCGCCTCCGCTTCCGCCACCGCGGCCGCAAATGTCGGATCGCCGGCACACGACCCAAACACGGACTCGAAAACAGCCAGTTTTTCCGCCTTCGTAAGCAGCGGCGCATCGATCTTCATTCGCACACGAACACCGTCCGGCAATCCCGTATCCGCGTCCAAATCGACACGCCGACCGTGAATTACTCCCTCGACTTCCAACATATTGAAAACTCCTCGCGGCGCGCGCGTTGATCGACGGAATGGCACTACCCTCTATTAGCTATTATGGATGAGGTTGGCGGCAAGGGCAATTCTACGGGAATCGAGATAGCGACGATCGTCGCAACTCTATCGCGGGCAACGTGACCATTGAATTAGCCTCGCTGCTCGCCTAGAATAAGCGTTTCGCTGTTTGATGCTTGGCGTGTGCCCTAGCCGGGTCGAGCGTGATCGGCAGAACATTTAAGTATCGTGCGAAATAATGACGAAATCAAATATCGACTCCGTCGCCGTCCGCGGTCGACAGCAGCGGTTGCTTGCCGAAATACGAGCCCTCGACGTCGATCTGGCCATCGTTAATTTGCCGGAGCACGTTCAGTGGCTCATCGGCCCGTTCGTTTGGCGGTTGGTGCAGACTGCCGCGGCGCTGTGGCGCGATGGGCACGCGGTGGTGGTCGCTCCGCCGAAGAAATTCGCCGGCGCGGTCGCCGATGACGTGCATGAGTACCAGGCCCAGTTGCACTCGACCCTGCGAAACGACCAGCGGCACGCCTGTTCGACCGTGCTCGTCGAAGCGCTGCGCCAGCGCGGCAAGCCGCGGCGAATCGGCGTCGAGTTTTCGACGTTCGACGTGCATACCGCGCAGGCCCTCGCGGCCGCTTGGGGCGATATCGAATGGATCGACCTCGACCCGACGCTGTATCGGCTGCGGCGAAGAAAGGATGCCGATGAACTGGCCCGACTGCGGCACGCCATCGCCGCGACCGGCAAAATGTACGCCCACGCGCGGGAGATCATTCGGCCCGGCGTGAACGAACTCGACGTGTTTAACGAACTGCAAAGCGTCGCCGTGCGGCACCTGGGCGAAATGTTGACCTGGACGGGGAACGATTATGCCTGCGGCGCGCGGGGTGGTCCGCCGCGAGACCGCGCCATCGAGGCCGGCGAACTCTACATCCTCGACCTCGGCCCAGCGTTTCGCGGCTACAACGCCGACACCTGCCGCGCGATCGCCGTTGACGGCAAACCGACCGAGGATCAACGCCGCGCCTGGCGGCACGTGGCCGAAGTCTTCCCGATCGTCGAGCGAACCGTCAAGCCGGGCGAAAGTTGTCGGGCGCTGTTCGACGAATGCAAGCATTGGCTCGGCGAGTTCGGCGAAGCGAAATTCGATCATCACCTCGGCCACGGCATCGGACTGTTCCCGCACGAAGCGCCGCACCTCAATCCGAACTGGGACGACAAGTTCGAGGTCGGCGACGTATTCACCGCCGAGCCGGGACTGTACGCGGAACATCTCCGCGCGGGATTGCGGCTGGAGAACGATTATCTCGTCACGGAAAACGGCGTGGAATTGCTGAGCGATTTTCCATTGGATATGTAGTGCGAAGTCAATCGCGGCGCGTCGCCAACGGGTAGGGTGCTCTGCGAAAACTCGACGTTGTTCGCCGAGGTGCTCGCAGAGCACCCTACGGTCGCGCGGTGCTGGCGGCGGATTAAAAGTTCAACTGCGCCTGGATGTAGTAAAAGTCGGCGTCGCCGTTGAACAGGTTGGGCGTCGGGTTCGTGGAGTACCAGTCGCCGGTGAAGAAGTGCGAGTAGCCCAGGTCGACGCTCAGCCGGTCGGTGGCCGCCCAGGAGATGATGAAGTCGAGTTCCTGGCCGAGTTCCTGATCGCCGCCGGGCGTGACGGTGAACGGCGTCATGGCCGCGGTGTACGGCACGTCGTTGCCATCTTGCAGATTGAGGATGTGCCACCAACCGATGACTTTGACCTTGTCGCTCGGTTTGGCCGTCAACTGGAAGTTGAGGTCTTCCAGGTTGCGGAAGCCGTACAAGTCCATCCAACCCCAGTATTTGTGGCCCAGCGGAAAGAAGTCGTGGAAGGCGTTGCCGATCGTATCGTCGCCGCTCGACCAATCGTAGTACGCCCACAAGGTCGGTTTCCACACGGTGCAGGGGAAGTCGTGGCCGACGCCGGTAACAAACGCCCCGGCCGAATGGTTGACGCCGCCGAACTCGCCGAACTGGTACATGCCCTCGGTTTCGGCGAGCCAGTCGCCGGACTTCCAACTCCACCGCGCGCCGAATGTGTTGAAGTCGAACTCCGTAGCGGCGGACGATTCCGAGAAACGGAGGAAGTAGAAGTCGAACGTCTGGTTCTTGGCCCCCTTGTAGGTCGTGTAGGCGCCGAGAAACTCCTGGCTTTGGTCGGGATTGTTGAAATTGTGCGGATCGACGGGCACGGGCTGCGTCCAGAACACGTCGGCGTTCCAGTCCTCGCCCTTCCACATTAGTTTGTAGCCGTCGAACGTGCGGCGGGTGTTGCCCCAGTCCAACGGAGAGACCAGCCGTTGATTGCCGTAGAGCAGTTCCTGGCGTCCGACCCGCGCCCAGAGTTCGCCGGAGTCGCCGTCGTGCAGTTTCACGTCGACGAAAGCGTTGAGCAGGTCGGAGCGGTCGACTTCGATCGGCCGCGGGTTGAAGTTTTCGTAATTGCTTTCGGCGTCAATGCCTTCGACGTAGGCGCGGAAGAAATTGCCGTATTCGGCGTTGGCGTACAGCCGGGTGCGGTGCAGGAGGAACTGGTCGTCGCGGCCGGTCAGGCCGAGGCCGCGGATGTTGTGTTCGTTGTGGTATCGAATGCGGTATTGGCCGCCGACGTCGACGCTCCAGCAATCGCCAACGGGCATCCGCTTGTAATCTTCGCCCAAGTGCCAGCCGTTGTAGCACGGGTCGCAGAGGTACTCGAAGTTGTTGTCGTAGAACACTCCAGCATAAGCGCCGGCGATCGATTTCTTCAACGCGGCTTTTTTCTTCGGGTCGCAGCAATTCGGGCCGTCCGCCGGCGCGCCTTCGGCATTCGTTTCTGCGCTGGCCTCGGCCGTCCATTCGGCGGCATCGTGGCTGATGAGACCGGTGAAGTTCGCATCGGCTTCGGAGGCCTCGTCGACGGCCAATTCGGCCGGCAAGGGCGCGTCGGCGGCTCGATCGCCGGTTATGGCCGCAGGCTCGACCGCGCTTTGCGCGAGAACCATCGGCGTCGACAACACGAGTCCGGAAAAGACAAACGATGAAAACAGTAAGCCCCGGCGCATCCTTGCACCCCTTATTTTGGAATCGAAGATTCGAATACCCCCACGACAGGATACGCCGACAAAGCGACGAATCGTTGGCGGAGGCGGCGAACGAACGCGACGAATTTCGGCGTCGGTTCTTGGCCGTCGGTTATTAGCTTCGGAACAAATCGCGCCGCAACTCGACGCCGCGCGCCCCTGCACAGTCGCATGTTTCTCGTCCGGACGTGTCGGTCGGTCCGGTTAGCGAAGATAGGCGGATGTACTTGCATCAAGACGGCGCGGACGTTGGTCGACGACACTTCGCCATTCGTCGCTTGGCTCGCTCCATCCATCGCGTTGCCGCGGCCGGGCGTTGTGTTATCATGCGGGGAGTGAAACCGCCGTAATTCGGCGGAAATGTCGGCGGTCGTGCGGACCGATGCGCCTCTTGGGCGTCCGCCTCGCCGTTACGCCATCGCACATCTCGACGCTCGAGCAGAAAGCACTTTATGAGTTCCGCCGAAGCCCCCGCCCGTCCCGCCCATGGCCGGCCGCCGCACGCCGCGGCCGCCGCGTCGCAAGAGATTTCGCTTGTGCCGAGCGAGGGCTGGCATTGCACCCATGCGTACTATCGTTTCGACCGCGGGGCGCTGGCCAAGATGACGGCGGCAGAGCGGCAAGCGGGTCGCGAGGCGGTCGTGTCGGCGCTCGATCAGCAAGCGCCCGGCCAACCGGCCCGCGTGCAGACGTCGATTGTCAGCGGCCACAAGGCCGATTTCGGCCTGATGTTGCTCGACGGCGATCCGCTGGTGATCGACGCACTGCATCAGCGGTTGTTGTCCGGCCCACTCGGCCCGGCGATCGTGCCCACGTATTCGTTCGTGTCGATGACCGAAGTTTCGGAATACGTGCCCAGCGTGGAACAGTATGGCCAGCGTCTGGTGGCCGAGGGCGAAGTTGAGGGCAGCCCAGCGTATCAGGCGAAGCTCAAGGCCTACGCCAGCCGCGAGGAGATCATGCGGCGGCAGCGGCTGACGCCGGACTTTCCGCCGTGGCCCGCCACGTGCTTCTATCCGATGAACAAGAAGCGCAAGGTCGGCGAGAATTGGTTCTTGCTCGACTCCGAGGAACGCAACCGCCAAATGGCCGAGCACGGCCGCACGGGCATGACGTTCGCCGGCAAGGTGACGCAGTTGATCACGGTCGGCCTCGGCTTCGAGGATTGGGAATGGGGCGTCACGCTGTGGGCACGCAACCCCGAGTTCCTCAAGGACATCGTGTATCGGATGCGGTTCGACGAAGCCAGCGCCCGCTACGCCGAGTTCGGCCCGTTTTATACGAGTTACGTCGCGACTGCGGCGAAGATGTTGGAGCACTGTCGGGTGTAGCGAAGCCGCGGCGGAAAACGAGCGGCCTGAAAGGTTCGAAGTTCAAGCTTCAAGCTTCAAGGCTCAAATTAGGTTCAAGGCTTAAGGTCTAGCGGAACGGCGTCGCGTTTAGGCCTTGGAATTTGGACCTTATTTGAACCTTGAAGCTTGATCCTTGCACCTTGAGACTTGGGCCTTTCCCATGTTCGTTCCCTGTATCCCTTGGAACACCGACGCGCCGGTCGATCATCGCCCCTACGGCACGCTGGGGTTGATTGCGCTCGACGTCTATCTGTTCTTTGCCGACTACTTGCCGCAATGGGCCGCGGCGCCGGGCATGGCGTTCGAGCGTTGGGCGTTGCCGCTGGGCGTTTTGAACCCGTTCTTCTGGCTGGCGGCAAACGTGTCGCACGGCGATTGGGTGCGGCTGCTGCTCGACGTCGTGTTTCTGTGGTCGTTTGGGTTGATCGTCGAGGGCAAACTCGGCTGGTATCGCTTCGTGCCGGTTTACTTCCTGCTGGCGATTGGTCACGCCCAACTGGTCGAGCGGCTGGCGGTCGCATTGCAGCCGTACACCGACGTGCCGCTCGTCGCCGCAGACGTAGCGAGCAGCGTACTCGGCTCGACAGCCATCGTGTACGCGGTGGGCGCGATGGCCTTCGTTTGGGCGCCGAAGAACGACGTTCGCTGTGTGGCCTGGATTTGGATCAAGGGTTACGTCTACGACATTCCGATACCGGCGCTGCTGTGCGTATTCATATTGGGCGACGCGGGCCTCGGCTGGCTCGCGGCGAGTCCGCCGGCGCTGGCGTTTTCCCATGCGGTGGGCTTCGCGATCGGAATTGCGGCGGCGGCGCTGTTGATGTTGCTGCGGCAAGTGAACTGCCAGGGCTGGGATTTGTTCAGCGTGATGTGCGGCCGCACCGGCGACGTCGACCTGGAGGAAATGCGGCAATATCAGCACCGGCCGGACGTCCAATCCGGCTTGGACGACGACTACTTCGCCCGGCGGCACCACGCGGGCATGGAGATTTTGCGGACGCATTTGGCCAACCGCGACGCGACGGCGGCGTTGGAATTGCATCATCGCATGTCCGCGAAGCTAAAAGACTGGCAACTCCCCGAAGTCGAATTGGCCGCGCTCGCTCAACTGCTCAACGAGCGCCACAGCTTCCCGGCCTCGATTCCGCTGATGTTCGAATACCTGCGGCGGTTTCCGGATCATTCGGGCCCGATGCGATTGGAGCTGGCGGCCATCCTCATGCACGAAGAAAACCGGCCCGGCAAGGCCGTCGGCGTGCTCGAACGCATTGTGCCGGGATCGCTTCCGGACGAGCTTATCCCGACGCGCGACGACCTGCTCCGCGAAGCGCACGAAAAGGCGGTCGACGGCGAGATCGAGTTGGAAGACGACGTGTAAGGCCAGCGCGATTCCGCTTAGCCGCTGCCGATTTCGTAGCGGAAGCGAGGCTGGGAACGGCCTCTCCATTCTCTTCGACGTGCGTAGATTATTTCGCCGCGTTCTCCATCACGAAGAGAAAGACCATCGACGCTCGCACTATTGCCTCGCCGCACTCAACGCCGCCGCCGCCATCGCGCCGGTATACCCGACGATGTCGCCGCGGTCGCGGCAGATGTCGGCCATCTTCTGATAGTTGCCGGACTGCTCGGCAAGCTCCCACAAGTGCGGGGCGATGCCCATCGTCGGCGTGCCGGGCGGAATCAAATGGGCCAGTTCGTCCATCGCCAACGTAAATCGCCGCAGCCGTCCCAGCAAAGAGATATAGAACTCCGCCGCCGCCGTGCCAGAAATTTCGACGTTTGCCGTTTCGGCCCGCTGGCGGAAGTAGACGAGCGCGTCGTCGATGACGTCGGCCCGCGCCGCACTATCCATGTTCCGAGAATGCTCTGCCTGCGCGAGCAGCGCGCCCAAGAACAGCCCGTGGGCCGGATAGTACTCCGCGAACGGTTCTTCCGACGAGAATTGAAACTGCTTGTGCAACCGCCGGCCGTATTCCGTCAGATCGACCGCCAGCCGCAACGTGTCGGCATCGTCGCTCATCCGCGCGAACCGCACGACCGACGACAAGTGCGACGTGTCGGTGTGATAATTGCCATCGGCCAGCAGCCACTCGCGATCGGTCAGCAACGTCGCGAGCGTCGTTTCGGCCGGCGGCTTGCCCTGTTGTCGCTCGATGTCCGCCCGCACGTTTTCCAGCAACTGCCCGTGCAAGAATCCCACCAGCAGCGACGCCGCTTCGGCTTGTTCCTCGCGAGCGAGATTCGGTAGCATGCCGTCGAGCGTGGTGATCGTGTTGCAGACACCGTGCGAATCGAGAATCAGTTCCAATCCGCGCCGCGGCCAGACGCCCTCGTACAAGGCGATCTCGACCATTTCGCTCGAATTCGCCTCGGTCGGTTCCTGCGACGCAAGCCGCTCGCGAACCGCCGCTTTGTCGCCGGAAATCTGCAAATACATCCACGCTTCCCGCAGCTTTCCCTCGGCCAGAAGCAGCAGCCCGACCTCGCGACATGCCTCGACGTAGGCGTCTTCGAGTTGCGTTCGCAAGGGGTCCACCAGGTCGCGCGTCTGCCCCACGTCGATCACCGGCAGCCCCAGCTTATGCCGGGCTTGCATCTGCCGCACCGTAAACAGATCGCGAAAATTCTTCTGTTCCAGCAGCGCCGCGGCCAACATCTCCAGCGCCGGCCCCACGCCGCGGCTGGAAATCTCCGCCGCATACTGCACGAATTGGGAAGGTGAAGTCGGCCGGTCAGACATGTAGCTGCCCAGGGGCGATTCGTAATCGGCGCGAATGTCGGCGGCGGTACGGCCAGCGACAACGAAACAAACATTGTCGCCCGACCCGCAGCCGTTAGCAAGTCGACCGCCAGGCCAAACTGTAATGCGCGGATAGAAATGTCCCCATAATCACCTCCCAAAGGAGGTGGACCATAGAGACGTTGTCGATGAGCGGCAAGCAGCGGAGGCGGTTAGACATCTCCTTGCTGTTCCTGCCGTCGCACTCGCCCAACTTGAACCTGATCGAGCGACGGTGGAACTTCCTCAAACGCCGCGCCCTGTACGGCCGCTACCACGCCACGTTCGCCGAAACCGCCGTCGCCGCTTCCGCGATGTTGCCAGGCCAATTCCTCTGTCGGGTAGGTGCGACGTAGAAAACAGAGTGCAAACCCATGCCGCTATGAATAGCTGGAAGGCCGAGCGCGGGCAATTAACTTTGGCAGCGGCCAGGCCATTCGCCACGCCCAGAATATGCTTACAGCGATTAGCGCCCAACCGATCCAACCGGGCCACAGCCACAGCCACCAAAAGACGCCGGCGACGGCCAACGCCAGATGAGGATGTCGCGCACATTGCTCGCCAAGTATGCGCCGCCCGCCGCGCCGCAACAACAACAACACGGCCGCCGCGGCCACTACCATCGCGATCGCCCAACGCCCTAGCGGTGGGTTCGTTTTGGGCGTCCTCGGCGCGGTCCAAGTCCAGGCCTCTGCGGCGGTCGTGTGGTCGTAGAATCGACGCCCTGACAGCGATCGCCGAAATATCGCGGATCGTTCGACGACCTTCGGCGGCGCGGCCACTACCGTCGCTCGCGCGGCCGCGCCGTCGCGAACCAACTGGTCCGCGAATCTCCTCGCCTGCATCGCCGGGAGCTGAAACACGACGTCGTTTCCCATTCGCCCCCAACGTTTGGCCCCAAACTGGCGCGTCAACGTCGCGGCCGCTGCGCCGTTGGACGTTTGATGTCCTGAAATCACGTAGTTCCAGCGATCGCCAGACACCGCGTCGCGGCCGGCGTCGTTCGACTCGCCCGTCACCGGTTCGGAAGTCTCCGCCGCGCTCGCACCGGCGGCGGCGAATCGGTGTTCGACCCGCGCCGCCGACATGCGAACTTCCCAGCGATTGGCCACCGACGACTTGTACTCCGACGACGAATTCGCCGCGGACAGCCAAAGTTGCTGTAGTGGGTCCGCCCGCGCGGCCATACGTGCTGCATTGGCGCCTTCCGCCGCCGCGGCCGAGTCGTCCGTTCGCGGTCGCGCGTCGGCCGTCGCCACGGTCCAGGTCGTGCGCCGAATTCTGGCGTCTTCCAAACGGGGTGCGGACCATTGGCGTCTCGCGTCATTCGATTTGCCGGCGTCGGCGATCGACAGAATCTGCAACCGCTGCGGCAACGAATCGCTTTCCAAATCGATTCGCCAACTCCCGTCGCCGTCGCGAATTGGCGCGGCCAGCCGGTCCTCCAACACGACCGAAACGAGCCTCACGTCCTCGGGCATCGATACGCGGCACGACGCGACGCCGCTCGGCAACAGGTCGTACGTCGAGAGCAACGCGCCCGTGCCATCGGCCAATTCCGTCGCCAGTATATCGACGTAAGCTTCGAGCGACCGCGAATAGGGAATCTCTGCCTGTAGCGTCGCGGCCGACCGCTCACCCACAATCTGATAAGCCTGATAGCGAGCGCCTTCGCGGCGCGGCATGGAAAACCCTTCGTCCGTCGCGCTACGCCGCATCTGCGCCAGATCCCATCCCAAGCGACGCCCCCGCCACAACGTCGGCAGCACCAGAAATTCACGAGGCGCATCGGCGTCGAGCAAACTCCATCGTGGCGCGGCGCGGCTGTCGGGCGTGCGAATCTGGCCGGAAACGGAGAATCCAAACCGTCCGCGCAGCGGCAATACCGGTCGGACCAGCAATCGCCGTCCGCCAGTGGGCGAATCGAGCGCGGTCCAGGGCATCGGCGGGTCGACCTTGGCGTCGCCGATCCAATCGCCCGGCAAGTCGACGACCAAATCGTCGGCCATGCCGTCCGTCACTTCGCCGCGAAACTCAGCCCGCACCGACCAGGCGTTGGCCTCGACTTCCTCAACGACGACGATCGACGTCGCGTCGATTCGCGGCGCGTTGTGCGCGAGCTGGATCGTCGCCGATGGAGAGACATCGCCGCGGGCGACGAGGTCGCGAACCAATCGAGACCCCGTCGGCGGCACGAACGCCGGAAGCGCCGTCCCAGTCGACACCGTCCCAGTCGACACCGTCCCAGTCGTCGTCGGCGCTGCACGCGAACTGCTCTCGGTGGGCTCCTGGTTTCGCTCCGCCAGGCCCGTTACGTCGCGGACGGCCACCGCGACCGAAGGCGTTCGGTAGAGCAAGAGCCGGTGCCCCATTCGGCTAGCTCCGTCCAAGGCAATGTCACCAATCACGATGTCGCCACTCGCGATGCCGTCGCCGCCGGCCGCTTCGATGTGGCCCTCGAGGCGAAGCCGCTGACTCGTACCCGCTCGCCGATTCAGAAAAATCTGGACGGTCCCGTCGGCCGCCTGCGTCCAGAAAGTCACGCGATCGGCGTCGTCCTCGACGACCGCTATTCGATCCACCTTCAACCGCTCATCGCACCGCAACACATGCTCGTAAACGTCGCCGGACCGAATCGCGATATCGCCGGCGAGCACGATGCGGACGCGCCCCGTTTCGGCCACGGCCGCCATCGCCTGGTCGATTTGCACGTTCATCGTCTTGCGACGCGTCGACAAGTTCCACAATATGGCGCCGCGTCCAAGCCGATATGCGTAGTGCGGCAGACTCTCGTCGCTGTCGCCTTGGACAAAATCGTCGACGCTCATCGGCTGCGCCTCGGACCCGGCGGTAATCTCTCGCTCCAACGATTCGTCGATATTTACCGCCAGCCATCGCCGCCGCACCTCGCTGACTTGCGGCTCCCAGCGCGGCAGCCGCAGCGCACCGACGCCAGACTCCGATCGCATCTGGAACTTCACGGTCAATCGTGCTTCCGACGCAGCGGAACCACTCAAGCGAAACGCGAGCTGGTCCGCCGCGCCGCCGACGCGCCGCCAGGTCGTCGCCCGGCCATCGACGGTCGCCGTCAACGGAATCAACAGCGGATCGACCGAAACTCGCAATTCCTCGGGCAGTCCGCCCGGGTCGCGAAGCGCGACTTCGGCGGCGAGCGCGACGGCCCCCGGCGTTACGTCCAGCCACAGCCGCTCGGTCGATGCGAGGTTTTCGCCCGCGCTCCGTGCTGGCGTCTTTGTCCACTGCACGCGATAAGTTCGCGCCGCAGCGAGCGGCACGGCCAACGCTCCGCGACCTCGCGCTATCTGCCGCTCGCCGTTTCCGGCGGTGACCGCGATCTCCGGTCCGTTGTCCGGAGCGTCGATTTCCAGCCTCGCCTGCGCCGCGCCGACGGCCAACACACCGATTCCGACGCGCCCGTCGCGCTCTACGGCCGTCGGCGTTTCGACGAACTCGATTCGATGGACGCCGGCCTTGGCGACGGCGATCTGCAATCGCCCCTGGCCGATCGTGTAATTGCCGACGTCCAGCAAAGCGCCGTCCAATCGAACGTCGCCCGGCGTCTCACTGGCCGCCGCGAGCGAAAGGTTGACGAGCGCGTCGTCTTCGAAAGTGTGCGCGTCGACCGCGACCGTTGCCGCGTGCTGCTCGAGCGACGTTCCGTCCGCATTCCAGTCCAACTGGATGCGATGCACCGCAGCGTCGACGATCCAACCTTGGGGACCGCGCTGGCGATCGAGCTTCCAGCGTTCGAGCAGAGCAAACAACGGCTCCGGCACATACACGCGATCGCCGACGGGCTTTCGCTCGTCGTCCACTGGAAAAAAAACGCGATGGATCGTCGCCGTAGCGCCATCCGCTTTCCCGTCGGCATGCGCCGCGTCGACGATCGCCGAGTCGTCCGCCCAGCCACGAACGACGCACAACACGGCGAAGAGAAACACTCCGACCGCAGCGGCGATCTTCCAGCGCCACGTTGCGCCGCTTGGCGAGTCGGCGGATCGTCGCTTCGCGGCCGCCAATCGCGGAGACCACGCCAGCGCCAGCCCGATGCACAGCCCCCACCACACGCCGGAAAGAATTGGCGAAAATACCAACAGTCCCTCGTCGAGCAGCAGCGCCGTCACGGCGACCGCGGCAAGACACACAACGACGACCGCGCGGCGACGCGAAAACGACCATGCCAGAGTCGCCGCGGCGAGCAAACCAACCCACGCCGCCACGAGCACCCAATCCATGCGCACCCAGCGCACGGTCACTGCATCGCCGTCGGCAAGCAGATCGACCCGCCGCCATCCGCGCCAGGCGTCGTCGCCCACGTCGGTGTCGGCATCGCCGTCCCAGGGGAGCGAGAACGCCCCCGTCGTTTCGCTCCACGTCGCGGCGTGGACGATCCGTTCTCCGCCGGCTTCGCTCATGCGTCGCGCGAGACTTTCGCCGGCGTCGATTCCATCGGTCGGCGGCAGCCAAAACGCATGCAGCCGAATCCCGCCGAGCGACTCTAAATCGAGTGTCGTCGCGCCAGCGAGCAAATCGGCGTCGGCGACCGACGTAAAGACGAATCGCTCTCCATCCGTAACGATCGCCAGATTCGCGTCAAATAATAACTGCGCCGCCCTCGTTCGTCCGCCTCCGCGCGCCGCCGCGGGCAGCGGCGTCCACGGTTTCACGCCCGAGCGATCGAGCGCCATGGCATCGACGAACACTCCGTTCACTTCGATGCCGGTCGCGAGCGCCGACCACGTCGCCGACGGTTCGCCGGCTAGCGATTCCAGCGACGCGCCCATTCGGTCGAGCATCTCCAAGGTCGCGTCTCGCGCAGCAGCTTCTCCGACCCGACGCGGACTTCGGCCCAACCACGATTGCCACGACGTCGGATCGAACGCGGGTTCGCTCGCCGGTCGAGCAAGCGGCCCGAACCAGCGCCGGGACCAAGACGCCTGCCGGTCATCGAGCCGCGCGGCGCCCAGCACGCCGTATACCTCGGGTACGAACACCGTCCAATGCCGTCGCAGCACCGGCACGTCGATCGTCGGAGTTTGCAGCGCCGCACCGCCGAACCATCCCGCCGCGCCGCCGTCGACGCTGTAGTCCAACGTCAGCGTGACGTAGCGGCGACCGAGGGGCAACGGCACGCGCAGCGGTCCACCGCTCTCTTCGCCCCGCGCGACGATTTCGCCGTCGACTCGCGCCTCGAAGTGCGTCGTGACTTCGCCGACGTCGAGCGTCACGTCCCGTCGTCCGAAGTTTTCGATCGCGAATTGCGCTCGGTGACGGATGCCGCCGCCGGCGTGAATTTGCGCCACCAGCCGGCACGTATAAGCCACAGCGGCCGCGGTGTCGGTCGCGTCGTGGGAAAGAATGACCGCCGGCTCGACGGCCAATACGTCTCGCGTGGGCACGTAACGAAACGTCGCCCGCACATCATCGAATTCCGCACTTGGCCCATCCGGCCGCGGTATCGGCGTCAGCCTTCGATTTTCGATCCCAACGCGCGCCGCGGTGTCCGCGTGAATCTCGATCGTTCCCGTATGCGCGTCGGCGTCGTGCAGCATCGCCAGCGACACGGGCATATCGCCGTCGAACTTCCGCGTTCGTTCGCCGACGATCTCGAACGCGGCGCTGCGCGGTGGCGTTAGCGATAGAAGCCAGGCTTCGCTTTGTGGTTCGATGAGAAACGCGCGGGCTTCGTCGTCGGAGAGCCGCCGCGCCGAGATCGATTCCGCAGAGTTTGCGGCGTCGGTCCAGACGATATCCTCGGCGGCCGCCGGGGCCAGGCGCACCACGATACGCGCGAGGCCGTCTCCCTGAGGTGTGCAGCGCACGCGGTACGTCTCGCGAACGCGCGTCGCCGAGCAATTCAGCTCAACGTTGATCTCGCCGCGATACGGCGTCGCTGCCCTGCGCGTCGTCACGGACAATGCCGCGGTTGCCTCGCTAAGTTCGAATTGCAGTTGTCCGCCGTGGCTGGCCAGCAGCCGCAGGGCCGCTTCGTCGTCCGGCTTTAGCGGCGACAGGCGATGAGATCCTTTGGCCACTAGCTGAAACGACTGGGCCGGCGCCAGCGACACGAGCGAACGTCGCACGTCGCACGACTCGCTCCAATCGATGATATGCAAATCGCTGGCTTCGAGCGGACGCTGCTGCGGGTTGTCGCGCCAGCGCACCACGACGACGACTTTCGCCCGCCGCGAGACACTCGGACGGCACGCGACGACAATCCGCTGGCCCGCTTTGCCTTGGTCCTCGACGCGCCAGTCAGCCAGGGCTTCCGGCGGCGTCGACGAAACGCTTTCCACGGACCAGCCGTCGTGGATGATTCCGGTGAGGCTCGTCGCGGCCGCATCGGAAAAGACGGCGTCGATTACGGCCGAACCCCGCGCCTCGCCGCCCACGTCGAGAAGCGTGGCCGTCGCCGCTTGGATTTGCCGCTTCGACCAGGCTACAACGAGGTCGACGGCTCCGTCCGCGGCAAGATACTTCACGTTCGCCGCGTGGGGCGATACCGCCGACGCATACTGTGCGTTGGCCGGCCACACCCGTTCGATATTCAACGGCGGCTCGACGACGATCCGCGCCGACGCCTCGTTCCAGGGCAATCCCTGCGGCGCAATCCGCGGCAAGCGCCACCGTGTACCCGCCTGCAGCGGCGTGATGGCGTCCAACGTCAGTTTCCGACCGACGCCGAGTATCGGCTCCGAGAATTCCACCGTCACCAGCCTTCCGCCGTCTCCGCCGTCTCGTCCATCGACGATTCGCGCGGTTTTGTCGCCCACACGAGCGGCCAGCAGCGTCGCGCCGCCGTCGACCCGCAACGTCAGCTTTTCGAGCGGCGTCTGGTACACGTCGAGCGTGAGCACGGACGCCAGCGAGAGTCCGCTCGGTGCGATGACGTAGTCTGTCGCGTGTCGAGCGACCACGACGTGTTCGCCCTGGGGCCGCTCTGCACCGAGCGACAATTCCAGACGGCCCGCGCTGCCGAGTTCGATCCTCCACGTCCGCCGTTTGCTCAGGGCGTCCGTCGGCGCGGTTGCCTTTGGCGGCGCTGCGTCGTTCTCCGCCCGAACCGTTGCATCGCTGGCTTCGATCAATCCGCCGGTCACGCTCGGTGTGATCTCGGCCGGAACGTCGAGCAGCCACCGCGTGGCCACTGCCGACGGTATCGCCGCCGACGTGACGTTGCGTCCGTTCTGCGACGTGGTTTGCAGTGTGAAGTCGAAACGCAGCGTACCGGACCGCTCGACGAGCAACTTCAATCGTCCGTCCACCCCGACACCGAGCACGGCCTCGCCGGCCTCATCCGCGGTCGCCTCCTCGGCAATCGATTCGTCTGCTATCACGTCGTCCGAAGCGGGCGTTTTCCCAGCCATACTGTCCTGAGTACTCCGAACCCAGGCAGCGCCGCTAATCGAAAGGTCGCACGCGCCGAGGTCCAGCAAGACGCCGCGCGACGAGGCGTGAATCACCGTCAATTCGCCGCGGCCGCGCAACGAGCCGTCCGCCTCCAGCCGAGACGTGTACTTCGCGCCGACGACGCGGGCTTCGCGGCTGGCTGGCGATTTCGCCTCGGCGGCGATCTCAACCACGATCCGCTCGAACTCGGCACGGTCCATCGGCACGTACCGCACCGCGCCCCGCGGCCATTGGTCGATGCGGTCGGCCGGAGCGTACACCCGATAAAACGACATGGCGTCGTCGACTGCCTGCGCGTCTTTGTCGGCAGCCGACAAACGCGCGGCGCCGAACGCGGCCGCCGCGATTGCCGTCGCGGCAAGGAGAATGAGCGCGCATCGTTGGCGTGGAGCGAACATCGATTCGATCGGTCTCGGGGCGGTCAAGTGTTCACGTCGGCGATGTCGAGTTCGGCCGGCACGGTGAGCGTCGTCGCCCGCGAGCGATCGTCGCGCGGACGCCGGCTCGCCGACGAACCGCGCTCGACGCGGTCGGAGTGCGAGTTCGCAGGCGTAGGCGTCGCGACGCGGTCGCCGAGCCACCACGAGGCGATCCCGGCGCCGATCGACAGCAATAATCCCACGGCCGCCGCCTGGCCTCCGAGAATCGCGGCCGACGGCGACCAAATCGCGACTGCGACCAGCACAACGCAGAGCGACAGCAACGCCACCGGTCGCCGCGCGATCGGCGCGTAGATCAGCGCCAGGCCGACCGCGATTGCTGCTCCCGAGGCGAGAAGTACGATCAGCCATCGCGGCAGTGTGTGAAATTCAATCCGCTCGACCGGACCGCTCGTGCTGAACAAGTAACGGTTCGACTGGCCGGCAGACGACTTGATGGGAGTCGCCCCGGTGAGCCGCTGCAACTCATTGGGAGATAGATTCGGACGTCGGCCAAGAATTGGCAGGATCGGCGTTTCGCCCCATCGCACCGCTGCGCTCCACTGCCAGGCATATTCCGGCGTGAAGCCGCTTGGATCGACCGCGATATGCTCGCCCCGCGGCACCACGACCTCCCACCACGTCCGCGTCTGCCAAACGTCGCCGAGCACGCGCGGCGCTTCCCAAGAACGCTGGCTCGAGTCGCTCGACGTGCCGTCGACGTCGTAGAGAAGCTCGACCGTGTGCATGGCCGGCTCTTCCGCCGCCGTCGACGCCTTTGCGACAGGCAAATCGACGCCCACGCGCAGCGAATCGTCGCCCGCTGGCGTCGGCACGCTCGACGCCGATGCCGTCAACGACGGCGCGACCAGGCGTCGATCGACCCAAACCGCCACGCGGTCCGCGTGCGCGCCGTGCGGCAACGCGACTTCCAACCGCCGCTGATCGGCTTGCACGCGAAACGCGACGCGGTCCTGACGCATCCCGCCGGCCGCCGTCGTGCGGATCCACATCGCATGCACCGTCGTCCGCCGAGGCTGCGTCAACATCCGCAAGGCGATCTCGTCGGCCGGCCCATTCGCGCGAAACTCCTCCGCCGTTGCCGGCTTGACGTCGGACGTTTGCGCAATCGGCGTCCAAGCCCCGTCGCTCGCGAATGTCGCCGACCCAGTCGAAGAAACGCGGACGGCGTTGCTCAGCACCGTCGCATCGCCGGGCATCACCAGCGGAATCTTCAACACATCGGCAGAATCCGCCGCGGCGGTCGCCGTCGAGTGGCGAATCGTTATCCGCGCCCGATCGAGTATCGCCGTCGGCGGTTCGAGCGCAATCCGCCTACCGCCCGTCACCTTTGTCGCCGGGCCGAACCAGCTCTTGCTGTCCGCCGCGCTCGAGGTGCTGTCGTCCGTCGTCGTATGGTTCGTTGCGCCTAGCTCGATCGGCAACACGGCTACGCCGTCGATCGAATAACTCACGTCGCGCCGGGCGGCCAATGCTGCCGGCAGATCGAGCACGACCCGATTGAGCGCCTCGTATGCCACGCGCAGATCGAGACGCTGCTCGACCGATGTCCCGCCGCGCTCGATTTGCACGTCGGTCGCCGATTCGACGAACGTTTCCCGCGCGCGAATCGTTCGATCCGCGACAAACCGCGCGCCGCGACCGTCGTCGAGCACACGGTACACGAGCGGCGGATGTCGCCGTTTTTCCGCCGACATACCCGCAGGCGGGAAACCGCTTCGCGGCGCCAATTGGGCCATTTCCGCTTCGACCGGCATTAAATCGACATTGTCGGCGATTTCGACGACCAACACCGGTGGCGCGACCGCGTCGGCCGTCGCGCCGGGTAACGCAAAGTCGACGCGCTTCGCATCGGCGGTCAGCGGACGGCTCGCCCGGACCGTTAACTCGAACGACGCACGCATTCTCTGGGCGAGCGGCACGGTGATCGTCCCGTCGTCGCCGGTCATGGCGCCCGCCGCATGGATCATTCCTGGCGGCCCCAGTTCCTCCAGTTCCCAGCCGCCTAGTTGCAATTGAACGCGCGAGACCTTCGCGCCGCGCACCTTGTACATCAGCCGCGCCGTCAGCACCAATCGATCCGCTTCGATGGCGACGTGGAATTGCGGCTCGACGTCGAGCCGCGTCGGTTGCGGCGAGATTCGGCCGAGCAGCGCAAAGGGTTGGCGGTAAAACTCGAACGCATACGCCTGTTGATCGTCCGGCGGCGCCAACGAGTCCGGCGGCTGCTCCGCCTGGCGAACGTCGGTGCGCTCCTGCCACGCGATCCGCCAATCGCCGTCGATCGCCACGACCAACGCCCCCGATTGCCGCGCCGCATCCACGACCGAAAAGCCGGCGAAATCGACGTCCTCGTCCGCGGTTGATGCGTCGCGCGCACGGCGGCAAACGAGCCGGATTGTCGCCGCTTCCGTCGTCGGCTTGCGAAGCGAAACGCTGGCGATCCGCGGCGACTGGCCAGACACCGAGAGCACGTATCCACCCGATCCGACTGGGTCGAGTTCCGCGCCGGCGGGCAGGCGAACGTCGAACGACTCCAGCGGCCCCTTGAGGCTGCGCACGGTGAGCTGCGCCTCCCAAAGAATCGAACGATCGTCGATCGTGGCTCGAATCGCCGATGTAGCTTCCACGAAGCGCGCGGCCGACGGCGAATCGCCGGACCCGCCGCGCCACGAGATCTGCAAATCGCCGCCACGCGCCGTTACGGCGACGTCCGAAGTCCCATCGGCTGCCGCCTTCGTCGAAACAACCATCGCCGCGTCCGACGTCTTCACTTCGGCGTTGGCCAGCGGAATCGACAGCCACACTTCGGCCGACGACAGCGAGCGGGGCAACGCCAGACGCAGCCGCGACTCGTCGCCGTTGATTTCAACCGGCGCGAGCAGGCGCTCGAGCACGACCGAGTGCGTTTGCCCTTCGTCTCCGTGGAGCCACAACACGTAGCCCTCGCCGGCGTCGAAGAGGAGCATTTGCTTGCCGGCGCTCTTGGCCGCGTTCGTGTCGGCGGAATCGCCCGGCTCGTCGCGTTCCGGCGAATCGACAAGCATCGCCGACGCCAAACCGAGCGGTACACGAGTCCAGCCCGCCTGGGCCGCGACGATCCGTAGCTCCGCTTTGAATTCCGCGCGGCCGTTGGCGACCTTACCCGAGAACATCGCGCTCTCGAAGCGAAACGCCGGCGGCTTGGCGCCTTGCTGCAGTTTTTGTTCGAGCCGGTATAGCCGGTAGAAGTCGTCGTAGGTGAAACCGAGAATCGGTTCGAGATCGCCTTTATCGTTCTTCAGGTAATACAACTCCGGACGAACCTCCTCGACGACCGGTGGTCCGCTCGCGCGGGGTGGCGGAACGGTCGGCGCAATGGCCGGGGGAATCGTCGATTTGCCGTTCGGCTCCGTGGCCGAATTCGGTGCGGCCGAATTCGGTGCGGCCGAAGGCTGCGTCCTCGCCGGTTGTGTCGCCGGGGAGGAGAGAGTCGCGGCGTCGACCGAACTTCGCGACGGCGTCGTGGGCGGTGCGGCGTCGCCGCCCTCGCCCGTGCGTTGCGCCCTTACCGTCGAAGCGCAAGCCAACCAAGCGCACGCGAAAACGTACGAGAGAACGAGCGCGGTGCGAACCGGTCGTCGAAAGGACAAGGACGGTTCCTCTTCCGGCAAAGACATGACTTGCGCGCATCGGGCGCGACGCGCTGCCGTCCGTCCTGAATCTGAAAGGAAAATGGCGATTTCGGCAGCTAGTTTCAGTCTAATTGACGCAATCGGCGAAAAGAAGCATTCGCCGCACGGTTGGCCTGCCACAGGGTAGATCGCGGAACCCACATTTTCGTGGGCCGCGACGCGACAAACTGCTACGATGGACCCGTTGGAGTTGTTCGCCGGCCGCTGTGGTGACGTAGCCTTGTCTAGCACGCCGCGCAGCGGGCGAACATGACTCGTGCGTTCCTGCCGTCGCAGACGTAAGTCTTTAATATCGCTTGACTTGCAGCACAAGAGGCTATAGCGCATGTGCGGTATCGTCGGGTATATCGGCCCTCGCCCCGCCGTCGATTTCCTCCTCGCCGGGCTGCGCCGCCTGGAATATCGCGGCTACGACAGCGCCGGCGTGGCGACGGTGGCCGCCGACGGGAAAATCTGCGTCACCAAGACGGCCGGTCGCATCGACGACCTCTCCGCCCGGCTCGCCGGCCACCCTGTGAGCGGCGAAATCGGCATCGGCCATACCCGTTGGGCCACCCACGGGCCGCCAACCGACGACAACGCGCACCCTCATTTCGGAGGGTCTTTCGTCGTCACGATCGTCCACAACGGCGTGATCGAGAACTACCGCAAGATCCGCCAACGGCTCGAAGGCGAGGGTTACGAGTTCCGCTCGGCCACCGACACCGAGGCGATCGCCCACCTGCTGGCCGACTGCCTGGCCCGCGAACAGGCCGCCGCCACGCCAGACGGCGATGAAACCGATCCGCACGCCCGGTTGATCCGCGCAGTTCAGGCCGCGCTCGCGCAGCTCCGCGGCACCTACGGGCTGGCGATGTTGTTTCGCGACTATCCGGACGTGATCGTCGCCGCCCGCTTGGGCAGCCCGCTGGTCGTTGGCGTCGGCGAGAACGAACACTTCCTCGCCAGCGACGCTTCACCGCTGGTCGGTCAGACGGACAAGATCGTCTACCTCAAGGATCACGAGATCGCGCTGGTCACCGCAACCAGCCTGCGGATCGTCCATCGCGACCAAGGCCACGTCCAGCCCGACGTGCGGCAACTCGAACTCGAAGCCACCGACGTCGATCTTGGTGGTTACCCGCACTACATGCTCAAGGAAATCTTCGAGCAGCCGGAAACCGTGCTCTCCGCGATGCGCGGTCGCCTGTCTCGCGATGACGCCACGGCGATTCTCGGCGGCTTGAACCTTACGCCACAGCAACTCGGCCGCGTCGACCGCATCGTGTTGACTGCCTGCGGCACGAGTTGGCACGCCGCGATGGTCGGCGAGTATCTGATCGAAGAGCTGGCCCGCATTCCCGTCGAAGTCGAATACGCCAGCGAGTTGCGGTATCGCAATCCGCCGATGGACAACAACACGCTGGTGTTTGCGATCACGCAAAGCGGCGAGACGGCCGACACGCTGGCGGCGCTACGGGAAATGAAGCGCAAGGGACACCGCACGCTGGCGATCTGCAACGTGATCGGCAGCACGATCGCCCAGGAAGCCGACGGCGGCGTCTATCTGCACGCCGGGGCGGAAATCGGGGTCGCCTCGACCAAGGCATTCACGTCGCAGTGCGTCGTGCTCGCGCTGCTGGCACTGTACTTCGGCCGGATGAGGCACCTGAGCTACACGGCCGGCCGCCGCATCATCCGCCAACTCGAACAATTGCCCGAGCAGGTCAGCCGCGCGCTCGATTGCAACAGCGAAGCCCGCCGCATCGCGGCCAAGTATTTCCAGTGTACGAACTTCCTGTACCTGGGCCGGCACTACAACTTCCCCACGGCGCTGGAAGGTGCGCTCAAACTCAAGGAAATCAGCTACATCCACGCTGAAGGCTATCCGGCCGCCGAGATGAAGCACGGCCCGATCGCGCTCGTCGACGAACACACGCCGGCCGTATTCCTCGTGCCGCAGGGTTTCGTCTACGACAAGGTCATGTCGAACCTCGAAGAGATCAAGGCCCGCGGCGGGCCGGTCATCGCCATCGTCGGCGAAGGCGACACCCGCGTCGCCGACATTGCGGACGACATCATCGAGGTTCCCGCCGTCGAAGAGTTTCTCCAGCCGATCGTCACAGCCATTCCGCTGCAACTGCTGGCCTATCACATCGCCGTGCTCCGCGGCTGCGACGTCGACAAACCGCGCAATCTGGCCAAGAGCGTGACGGTCGAATAGCGGCCGCCGCTGGCCGTTATGGCCGATCTCCTCCGTTGTGGCCGGTCTCACGACCGCGCCACCTGTTCCGCTACGGGCGCTTAGTGCTGCGGAAGTTCGGCCAATGCGTCGTGGTCGCCGACGAGCAGCAGGACGTCGTTTTCTTGAATCACGTCGTTGGCGTCCGGCACGGCGATCATTAGCTCGCGTGCCGCCTGGCCTTCGCTCTCGGGCGGCAACGTGCGCTTGATGCCCACGAGATTGACGCGGTAGCGCTTGCGCAGCTTGAGCACGGCCAGCGTTTGGCCGACGAAACTCGCCGGAGCGCGGAGCTTGATGACGCTGTGCTGGTCGTCGAGTTCGATCAGGTCTTCGAGATGCGGATAGGATAGCCGGCGGGCGAGTTGGTGGGCGACCGCCGTCTCGGGACGGACGACCTGGTCGGCGCCGACGCGCGAGAGGATGTCGGCTTGCAACGACGTTTGCGCGCGGGCGATGACCATCTTGGCGCCGAGGTTTTTGGCGACGAGCGTGGTGAGCAGCGCCGACTCGAAGCCCTCGCCAATGGCCACCACGGCCACGTCGACGCCGCCGATGTCTTGGGCCCGCATGGCGTCCTGATCGGTGATGTCCATCTGCACGGCGACCGCCACTTCGTCCTTGATTTCGTCGACGAGGCGGCCGTTGCGGTCGGCGGCGATCACCTCGACGCCGGCGCGGCCGAGTTCGCGGGCCAACTGCATGCCAAAACGGCCCAAACCCAAGACGGCAATCTTCGGCATCGTAAAACTTCCTCGATTGGACTATTTCGGATTTTTCGACGTGGAACTTGGCGGGCTTCGGCAATTTGGACGCGGAGGGCGCAGCGGTACTCGGCGAATCGTCAGCTCTTCGATTCGATGCGATTCGCACAAATCTCGCCTCGTTCGACGCACGAAATGTTCGCCAGCGTCGTTTCGGCGATGTTTGCCAGCGCGTCGGCGGTCAAAAACGCCTGATGCCCGGTGACCAGGACGTTGGGGAACGTCGTCAACCGGGCCAGCACGTCGTCGCGAATGCCGGTGGCCGATTGATCCTCGAAGAACATGCCTTCCTCTTCCTCGTAGACGTCGATGCCGAGGAATCCGACTTGACCGGACTTGAGCGCGTCGATCACTGCCCGCGCGTCGAGCAAGCCGCCGCGGCTCGTGTTGACGAGCATCACGCCGCGCTTCATCTGGGCAAGCGACCGCTCGTCGATGATATGCCGCGTCGTGGGCAACAGCGGGCAGTGGAGCGAGACGATGTCGCACGTTCCCAGCAATTCCGCGAGCGGCACGTACTCGGCGCCGGCATCGACGCAGTCGGCATTTTCGGCCACATCGAACGCCAGCACGCGGCAGCCAAACCCACGCAGCAGCCGCACGACGCAGGCGCCGATCTTGCCCGTGCCGACGACGCCCGCCGTGCGACCGTGCATGTCGAAACCGGTGAGTCCATCGAGGGCGAAGTTGCCTTCGCGGACGCGGTTGTAGGCCCGGTGCGTCTTGCGATTGAGGGCGAGCATCAGCGCCAATGCGTGTTCGGCGACCGCGTGAGGCGAATAAGCCGGCACGCGAACGACGGCAATGTTCGCGGCGCGACACGCCGACAGATCGACGTGGTTGAATCCGGCGCACCGCAACGCGATAAGCCGCGTGCTCCCCTTGGCCAGTCGCGCGACCACTTCGGCGTCGACGCGGTCGTTGACGAACGAGCAAACCGCCGGAAATCCGTCGGCCAGCGGGGCCGTCTGGCTGGTTAGCCGCGGTTCGAGGAAATGAATCGCGTGGGCAAAGCGAACGTTGGCCGCGTCGAATGCCGCGCGGTCGTAGGCCCGCGTGCCGAAAAAGGCGACGTTCATTCCGGCATCCTGGCGTTCCTGGTTTGTCGCAAGAAGGCTGCGTCCGTGCGGCAGCGCCGCCTAATTATTGTCCGGCTTGTCGGCGTCGCCGGTCCCACGCTTCGGTTCTTCGGCCGCAGGTTTGTTGGCCGCAGGTTTGTTGGCCGGCGGACCGAGATCGACCACCTTGAGATTGCGAAACGCCACGACGCTGCCGTGGCATTGCAGCGATAGATATCCCGACAGCGGCTTGTTCTTGATCTCGTCGATCGTCGACTGGTCCACGTCCTGAACGGCCACGTCGTTGAGTGTGACGCGAATCTTCGGCCCGCGGCATTCGATCTCGAGGTGGTTCCACTCGCCGGCCACGCACGCCGGGCACGACTTGGGGGCCACGTAGCGATACAGCGACATCGTGGCGTGCGTATTGGGCTGCTTGCCGCCGTCGTCGAGGATTTGCAACTCGTAGCTGGCGAACGACGGTCGCGTGCCGGACTTGCCCGTGAACTTCACGCCGCGGATGCCGATGCCGCTGTTGCCTTTCTCGGCGAGCTTGTATTCGAGCGAAAAGCGGAAGTCGGCATACGACTTGTCGTAACGGAGAAAGCCGAAGCCCTTGCCGACGCAGTGGATTTCACCGTTGTCGACGTACCAATTCGGCACGGCTTGACCGTCTTTCTCGGCCTTGGCGGTCCCTTCGACGACCCAACCGCTAAGATCTTTGCCGTTGAAGGGCTGCTCGGCTTTTTTCTCATCCGCGCCCTTCTCGGCCGCGTCGGCCACCGAAACAAGCAATAAAGCAGCGATCGGTACAGCAACAGCGCCCGCGGCTAACCAAAGCGTCAACTTGACGGAACGTCGCAAAGAAAAAGGGGTCACGAAGTCGTCCTCTTGGCTGGAGAGACTATCCACAAGAAAAAATGCCGCAAATGCTGACTGTAGGAGGCGAATCCTTTCGCCGAGGCGTCGGTTTACGATCCAGTCGGCGAAAGGTTT
>JBBDYI010000006.1:14443-20503 GCA_040901705.1 Pirellulales bacterium | reverse complement strand
TGTATTCGCCTCCTACAGTCAGTTACAAAATCAAGCGTTTGATTTGCGGATCGCCTCTTGGTTCTTGATCGTTGAAGCGGATGAGCGGCTTAACGGTGAGGCGAATTGCGGTCCCCCGCTCGCCCTAGTTCCCGCCATTCGGTCGCCCTATCATGGGTTGTGGACGATTTGCATGTCAAGCAGCGTATGAAATCGGGGGTCGGCGGGCAATGGCGCGGGTCGTGTTGGCGATGTCGGGCGGGGTCGACAGCAGTGTCGCGGCCCATCTTTTGCTGCGCGCCGGGCACGACGTGATCGGTGTGTTCATGCGGCATGGACATACCGTGGAAACGGCTTGCGCCTCGGCGTCGAATAGCGAAATCGGCGCTGCGGCGACTGCGTCCGCGTTGCTGCCGATCGTCACCGCTCGGCCCGATGCCGCCGCGTCTCCGCACAAGCAAGGCTGCTGCACGGCAGCCGACGCCGAAGACGCTCGCCGCGTGGCCGATCGGCTCGACATTCCGTTTTATGCGATCGACTTTCAGGACGAATTTACGCAGATCATCGATTACTTCATCGACGAGTACGCCGCCGCACGCACGCCGAATCCGTGCGTGATGTGCAACAATTGGATCAAGTTCGGCAAGCTGTTCGAGTACGCCGATAGCGTCGCGGCCGACTACGTCGCCACGGGGCATTACGCCATCGTCGCGCCCGACGACGGTGGGCGGCCCGCCTTGTATCAAGGCGTCGACGGCACAAAGGATCAGTCCTACGTGCTGTTCGGTCTGCGCCCGGAGGTGCTCGCGCGGGTGCTACTTCCCGTCGGACATTATGAAAAGTCGGAGATCCGCCGCATGGCCGGCGAGATCGGCCTGCGCGTGGCCGACAAAAAGGACAGCCAGGAAATCTGCTTCGTCACCACCGGGCATCACGCCGAGTTCATCCGCCGGGTGCGCGACGATCTCGACACCGCCGGCGAATTTGTCACGACCGACGGCAAAGTCGTCGGCCGCCACGACGGAATCGAGGCGTTTACCGTCGGACAGCGCAAGGGGCTCGGCATCGCGCTGGGCGAGCCGCATTTCGTCGTTCGCATCGAGGCCGACACCCGCCGCGTCGTGCTCGGCCGCCGCGAAGACCTGGCGCGAACGCATCTCACGGCCGACCGCGCGAATTGGCTCGTGCCGCCGCCGACCGCGCCGCGCCGCTGCCTGGCAAAAATCCGCTACAACACGCCGCCGAGCACGGCAATCGTTCAAGCGCTGGCGGGCGACCGCATTGATGTGCAGTTCGACGCCGGCGTCAACGGCGTTTCGCCAGGGCAGGCCGTCGTCTGCTACGAAGGCGACCGAGTCCTCGGCGGCGGCTGGATCGAATAGCCGGTCGCTGGATGAAGTCGTCAGTCGGCGTTGGACAAGCTCTGGGTGATTGATATGCTACATGCTTAATTGACTACGCGTTCGATGACCCATTGAGGAATCGTGGCGATGAACTTGCGAAGTGTTTCCGTACCTTATTTCGTGGTCGCCGCCTTTACGTTGGCTCTGGCCGGCTGCGGCGACAACAAGTTTCAGAAAGAGGTCGAAACCGAGAAGAGCGCCGTGGGCCTCGCTCGGCAGGTCCAAGCCGGCGGCTACGACCTGATTACGACCGAGGAACTCAAGAAACTGATCGACGACAAATCGGCCTTCGTTCTCGTCGACACGATGCCCGCCGAAGACTTCGGTCGCGAGCATATTCCGGGCGCGATCAATTTCGACCTGCCCAAGGAAGACATGAACGAGTGGGACGCGAAGAAGACCAGCGACAAGACCGAGGAAGACTTCGCCAAGGCGCTCGGCGAGGATAAGAACAAGCCGATCGTCGTCTATTGCGGCTTCACGGCTTGCGGCCGCAGCCATAACGGCGCGATGTGGGCCCAAAAGCTCGGCTACACGAACGTTAAACGCCAGCCCGGCGGCATCTTCGCCTGGAAAGGGGCGGGCAACGCCGTCGAGAAGTCGAAATAGCGCCGCGGACTTCCCCTAAGCGACTTCCCCTAAGCGACTTCGCCGCTTCGGCTTTCTGCAACGCTGCGCTGCCATCGCGCCGAGTATGGATGCGCTTGCTGCTCGATTTACGCGGGCGGGTTCTTCGCGCTGCGCTATGCTTCCAGCCGAAACAGCCGCCGGGCATTCGCCGTGACTCTAGCGGCGAATTGCTCGATGGATTCGCCGCGCTCCGCCGCCAGACATACCGCCGTATGCACGACGCGGGCCGGTTCGTTTCGCTTGCCGCGAAACGGTTCCGGCGAAAGGTACGGAGCGTCGGTTTCGACGAGAATTCTGTCGGCGGAAATTGTGGCGGCGACGGCGCGTAGTTCCGCCGATTTCTTGAATGTCACCATGCCGGCAAAGCTGATGTACAGACCCAACTCCACGCACGCCGCGGCGAGCGGGGCATCGCCAGTGAACGAATGCATCACGCCGCAAAGCGAACCGTGCCGCCGGTGGGCCGCTCGCAGGGCGGACAGAATATCCTCGCCACAGTCGCGCATGTGGACGACGAACGGCAGCTTCATCCGCGCGGCCAGGCGGATGTGCCGATCGAAATAATCCTGCTGCACTTCGAACGGCGTGTGATCCCAATATCGATCGAGGCCCGTCTCGCCGATCGCCACGACGCCGGGCGCCGCCGCCAATTCGACGATCCGCTCCCAATCGCCGTCGGCCGCCGCGGCACAGTAATTCGGCTGAATGCCGACCGCCGCGAAGACGCTGGGATATTCCGCGGCCAATCGTACGGCCGCCGCGCTCGACTCGACCGTCGTGCCGATGGCCACGATTGCGGCCACGCCCGCCGCGCTTGCACGGGCGATCACTTCGGCCCGGTCCGCGTCGAATTCTTCCTGATCGAGATGCGCGTGCGTGTCGATCAATTCCATCGGAGGCGTTTTCTCGTTCGCAGCGGAATATCTACGGCGATGCGGGTTCGTCGCGCGGGTTGGCCGCGTTCGATTCGAATGTATTCGATTTGATGGGGACGAACGCCATCGACGTTTGCAACGCGTGGGTGCAGGAGCATCCGCTGCTGGTTTCGGGCGCGATCACGATGCCGCCGGCGGGAATGATGCCGAGCCAGCAGCCGCTGCGGGCCGGGGCCATCTCGGTTTGCCGCCGGGTTTGAATGTCGAACATCGTGTGATAGCCGCCGCGATAGAAGAAGGCGTGCAACGAGGCGGCCTGTGCACCGCAGCCGTGTCCGCGCGAGGGCAGGCCGGGTTGGGGTTTGCCGTCGGCGAGGGCGAAGGCTTGGAATTCGGTGAAAACGACGCCGTCAACGAGCACCGGGTGTTGGATCGCGCCGCCGTGGTCTTCGTGGTGCCAGGGGAATTGCCGCCGCCATTTGGTGCCGCCGGTTGTCGCGTCGAAGGCGGCGATGCGATAGTCGTCGGACGAACCGGCGGCCACGAGCGTGCCCTCGTGGTGGCTGAGGTACAGTGCGCGGCGGCCGGTGCCGAAATCGACCGGGCTTTGCCACAACGGGCGGCCGGTTTCCAAATCGAGCGCGATGAGGTATGTGTCGTCGAGCGCTTCGTCGCCCAACCGCCCACCCTTTTTCGACGCCGCTTGGGGACTGCGCGATTCGACGAAATAGACCCGGCCGTCGCCGACGGTGATCGTGGAGTTGAGCACGCGGCCTCCGCGATACTCCCAACGCCGCTGGCCGGATTTTGCGTCGAGGGCGAAGAGGTTTTCGCCGACGACTTTTTCGGTTTCCCAGCCCGGCTTGCCATCGTACCATTCGCCGTTGTCGGCAACGTAGGCGGCGCGGGCGCGGACGGCGGTTCCCAGCACCGCATCGCCGACGCGGGCGAGATAGCCCCATTCGTGTCGGACGTCGCCGGCGGCCTCGGGCTGTGGCGCGGGCTGTGACACAGCGAACGTGGAACGGACTTCGCCGGTAATGGCGTCGATGGTCAGGCACGATGAACCGACGGCGACGTGGACGACGTCCTTTCCAGCGGCAAGATTGCTCGAATCACGCGGCACATTCGAGCGGCGGAGATCGGGGATTTGGTACACCCAACGGATCGTGCCATTGTAGGCGTCCATGCCGAATAGGATGCGGTCGCCTTCGACGTACAGATTGCCGCCGGCGGCGAGCGGGGCAGGGTTACGTCCGCCGCGGTCGGGCATCGGACGCGCGCCGGGTTGGCCGAACCATAGCGGACGCATCTCGCCGGAAGCGAGTTCGTCGCGGCTGCACGAGGCGTTGTCGGCGAGTCCGTATTGATGCGACCAATCGCCCGCGCCGAGCAGTTCGTCGCGCTGTAGCAACAGCCAACTGGCCTGCTCGCCGAGAAGTACGTTCAGCTTGCCGACGTTGGCGGCGGCCAACGAACTTTGCAGCGCGTCGATTCGCGGCAGGCGCTGTTCCGCATCGCCGGTCACGCCGAGCAGCATGACGCCACCGGCCGGGCGCACACAGCGGATCCATTGGGGGGCGAGGTCGGCCGCCGCGGCACGATCGAGGGCGGCATGATCGAGCGACGCGGCCGAGACGACAACGTTGGCCAGATAGTCGGCGTAGGGGAGCGCGTCGAGCGGGCCGCGATGGACGCTTACGCGCTGGCCGTAGTAGCCGGCTTCGCTGAGCAGGCTGCGGGCTTCGGCGGCGGCGGCTTCGTCCGGCTCGACGACGATCACCTGAAACTGCGAGCGGCGGGCGATTTCGTAGGCCAGGCGACCGCGGGCCGAACCGACGACCAGGCAGATGCCTTGCCGAGTGGCGGCGTGCTTGATGGCTAGCTCCGCGTATTCGATTAGACGCGGCGTGGCCGCGTCGTCGACGAACGGCGATGGTTCGTCGGGCGGAGCGTCCTGGGTGTAGTCGAACGTGGCGTCGAAGTTGTACGTTCGGCCGGCGGCGACCGTCCCGTCGGCGGCGGGCGCGAGAATGCGATATGTGTAGCGGCCTTCGCGCTCGACGTCATCGATGCGGACCGTGTGCGATTTGGTTGGCTCGTCGCGGCCGACGCGCCGTGGCGGGGCGCTGCCGAGGCGGTATTCGAGCAGCGTGGGAACGGCGACGTCGGTTTGCCATTTGAATTCGACGGTGGCGTGGTCGAGATGGCGGGCGTAAGGACCGACCGTGACGCGGAGCGGGGCAATGAAGCCGCGTCGCTTGGCGGCGAAGCGGGCGGCGATCTGTTTTTCGTCGAGCGCGCGGTCGTACACGGCAACTTCGTGGATCATCCCGGGCCAGCGGTAATGTTCGTCGTCGTCGTGGTAGGCGGCCAGATCGTAGAAGAACTTGGGCGGATAGCGGATGTCGCCGTGCTGTTCTTGCGAACGCCCGGCGAGGCGGCCGTCGACGTAGAGCCGCATTTCGCGGCCGTCGTAGGTGGCGGCGACATGATGCCAACTGCCCGGCTCGAACGGCGCGTCGGCGGTCATGTAGGTGAGCTTGGCCGATTCGCCGCCGCAGAGGGCGAAGCAGAAGTTCGACTGGCGGAAACCGAGCAGCCAGCCACGCTCGAAGTCGCCGTTGTCCTGTAGTGCGGTGACGATGCCGCCCCACTCGCGCGGCTCGGCGATGTTGACCCAAGCTTCGGCGGTAAGCTCGCGCTTGGGAATGGCCGGCGGCACGGGCGTTTGGACCACCGCGATCGATTGCTGTTCGCCGTCGAGGACGATCGCGCCGCTAGGAACGTCGTCGGCGATCACCAGCGGGCCGCTGACCACCGCGTCGAGCTTGCCAGCGCGGTCTTTCACGCGGTCCGCGGCGACGCTGGTTTGGTCGAATTGCCAATGCCCGATCGGCGCGGGCGTTTCGTCGGCGCGAGCGGCGTGTGCGGCGAAAAAGACCACAAACGTCGCAGCGGCAAGACAGTTTAGCGCGGCGGCTGTGAATCGATGGCTGAAAAAGTTTTTGCCTGGCGGCAAGAAACGAGCGGGTTGTTTCTTAACGCAGAGGACGCGGAGTTTGCGCAGAGGTCTCGGAGGGACGGTCTGGCTCCGCCACATACTCGCGAGAATAAGTCGTAATGAAACACGGAGGCACGGAGACACGGAGAACGTGCTGGCATTATCCACT
>JBBDYI010000006.1:0-14433 GCA_040901705.1 Pirellulales bacterium | reverse complement strand
CGTGCCTCCGTGTTTCAACCCCCTCTGCGGCCTCTGCGTAACCTCCGCGGCCTCTGCGTTGAAAAAATAACCAACGCAGACTTGCGCAATCGCGCAAGAAAGTCCACGTTCGCAGCACGTAATTCGTCATGGCCGTCTTTCACTTGGACGCCGCGTCGCTGGCGACTTGTTGGAAACAATGAATCGCGCCGGTGTCCGTACTGACGAACAACCGCCCATTCGCGACGGCAACTCCGTAAGCAGCGCCGACGACTTTGGTTTTCCAAATTTCTTTGCCGTCGACGGCGCTGTACGCCGCCACTTCGCCGTCGCCGCCGGCGATCAGGGTGTCGCTGGCCATGACCATCGCCAGCGTTTGCGGACAGGGCATGTCCCAGCGGACGCATTTGGGAATCTCGGCGTTGACCTTGTTCAGTTGGCTGCCGACCGTGGCCAGTTCGGTCGTTAGTTTCAAGCCGTCCACGCTAGCGGCGCCGCGGCCGAGTTTCTTGAGGTGCGCGGCGAGCGCCTGGTGGCGGGCGGTGAGGTCGCGGCGCTGCTTGGCCAGTTCGACGTAACGCACCTGATCGAGCGCCCGCAGTCGGCCTTCGGCGTGGAGATAGAACATGCCGCCGGCAACGAGCATGTGGTTGCCGGCGAACGTGGCGAGTTGTTCGGTCTCGCCCGGCTCGACGACGCCAAGCTCGCCGGTCTTGCCGGGGCCGAAGATGAGCGTGTCGCCGGAGAGCAGAGCATACGTTCCGCCCTGGCCACCGACGGCTTGCAGCGGTTTGCCGGCGGTGCGGTCGAAGACGAGCGGGTTTTCGCGGCCGGTCGGAACGTACAGCCGCGTCGCCGAAGCGAGGATGTAGCCCTGGGCCGGGCGGTCGGCGATCGGCGTGCGCCATTTCTGCGAGCCATCTTCCGCGGAGACGGCGTTGACGAACACGCCTTCCTTGGGGAACAAGCCGCTGGCGAAATAGGCAATGTCGCCGTCGACGACGACGCCGCTGCGGACCGCCCACAGCGAGACGATGCGGCCGTTGCCGGGCAGTCGATAGTCCTTCTCTGGCGGGTCGCGCCGCCAGAATTGTTTGCCGCCGCGGTCGAGACAATACACCCGGCCGTCGTCGGAGGCAAAATACAGCCGCTCGCCGACGAGCGTCGGGGCGAAGCGTATCGGCGCTTCGGCGAAGAACGACCAGCGAGTTTTTCCGGTGGCCGCGTCGAGGGCATAGACCTGATCGTCGGCCGACGAACCGAAATAAACCGCGTCGCCGGACGAGACAACGTGGAACACCTTGTCGAACGTCATCCGCGGGCGGAGGTTCTGAATCTTGCTGTACAGGTCGGCTTTGGCCGGGCCGGGCCAGGCGGGCTGCGGCTTGTGGCGCGCTGCGTGCGTCCAGGCCGCGGCGAGCGGGAAGGAAAGCTTTTCGGCCGAGACGCCGCTACGGGCGTAGTCGTGTTGATAGGTCGGCCAATCTTCGGCGCGCGACGCGATAGCCGTAGCGAGGACAACGAGGAACGCAGACGCAACGCGGATGGCATTGGCGAAAGGACTTCGGGACGATCGCGCTTCGATCGTATTCGACAGAGTTTGGCTAGGAATTCTTTTAACGCAGAGGGCGCAGAGGATACGCAGAGATCGCAGAGAAGAACTCGCGTCGCCGTAGTCGTATTGAGTGCACTTCGAGCGAAGGAGTCGCAGGCGTTTGCTCTGCGCCCTCTGCGTTAAAAAACAACACGGCCAGATTCGTGGCCACGGTCGAAAAGTTGCAATGGGGCCAGACCAATGGCGCATACATCGTCCGTTGTCGCAATCATTCTCATTCATACCCAAACACTCGCTCCGTGTTGTTGGCCAAGACCTGCTTGCCGAGCGCTACCGCGCGTTCCTCGCTCCACGCGCGGTCGAGCACGAACCGTTCGGCGAGCACTTTGGCGAGGATGCGTTTGAACATGCGGAACTTGGGCAGGGCGAATTCGAGCTTGTACATGTCGCTGTAGTAGCCGATCTGCTTGGTCTGCGGGACGGCTTCGAGCCGGGCGGCGAGGTCGTGTTCGATGTAGGCCGGCGTGTTTGAGTACCACCAGTGGCCGCTGGTGACGACGTTGGGGAAAATCCAGGCGTAGCTGACGAGTTCCTGGTTGGTGACACTGGCGAGGACCGAGACCGGGAACGTGACGCGCGGGAAGGCGTTGAACAACTCTCTATATTGGATCAGCGACACGCGGCTGTCGAACAGGTCGCGGCCCTGATGGACGCCGGCCTCGTAGACGCCACGGTTGACGCCGATCATCAGGTCGAACGGCAGCGCGAACTGCTGACAACACTCCGCGAGCGTCCAGAACGCGAAGTTCGACGCATCTTCGATCCGCTGGGCGTCGGCATGCGGGCCTTTCGCCGCCAGTTCGGCGATGGCGGTGTCGGCGGCCGCGTCGCTGACCTTTCGCGGGGCGAACGTCGGTGGCAGCGAAATCGCGCACGCCCGCACGTTGTGGCGGCGGAAATGGTCGAACAGCTTGCCAATGGCCTGACGAAGCGTGCCCGCGTTGGTGGCGGCGATGCCGGTCGATTTTTCGAGCCGGGCGCGGACTTCCGGCTTGGCGAGGTGGAACACGAGGTCGTCGGTCCGCAGACAGGGGACGTAGACGCTGGTGTCGAAGCCGCCGAGCGGGTCGTCGAATTCGTTGGTCAGGAACACCGCGCGGAGGCGGCTTTTCTTGAGAACCGTTTCCGCCCAATGCGGCCGGCCCATAACGTCGACGGCGTGTTCGTAAACCGCTTCCCAGTTGTCGACGGTGAGCCGTTCGCCGTAGAAGCCGAAAAACTCGCGGAGCATCTCGATCAGCCAACTGTATTGGATCGTGTTTTCCAGCGGGCCGAGATTCTCGACCAAGCGGCGGACTTTTTCCCGCGGCGGCAGTTCCGGTTCTTCGATCGCCTCGCGCGCCAATCCGGCCGAGTGGGCCAGTTCCGTGTAATAGTGATAGCCCAGCAGGTCGGCCAGCGTTGTCGAGGCCGGGGCGTGCGGGTTGATGTGGGTATGCGGATCGACGATTTCCAGGGCGTCGAGTGCGGCGAAGATGCGGTGGCGGAGGGCGTGGGGCATGAGACCAGGGGGCAATGGGCAGGGGGTGGGGGACGGGATTCTGAGGGCGGGATTCGGGACTACGTGACAGTATTGGCGACGCGGCGCGATGAATCTAGTCTATCCCGGCGAACCGTGAGTCACTACGCGAATCTGCGACGTCGCCGAGTCGATTTCGTGCGCTGTGGCAATTCACGCCGGCGCGAATCACGACGCCCCGCTTGCCCAGTTTGCCTTGTGCCGCCGTGCGGTCGTCTTTAGAATCCGCCGTTCGATTTGCCCGTTCGATTCGCCGTCGCCAAAGCGCCGCCGCGACGCACGACCCGCCAGATCCACAACCCGTTCGCGCAAGGATGCTCGCCATGCCCCAGTCCGTCGCCACCCAGCACACACCGGTCCAACTCGCCCGTTCTGTCTGCCCCGTCTCGGTCGTCGACATCAATCGGCTGCACCGGGAGACCGTCGCGTTGTGGCACGAAGGGCCGATCGACAATCTTTACCGCGAATTCCTGCAAGCCGTTTGCGAGCAGCATGCCAGCAACTTTCGGCTGTGGCACGAGGAAGACATCGCCCGCAGCCCCGACGTCACCGACGAGCGGATCGCCGAAGTAAAACGGGCCATCGACCGCCACAATCAACAGCGCAACGACCGTATCGAGAACCTCGACGAGCTTCTGCTCGCCCAACTCGACGAGCAGGGCATCGTCACGCCGAGCGACGCGGCGCTGAACACGGAAACGCCGGGCAGCGCGATCGACCGGCTGTCGATTCTGGCTTTGCGAATCTTCCACCTGGAAGAAGAGCTTGCCCGCGCCGACGCCAGCGAGGAGCATCGCCAGAAGGTCGCCATGCGGCTGTCGATTTGCCGGGTACAGCAGCAAGACTTGTCGGCGGCGCTCGACATGCTGCTGGACGACATTTTTTCCGGCCGCCGGCGTTTGAAAGTTTACCGGCAGCTCAAGATGTACAACGACCCGACGCTCAATCCGTATCTGTATAAGGCTCGCAAAGCCGGTTAGGGTGTCGCCCAATACGGTCGCGCGTCCATTTAGCCCGCGGCGAACGCAGCGCGGGCAATCCGTCCGCCGCAACAATGTCCCGCCCTGGATTCCCGGTCCGCTAGCGGCTAATTCCTGCCTCTGGCCCTCCGACTCCTGCTCCTCGCTCCACCTCTTCGGCCATGCGTTCGGCGGCGACGCGGTCCGGTTCTTCGAGAATTGCGATGTACGGCAAGTGCCGATAGGCGTCGCGATAGTCGAGACCATAGCCGACCACGAAATCGTTGGGAATGTCGAAGCCGACATGGTCCGGTTCCATGCCCACGCGCTTGCGGCCCGCCTTGGTGAGCAACACGGCCAAGCGGACCGACCGCGGTTGCAGGTGATCGATCTGATCGGTCAACTCGAACAGCGTTTGGCCGGTGTCGAAGATGTCGTCGACGATGAGCACGTCGCGGCCGGCGATGTGAGGCATGAAGTCGGCGTTGATGACCAGCTTGCCGGCCCGACCGTCGCGATAGCTGCGGGCCTGAATCACGCCGACGCGGAGGGGCATCGCCAACTCGCGCAACAGGTCGGCGAGAAACATCACGCTGCCGGTCATCACACCGACGATGGTGAGCGGCCGCTGGCCGTAGAACGCCTGGATCTCGCGGCCGAGTCGCCGCACACCTTCGCGGATTTCGCTATCACCAAGCAGAATTCTCACGGCGGTTCCTATTCCCTAACGGCAAATGGGCTCAAGCGGCAAACGGGCGTCGCGGATTGCGCATCAATGAAAGGTCATCATTCTAAAGTGCCCCACGCCGGCCATGTACCCCATTTTCCAAAGAACAGCCGACACAACGGCCCGCGCCGCGGACGCCAGACCACGGCGAATCGAGCCGCGTCGCCCTACCGCTTCTCGAACCGCCACTTGTCGGGCAGCACCGCGTCTTTGGGCACGCACACCACGCCGTCGACGACGAGCGCGTAGTCAGAGTCGGGTGTTTCGGTGGCGCCGAGGTCGTTTGCCACGCGGCAGCTCGCGCCGATGCGGCAATTCTTATCGACGATCGCGCCCTCGACCAACGTTCCCTTGCCGATGCCGATCGCCGGACGTTCGGGGGATTCGTCGTTGGTGGCCTCGTAGTAGTCTGCCCCGCAAATGACCGAATTGCGAATCTGCGCCCCCCGCCCAATCCGGCACCGCACGCCGATCACGCTGTTCTCGATCGACACGTCGGGTTCGATCACGCAACCATCCGAAATCAAGCTGTTCTTCACGGTCACACCGTCGAGCCGCGAAGGGGGGAGGAAGCGGGCCCGCGTGTAGATTGGCGTTTCGGCGGCGGCGAACTGAAACGGCGGATTCGGCCCCGCCAGGGCGAGGTTCGCCTCGTAGAACGACCGGATGGAGCCGATGTCTTCCCAATAGCCGTCGAAAATGTGCATCTGCACGCGGCGACTGCGAATAGCGGCCGGAAAGACTTCCTTGCCGAAGTCCTGATAGTCGGTTTTGGTCAGCACGTCGACGAGCGTCTTGCGGTTGAACAGATAGATGCCCATGTTGGCCATGCAATCGCGTCCGCGGCTTTCGATGCCGTGGGCGTTGATCCACTCGGGATCGGTGCGGACGAGGTCGGCCTCTTTGTCGGTTTGCGGCTTTTCGAGAAACCCGTTCACGCGACCCGTGTCGTCGGCCCGCATGATCCCCAGGGCGTGAACTTCCTTCCGGTCCACCGGGATCGCGGCGATCGTCACGTCGGCGTTGCTCGCCTCGTGCGTGGCGATCATCTCGCGGTAATCCATCCGATAAAGCTGATCGCCGGACAGAATCAGCACGTGGTCCTGCGTCGATTCCTGCACGTAACGGATGTTCTTCCGCACGGCGTCGGCGGTGCCTTCGTACCAGTTCGAGCCGGGGTCGTAGGTCTGTTGGGCGGCGAGGATTTCGACGAATCCGCCGTCGAACGAATCGAACTTATAGGTCCGCGAAATGTGCCGATGCAAACTCACCGACAGAAACTGCGTGAGTACGTGAATCTGATTCAGCCCGCTGTTGATGCAGTTCGACAACGGAATGTCGATCAGCCGGTATTTACCGGCCAGCGGAACGGCGGGCTTGGAGCGGAATTTGGTGAGCGGATAAAGCCGCGTGCCGCGACCGCCGCCGAGAACGAGCGTGAGTACGTTTTGCATGGGACACGACGTGATAAGTTACAGGAAACCGTCGGGTGTGAATGGAGTTTCGGTCGCCATTGTACGGTCTCTTTGTATTCGTGGCGAGGACGCGTGAGGGAAGTCTCCGCCGCCATGGAGAACAGACGAGATCGAAGATTGCCGAGAATCTCTGTTTCGCTCCTGACGTCGCCACGACACCGCCCAGCCACACTCCCGCAGAATGTGTCAAACGATGTCGTCCAACGATAGCCAATCTCGCGATAGATGGTAAACACCGAGCACGTACACGATGTCTCGCGGTCGAATCGCGAAGACAATGCGATGCGTCTTTCTACGACCTACGCCAAAACAGTGATTCCGCGCCTCGAAAGGGAACGTCTTATGCTCCGGAATCAGCGGGCAACGGTCGGGCCGTGTTTCTAGCGATCGAAGCGCCAATATGGACGCCGCCTCCCATCGATCGGCCTGCTGCGGCGAGCGGTTCTCCGACCACCAGTTGGCTGTGTCGTCGAGGCTACGGCGGCCGCTTCCGAAAGTACAACCGAGTACTTCATTGGCCGTGCCGAGCCGCGCGTCGTTCGTGTAATTCCGCTTCGTAGTCATTAAGGCTAACTCCTCCACCGGCCTCCAATTCATCAAAGCTGGCGCTGACCTCGGCAACAAATGCGTCGCGTTCGGCCAGCACGACAAACGCCTTTCGCAAGACTTCATCGGCCGATGCAAATCGCCCGGTCGCTAACAGCGCGTCGATCGTGGCTTCTACGTCGGTTGGGATCGCGTAGGGCATCGTTCGTTCCTCCAACTTCAGCGTATCCCCGTCGCGACGCCGGGGCAATCGCAGCAGGCCGTAACTTCGCTATGCAGCGTCATCAAATTTGGGCAACGCATCTTGGCCTACTTGTCTTTCATCCCAGCCATTCGCGCCGCGATTTCCTCCGGCGTCAAGTCTTCCTTGTGCGTGGCGATCGTCCACTTGTGCCCAAACGGGTCTTCGATCGTGCCGGATCGGTCGCCGTAGAACTGATCTGCCAGCGGCCGCACGACAGTCGCGCCGGCGGCGACGGCCCGCTGGAACACGGCGTCGCAGTCCTCGACGTAGAGGCAGATGCCGACCGGCGAACCGCCGACCGTTTTCGGCCCGACCGCGCCCATTTCCGGATGCTCGTCGGCCAGCATGACGCACGAATCGCCGATGTCGATTTCGGCATGGCCGATCTTTCCGTCCGGCGTTTCCAATCGCATCCGCTCCGTGGCGGCGAAGGTCTTGGCATAGAATGCCAGTGCGTCGGTCGCGCCGCCGCAGATCAAATACGGCGTGACCGAATGATAGCCATCGGGAATCGCTTTGACGGGCACGACACACCTCGATTCTTGAGGAACAAACGAGCGAAAACGAACACCGCTTTGGCCGCGATTCACGGTTGGGTCGCGGCCCGTCTCGCGACCGCACCGCGGGCTTTCGAGATCGGCTCGCGGCGCGGGGCCGATTTGAACAAAAGTTCACTGGTGTGAAATATAGTTTTCGCAGTCGAAAGCGTCAACACCCGCGGTGGCGAGACTGGCGATATCCCAGTGGTTTGTAAATTCTCGATTTTTGGGTTGGGTGGCACCGGTGGTTTGTCGACCAGTGGGAATCGCGGACCAACTCACCATACACGCGAATCGATCGGGCCGTCGGGCCGACGTCGGTCGACCGGTTCGTGCGATCGACATTGGCTGGCCCCAACCACCCGCACTTTCGTCATATTCGTTAAAGACGGCAAACCCGGCCAAACGATATGCAACGATGGTGGACCCGTGCGGTCGCGTCGCACGCGGGTTCGTTCGCCGTTGGCGATTCTGCTTACACGTCGGCATCACTTCAACCGCGGAGCTTCCGCTACTGGCCCGCACCGACGGTGCCGCGGGCTTGCCACAACGTCATGTTTCCCATCGCCGGCCCTCGCAATGCCTGGTTCGTCCTGGTCGCATGTCTATGCGCCGGCGTCGCGGTATCGGGTTGCTCGCGATCGCGGTACCGCACGCAAGCCGACCGCCAGGCCTACGAAGTCATTGCGGAGCGAAACGACGATCCGCGGTGGAATGTGCCTACGTATAACATCGACGTCGATCCGCGGAGCCGCTATTTCGACCCGTTCGATCCAGACCGTCCGCCGATGCCGCCGGACGACCCGGCATCGCACGTGTACATGGAGGTGGTCGACGGGATACCGGGCTGGCGACATTGGAACGACAACGGCCAGCGCCTCGAGTTGGAGAATCCGACTTGGCGCGACGCGCTCGGCGAGTACATCGACCTCGCGCCCGACGGTTCGGTCAAGCTCACGCTCGATTCCTCGCTACGGCTGTTGTACATTCATTCTCCCTCGCACCAGTCGCAGCTCGAAACGCTGTATCTTTCCGCCCTGGACGTCACAACCGAGCGGTTTCGCCTCGATTCGCAGTTCTTCGGCGGCTTCGATGCGGTCTATCGCCACGACGGCAACCGCACGTCCGGCGGGGAGAGCAATCTCTTCTCCGTCGGGCGCGGAGCGGGCACCCTCGGCTTTCCCGGCGGCGGCAGCAGCGGCAACGTCCTGCAGATGCACCGCCGTTTCGCAACCGCGGGCGAATTGCTCGTCGGCATCGCCAACTCGTTCACGTGGGAGTTCACGCAGGGAGACATCAACTTCGCCGGGTCGATTCTCAACGCCAGCATCGTACAGCCGTTGTTGCGCGGCGCGGGCAAGGACGTCGCGCTAGAACAATTGACGATCGTCGAACGCGCCTTGCTGGCCAACGTGCGGGCGTACTATCAATATCGCCAGGGCCTGTTCACGCAAGTCGCCATCGGCGATCTGGGCGTCGCCGGACCCCAGCGCCGCGGCGGTTTCTTCGGCGGAACGGGACTCACCGGATTCACCGGACAAGGCGCGGGCGGATTTGGCGGCGTCGGCGGCTCGGCCTTCGGCGGCGGCGGATTCGGCGGCGCGGGCGGCGGAACCGGTTCTGGCGCCGGTTTTGCCGGCGGCGGCGCGGGAACCGTCGGAGGATACATCGGACTGTTGCAGCAGCTCCAGCAAATCCGCAACACGGAGGACAGCCTCACGCTGCAACTGCGCACGCTCTCGCTTCTGGAGGACCATCTGCGGGCCGGCGTGATCGATCTCGTGCAAGTCGACCAGTTCCGCCAGAGCATCGAAACCGAACGGGCGAATCTACTGCAAACGCGCAATGCATTCGAATTCTCGCTCGATGCGTTCAAGACCGGCACGCTCGGCCTGCCGCCAGACCTGCCGGTCGAACTCGACGACAGCCTGATTCGCCAATTCCAACTCGTCACGCCGCAAGCAACGACCGTCGAAGCCGCCATCACCGACTCGCAAGACCGTCTCGGCACGCTCAGCGACGACGCCGGCGTCGAAACGATCCGCGGCATGTTGGCCCAAGCCCGCGACCAGGTCGGGCCGATGCGGCGGCAACTCGACGAGATCGAGGCCGACCTGGCGCGAATGGAGCACGCCGTGCCGATCCGCGAGAAGATTATGTCGGACGCGGAAAAGGAGGGCTTTCGCCGCGAGCGCGAGACCCTGCACGAGGCGTTTCAGGCAATCGCAGCACAATTCGAGAAAGCCGACGCCGCGCTGACGTCGATCGGCGACGGCCTTTCCGAGCAAACCAAGGCAGCCGCCGTCCACATTTTGGTTGTCTGGCTCGGAGACATCTATCGCCTGGCTCAGGAAGCGAGCCTCGTACAAGCCCGGGCGCGGCTCGAAGCGATTACCGTCGATGAAGTGGTAATGGATTCGCACACGGCGATGCGGATCGCGCTCGACAACCGATTGGACTTCATGAACGGCCGCGCGTCGCTCGTCGATAGTTGGCGGCTGATTGCCTTCAATGCCGATGCCCTGCAAGCCAATGTGTCGGTGGCGATGCGCGGCGACATGCGGACCACGCGGAACAACCCGTTGAGCTTCGACGGGCACAATTCGACCGTCCAGGCGGGCGTTCAGTTCGACGCCCCTTTCACGCGTCTGCTCGAACGCAACAACTATCGCCAGTCGCTGATCGACTATCAGCGCAGTCGCCGAGCGTTCATCCAGGGCGTCGACGGAATGCATTTGGGAATGCGCGCGCTGCTGCGCCAAATCGAACAGCTACGGCTGAATCTGGAGATTCAACGCCGCGCGGTGGCGATTTCAATCCGCCGCGTCGACCTCACGCGCGAGGAACTCAACCGCCCATTGCCGCCGCCGCCGCCGGGACAGCCGCCGCTTCAGTTCGGCCCGACGGCCGCCACGAGTCTGCTGACGGCGTTGTCGGACCTGCGCAATACGCAAAACAACTTCATGAGCGTCTGGCTTAACTACTACGCGGCGCGCGTAAGGCTCGCCCGCGAATTGGGGATCATGACGCTCGACGACGAAGGCCGCTGGATCGAAGATCCGCTCCGCGGCGGGGACGCGCTTGAAGCGATCGAAAGCGAATCGCCCGCCAACGATCGCGGTCTCGAAGAACTGCCGATTCCGCCGGCGATTCCCGTCGAATGGATCGAGTTGGCCGAATTGCCGCCGCAAGACGCGACAGCGAATCCGTTGCGAACGGCGTCCCCGCCCGACGCTGGATCGGCGAAGGTTCAGCGTCTGTTTCCCGTTCCCTGACGGCCGAACCAGCCCAATCGTCGTCATTCGTGAGGCAATCCGCGCCGAGGTTGGATGCGCTCGGTTACGAACGGATACGAAAACGTTGCCGTCGCCGCGGATTTAATGCAGGCCATTTCGCCAAGACGCCGTGCCTTTTGCTCGCCCAGCGGCTAAAATGAGTGCAGCGCCGGCGCAACGTGGCGGCGACGCACGATTGCTTCCGTAAGGAAGGCCGAATATGGCGACGGACATTCAGGCGGAAACGCACGAAGCATACGAAATCCACGAGTCCCATGCCGCGCGCGATGCACATGAGGAACGGGCGTTCGTTCTCGGAGAGCCCGGCTCGCCCTCGCGGTGGTGGAAACGGGGCGTGCTGATCGTTGCCGCCGTTGCCGTCGTCGCCACGGTTGCCGCGCTGATCGCCGGCGCGTCGTCGCGCAGCGAATCCGGTCCCCAATTGACGCATACCATTGCGCGCCGCGACGTCATCGTGTCGGTGACCGAGCAGGGCACACTGGAAAGCTCTGACAACACGGAGATCAAGTGCAAGGTCCGCGGCACGAACACGGTGCTGTGGGTGATCGACGCCGGAACCGAAGTCAAGCCCGGCGATGAGTTGGTCAAACTCGATACCTCGACGATCGAGGACAACATCAACCAGCAAAAGATCGCCTACCAACGCGCACTGGCGACGCACACGCAATCGCAAGCGGACACCGCAGTCGCGAAAATCGCCATCACGGAGTACGTCGAGGGCACGTACCGCGCGGCGCTCAAGACGCTCGAAAAAGACCTGGCCATCGGCGAGGCGAATCTCCGCGCCGCCAAAACCATCCTCGACCACTCGCGGCGCATGTTCAAGCGAGGCTACGTCAGCGAACTGGAGGTCGAACGAAACGAGTTCACACTCAAACAGTCGAATCTCGAATTGGAGCTGAAGAAAACCGAGATCGACGTGCTCATGCGGTTCACCAAAGCCAAGCAGATGGAAGTACTCGAAAGTGCGCTCAAGGCCGCCGAGGCCAAGCTTGCGTCGGACAAGGCCTCGCTCGATTTGGAGAAGGCCCGGCTCGATCGCGAAGAGCAGCAACTCGAAAACTGCGTCATCCTCGCTAGCGCCGGCGGCATGGTGATTTATCCTTCCGCGGCTCAATGGAAAGAAACGCCGGACATCGAGGAAGGCGCGAACGTCCGCGAGGATCAGTTACTACTGATGATCCCCGACCTCACGAAAATGCAAGTCAAGGTCGGGATTCACGAATCGAAGGTCGACCGCATCAAGAAGGGCATGCCGGCCATCGTGCGGCTGCGAGACGAAACCATCGACGGAAAAGTGGCGTCCGTCGCTTCGGTCACGCGGCCCGCCGGCTGGTGGACCGGCAACGTCGTGAAGTACGACACCATCGTCGAACTCGATACGCACAAGGATCTCAGCCGGGCATGAGCGCCGAGGTCGAGATCGTCATGGCGCGGCACGAGAACGTCGTCGCGGTTCCCGTGGCGGCGGTCGTCGAGCACGAGAAAAAGTTCTCGTGCTGGGTCAAGGATGGCGAAGGTTGTGCTCGCCGCTGGTTGGAATTGGGCGACACCAACGATCAATTCATCGTCGTCGAGGCGGGTTTGAAAGAAGACGACGAGGTCGTGTTGAACCCGTTGGCTTTCATCGACGACGCCCAGCGCGAGGCGATGAAGCCCCTCGGCGAATCGCAAGACGAATCGAATGGCAAGGCGAAGCCGGATGCAAAAGCCGACGCGGCCGAGTCGAAGCAACCCGGCGAGGACGCGGCGTCGCCGGACGCCGCCGCCAAACCATCGAGCGACGCCAAGGGCGGATCCGGCAAGCCGGCGAAAATCTCCGGCGAGCAACTCGTCAAACTGGCCGACAAAAACGGCGACGGCGTGCTCACGATCGACGAATACGCCGAGAAGGACCGCCAGCATTTCGCCGCCACCGACGCGAACGGCGACGGCAAAGTCGACGCCAGCGAGGCCCAAGCCGCCATCGAGCGATTTCTCGGCGCGAAGCAGCAGTAGCTGCGCTGTGGCGAAACGGTCGATGGAATCAAACTTCCCGCGAGCGACGACGACGTGAACAGCTCCGCATTCCATACCGTTCAACTCGGCCTCAAGAGCCTGATGTTGCACAAATTGCGGGCCGGTCTGGCCGCATTGGGCATCTTCATCGGCACGACGACCGTTATCTGGCTCGTCGCCATGGGCGAGGGCGTTAGCCAGAGCGCGCAACAACAAATTCGCGATCTCGGCGCGAAGAATATCATCGTCCGTAGCAAACAGCCGAACTACAATCGCGACGACCGAGACCGCAACAGCCGCGTGAAGACGTACGGACTGCTGCGAGCCGACTACGATCGCATCCTGTCGAACCTTCCCAGCGTTGAGCACGCCGTGCCGATGCGTGAACTGCGCTTCGAGTTGCGCAGGGAGAATCGCGCCGTCGACGCCAAGCTGGTAGGCTGTTCCGAGCACTATCTCGAACTCAACCAACTCCAGATCGCCCGCGGCCGCTGGCTGACGTCCCGCGATCGCGGCGAGAAAATCGTCGTGCTTGCCGACGACACCGCCCGCCGATTGTTTCCTTACGAAGACCCCATTGGCCAGACGATTTGGGTCGGCAACGAATTCTATACGGTCGTCGGACAGACGCGGTCCCGCACCGCTTCGGCGGCCATCGGCGGCAGCCTCGACGCGCGGGACTACAACCTCGACGCGTACATTCCACTCCAGACACTTCGCCGCCGCGTCGGCGATCTCGTCATGAACCGCGTTGGCGGCGAATTCCAGGGCGAAATGGTCGAATTGAGCCAGATCACCGTGACCGTCGACGAACTCGAAAACGTCGACGAGACCGCCGCCATCATTACGGCGATGCTCAGGAAGTATCACGCCAACGAAGATTACGCCGTCGTCGTGCCCAAGGAACTGCTCCGCCAGGCCGAACGGACGCGGGCGATGTTCAATGTGCTTCTGGTGGTCATCGCCGGAATCTCGCTGCTTGTTGGCGGTATCGGCATTATGAACATCATGCTCGCCACCGTCACCGAACGCACTCGCGAAATCGGCATCCGCCGAGCATTGGGCGCGAAACGCAAGCACATCGTCCAACAGTTCCTCAGCGAAACCGTAGTGCTCACCGCCAGCGGCGGACTACTGGGCGTGCTATTTGGGCTGCTGTGCGGACCGGCGTTTCGCGGCGGACGGGCGCTGCTGTCGATGGTTTCGCCCGATCTACTGCCCGAAATCGTCTACACGCTCGAACCGCGGATCGCACCGTGGTCGGTGTTCTTGTCGCTGTTCATATCACTGAGCGTGGGCCTGCTATTCGGCGTCTATCCCGCGCGACAGGCCGCGTATCTCGACCCGATCGAAGCTTTGCGCCACGAATAGCACGATTAATACTTCGTTTCTAGACGCACCCTGTCGGTCATGCCCCGTCGTTGGGTAATACTCCGGCACGACATTTCGAAGTCATTCGGCCTGGAGCGGCGGCGCGGGGTCTAGCCCAACTTCCCCAACTGTCGACGTAAGTCCTTGGGCCGTAATGCGCGGTGG
>JBBDYI010000005.1:7155-9731 GCA_040901705.1 Pirellulales bacterium | reverse complement strand
CGTTGATCGCCGCCGGCCACGACTCGCCGCCCGGTTTCATCCCGCCGCTCGATCGCAGCCATCCGCGGCCCGCGTAGACGCCTACGCCCGGAACGAGCGTGTCGACGGCCGCGATGTTCGCGGTCGGAAAGCCGATCGTCGCGCCGCGGCCCGCGCCATGCACGACCATGCCGCGAATCCGATACGGTTCGGTCAACAGCGTCCTGGCCGCGTCGATGTCCCCCGCGGCAATCAGCGTCCTAATCCGCGAACTGGAAACGATCTCGCCGCCAGCCTCGACCGGCTCGACCACTTGCAAGGACATGCCGTCGGCCGCGCACATTTGCGCCAGGCTCTCGACCGTCCCGTTGCGCCCTTTGCCAAATCGGAAATTCGGCCCCTCGACCATCGCCCGCGCACCGATTTGCGCGACGACGATTTGCTCGAAAAACTCCGCGGCCGACAACTCCAACAGTGCCTCGTCGGTCGGATAGGCGAGCAAGGCGTCGACGCCTAATCGCGCCAGCAGTTCCGCTTTCCGCGTGGTCCAAGTCAGCGGCGGCGGCGCATCGGCCGGCCGCAACAGCCGCACGGGATGCGGATCGAACGAAAACACGACGGCTGGCCCACCCACGCGGCGCGCCTCGGCCAATAGCACTTCGACGATCCGCGAATGCCCGATGTGGACGCCATCGAAATTGCCGATCGCCACGGCGCCGCCGCGCAACTCGTTCGGCCACGAACTGGGATCAAGTATCAGTCGCAAGCGATTTCCTTCCAGATCATCGCAGTCTCGCCGAATCTCGCCAAGCGCGCCGCCAGGGCGGTCCAAGCGCGAACCGACGGCCTGGCGGAATGCATGAGGTATATTTCCTGAGCGTATTTCGAGACCCGCCGGAACGAAAGTTTTCTCCGAATCTGCCACCATTCTAGGGCGGGTATCGACACGCGCTCTAGCCCATTGTCGGATTTCGCTTATAGAGGTCAGCCGCGGCCGATAACTTTCACGCCGAGAAACAGATGATTCGCCAACAAGCCCTGCAAACGCTGCACCGCATCGCGCATCATCCTGCGTTGAATCTGCTTGCCGGATTGATTTTGTTGGTGACCGGATTGCTCGAAGTGCTGGCCACGACGGTCGAAGGCTTGTTCGACTTTCCGCTCGGAGCGCACCACGGCATCGTCGTGTTCGGTTTTTTGCAGATGATCAAGGCGCTGCCCGACGTGATGAAAGGCGTCAAGTTCGTCGACGACGGTGAGTTGGCGATCGCGCCGGCGCGTGCGGCATCGCCATTCGAAGCCCGTACCGGCGGCATGGCCTAGCGGCGCGTCACCTTCGCGCGTTTCGCGACAAGCCGCAGCATCCCCATCCTTCGCAGATTCGTTCATGTAGGATTCTGCGGCAGGACGATGATAAGCGTGCTTCAGCGTTGCATCCGCCATAGGCGGATCGCAATCGTCGATGCTCCGTGCGCCTCGCCACCCCGATGGTCCCGCCACGGCCGCACGGCTTGCCTGACCGTTACGCCTTCCCGCCCGATTCCAACTTCCGGTCCGCCAAGGCACAGGGCAGTGGCCCGACGCGATTCTTGGCCGGTACGCTTCAACCTCTCCCCAAAAAAGGAGTCCGCTGATGTTGCGCGCACAGAACACATGGCGTCGCATGGTGGCGATCGCCGCGCTCGGTTGCTTTGCATTCGTTAGCACTGGTTCGCCGCTGGCCGCGCAAACTTTCCCTGGCCGGAACGTTCCCTACCAAGAGCCAACTTCGTCCAGCTTCTTCCGCTTCCCAACGATTCAACCCGTCAACTACGCGAGCCAATCCGGCGACGAGTCGGCAGTGGCTCCGCCGGTCGCCGACGTCGGCGGATGCGGGTGCGGCGGTGGCGGCGATTGCGGTTGTAATTCGTGCGACTATGGCTGCGCCGCCGCTCGTGGTTGCGATCGCTGGTACGTCAGCATCATGGGCGGATGGCAACAGCGCGAAACGGTTCACGAAGCGTCCGACGCCCGCACGTTCATCGAGTTCGACGGCGGTTTCAGCATGAATGCCGCTCTCGGCTACCGCTTCGACATGTTCCGCCTCGAAGCCGAATACTCGTTTATGAACAACGAGTGCACGACCGCCGGCGCCGCGGGTCTTTCCAGCCCGACCGTCGGCAATGTCAACCTCAAGGCATTCATGTTCAACGTCTATCACGACATCGAAATCGACGGCTGGTGCTGGAAGCCCTACGTCGGGGCGGGCATCGGCATTTACCAGTCCGACCTCAACGGCTTGAACCCCGAATTCTTCCAAACCATCGGCGGCGCCTTCGCGACGACGCCGATCAACGCCACCAGCAACATGCCGTTCGCCTATCAATTCCGCGTAGGAGCCAGCCGCCCGCTCGGCGAGCGGACCGAATTCTTCTGCGGCTACCGATACTTCCACGGTGAAGAGTTGACATTCGCGTCGGCCCCGTTCGCAGGACCTGGCGCGCCGGTGTTCAATCCCAACGGCGCATGGACGCACGGCGTTGAATTCGGCCTCCGCGTGAAGTTCTAAATCGACGAAGCAGGATCGTGCCACAGGTCTCTTGACCAACAAGCGTTGT
>JBBDYI010000005.1:0-7145 GCA_040901705.1 Pirellulales bacterium | reverse complement strand
CGGTCTCCCGACCGCGGCACTTTGGTCGACCGAAGGTCTCGTTGAATCAGCGGGAACCTTCGGTCGCAACAGCGACACGGTCCGGAGACCGTGCCGCAACGGGGGACTGATGATTAGCCGACCTGCGACAAATCGGTGTTCGGCAAACCTCGTCGCGTGCGTCGTGCTTCTCCTTACCCTGTTGCTTGTTACCACCACCTCGGCCCAGGAAACCGCGCCTTATCCTAACGGCACTTCCGGCCTCAAAGCCGGCACGGTTCCGCCGCCGGGCCACTACTGGCTGATGTATAACCGGCTGTACGAAGCTCGCCGAAACATCGACTTAAACGGCGATACCGTAACCGGCCCCGGCGGCGTCGGCCTTGGCCTCGACGTCAACGGCTACGCGAACGTCCACCGCTTCATCCACGTCACCGAATACAAGATTCTCGGCGCCGACTTCGCGTGGAACGCCGTCCTGCCGTTGGTCGGCGTCGACATGGGTATCGGCGCGTACGGCGTCCGCGACAGCGCCTTCCGCATCGCCGACATCAACGTCGAACCGTTCGTCATCGAATGGCACAAGCCGCGGTACGATTTCGGCTATTTGTACGGGTTCTTCGCCCCGACGGCCGAGCGCAACGACGCCCGTCCCGCGCTGCCCGGCAAGGGATATTGGACCAACTACGTCGGCGTGGCGGGCACCTATTACTTCGACGACGACCGCACGTGGAGTCTCTCCGCTCTGTCGCGCTACGAAATGTGCGGCCGCCGCCGCGACGTGGACATTACGCCCGGCGACAACTTCTCGTTCGAGTGGGGCCTGGCCCGCAACGTCGAAAAAGTCCTCGACGTCGGCGTGTCGGGCTATTGCTCGTGGCAAACCAAACTCGACGCCGGCACCGGTATCGACTACGTCAACACCCGCGACCGCGTATTCGGCATCGGCCCCGAAGTGCAATACTTCTCCACCAAATACAAGTTCGGATACCACTTGCGCTACTGGTGGGAATTCGGCGCCCGCGACCGATCGCAAGGCACGATCGCCACGCTTACGATCGTCAAGCCGTTCTAGCAGGGCAATCGATGCGTCGCATTTCGTCATTGTCTCGACTCGCCCGCGGCGACGAGTCGTTCGACAAGTTGCGGCGCGTCGTCCGCACTGCTTACCGAGATGGTGTGGCACTCGCTCAAGCTACGAAACCAAGTCATCTGCCGCTTGGAGAACTGCCGCGTTCGCAGCTTGACCAATTCGACGGTCGCCGCCAAGTCGCGCTCGCCGTGTAAGTGTTCGATCACTTCGCGGTAGCCGACCGCCTGAGCGGCCGTCCGGCTCAGCGTATGACCGGCAGCGAGTAACCGGAGCGTCTCATCGACTAGACCCGCCGCGAACATTGCATCGACGCGATCATCGATTCGCGCGGTCAATTCGTCGCGCGGTCGTTCGATTACAAAACACTTACATTCCGCCGCTGGCCGTGCGCGATCGAATTGTCCTTGCAACGAACTGATTGGTTCGCCCGTCTGCTCGAACACTTCCAGCGCCCGAATGATCCTCCGCCGATCGCGTGGGTGAAGCCGCGCCGCGGTCGCGGCGTCGACCGTTGCGAGTCGGGCGTGCAAATGATTGTCGCCGAATTTCGCCGTTTCGGCTTCCATCCGCCGGCGAAACTCCCAATCGGCCGCCGGGCCGACGAACAAGCCGCGCAATAGCGCCTTGAGATACAGCGGCGTCCCGCCCACGAAGAGCGCGACGCGGCCTCGCCCGATTACGTCGCCTACGGCCCGATGGGCTGCGGCCACGTATTCGGCGATGCTGAACTCTTCGCCTGGCTCGACCAGATCGATCAAATGATGGGGCACGCGCCGCTGCTCGTCGGCGGTGGGCTTGGCCGTTCCGATGTCCATCCCGCGGTAGACGGCCATCGAATCGAGCGAAAGAATCTCTGCCCCGAGCCGCTCGGCCAATGGCAACGCCAGCGCCGACTTTCCGCAAGCCGTCGCCCCGGTGAGAAACCAACAATCGCCGATGGGCGGAAACGACATAGCAAGGCCGATCGGCTCGAATCATCGCGTGACCGCGGGTATTGTAGCATCCAGCGGGCCGGCGGCGGCACGTCGAGGCGAGTTGCCGGGGCCGGCAGTCCGGTTGGTGCGAGCCAACTTCCGGCATCATCTTGGCGTCATGGTCTCGATATCGAGTCGTAATCCCTCGGCAACTTGGGCCGTGGGAGGTTACACTACCCGTAACAACGTCGACCATCGCTGCTGTTTTTTCGGTTTTCGCGGCTTTTCGCCCGAATGGTCGCCCGGAAGGTTCGCTCGTTGATCGGGCTGTCGACCCCCTGCCCCCAGTTCCTCGTGCCCAGTTCCGCGCCCCCGTCCATGATCGATACCCGCACGCGCATCGCGATCGTTGGTATGGGGGCCGTGTTGCCGGGCGCGGCGGACCTGGCCGCGTTTTGGCGGATGGTTTCGTCGGGCAATACCGCCGTGCGCCGCGCTCCACCGGGGCGGTGGACATTGCGCGTCGACGAGGCGGTTGCCGAGGGCGTCGCGCCGGATCGAGTTTATTCGCCGTACGGCTGCTTTCTCGACGACGAGCAGACAAGCGAGTCGCGGCTGACCAACGCGGTTCAGCAGGTTGGCGTTGGCGGCCTGTCCGCTCGTGCTACGCTTGACGTCGACGTTCTTGCGCGGCTCGACCCGCTGTATCGCTTGCTCGTGATTGCGGGATGCGAGGCGTGGGCCGATGCGGTCATGCGGCCGATCGACCGGCTGCGCGTGGGTGTGATCGTCGGCAACATCGCGCTGCCGACAAGCGGTGCATCCCAATTGGCGGAACGCATCTTATTGAGCGGTGGCCTGAATCCCGAACCCCTTTGTCTGAATCGTTACGTCGCCGGACTGCCGGCCGGTTTGCTCGCCGCGGCATTGGGACTTCGCGGCGGGGCTTACGCCCTGGATGCCGCGTGCGCATCGTCTCTGTATGCGGTCAAGCTGGCCGCCGACGAGTTGCTCGCCCAACGGGCCGACGCGATGCTGGCCGGCGGGGTGTCGCGGCCGGATTGTTTGTATACGCAAATGGGCTTTTCGCAACTGCGGGCGCTGTCGGCGTCGGGACGCTGCGCGCCGTTCGATCATCGGGCCGATGGACTCGTCGTCGGCGAAGGGGCCGGCGTGTTCGTCCTCAAGCGGCTCGACGACGCGCTGGCTCATGGCGACCGCATCTACGCAGTCATCGCCGGTTGCGGGCTGTCGAACGACGTGGGCGGCAATTTGATGTCGCCCGACAGCGAAGGGCAACTGCGGGCGATGCGAGCGGCCTATCGCGCGGCCGGTTTCGCGCCGCACGAGGTCGATCTGGTCGAATGCCACGGCACTGGCACGCCGATCGGCGACGCGGTCGAGTTTCGCAGCATGAGCGCGTTGTGGCGCGAAGCCGAAGTCGGGCGGCGATGCGCGATCGGCTCGGTGAAGAGCAACGTCGGACATCTGCTTACCGGCGCGGGCGCGGCGGGCTTGGTGAAGACGCTGCTGGCCATGCAGCACGAGACGCTGCCGCCGTCGGCGAACTTCGAACGGCCGGCGCGGGACGTGTCGCTCGACGGCGGTCCGTTCCGCGTGCTCGGCGAGGCGACGCCGTGGCCGAAGCGCATGGATGGCCAACCGCGCCGCGCGGCCGTGAGCGCGTTCGGGTTTGGCGGGATCAATGCGCATTTGGTGCTGGAGGAGTGGCGGGAAAGTGGTCAGTGGTCAGTGGGTAGTGGGCAGCGCGGAGGGGCGATGTCGGCTGTACGCCGATTGGTGACCCCTGATGGCGTGCCAGAGGCGCTAGATTCCAACATTGGCTGCCCGATTGCGGTCATTGGCGTTGCGGCGCACGTTGGACCTTGGGTCGACGCAAAGGCCGTTGCCCGTCGCGTGTTTGGCGAACACGATCCGACGCCGCCGACGCTCAGCGATAACTCTGCCCACGTTCCACTACCCACTGACCACGATCCACTGCCCCGCGACCTTCGCATCGCCGCGCTCGATGTGCCGACGGACCAATACCGCATTCCGCCGGCCGAACTGGCCGAGATGTTGCCGCAGCAGTTGTTGATGCTCGAAGTCGCGTACGCGGCGATGGAGGACGCGGGCATTGCCGTGAACGACGCGCCGGCCGGCGGACGCGTCGACATGGGCGTGTTCGTGGGCATCGAGCTCGACATGAACACGACGAATTTTCATTTGCGGTGGGCGCTGCCGGAGCATGCGCGGCGCTGGGCGCGGGAATCGGGGCGCGCGACCGACGGCCCGACGTTCGGCGCTTGGCTGGCGGAGCTGCGCGACGAAGTTTCGCCGCCGCTGTCGGCCAATCGGACGATGGGGGCGCTGGGCGGGATCGTGGCCAGTCGCGTGGCGAGGCTGCTGCGCGTTGGTGGGCCAAGTTTTGCGATTTCTTCGGAGGAAGCGTCGGGGTTGCACGCGGTGATTGCGGCCCGACGTGCGCTCGAACTAGGCGAATTGCGTGTCGCGCTGGCCGGCGCGGTCGATTTGCCGTGCGACATGCGGGCAATGCTTGCCGGCGGCGACGCAGGCGACAAAGTCGTTGCCGACGGCGCGGCGGCGGTGATTCTCAAGCGGCTCGACGACGCGGTGGCCGACGGCGATCGCGTGTATGCCGTGCTCGGCGATGTCACGACCACGAGCGGCGGACCGATCGGCGACGTGAACGACTCCGGCGGCTTCGAGGCGGGGCGACTCGGCGACTGCGGCGCGGCGAGCGGGATGGTTTCGTTCGTGGCGGCTTGTTTGGCGCTCGATCGGAAGCGATTGCCGGTGTCGTCGGAGGGCGACAAGGCGGGGTCGCCGGCGGTGCGACAGCCGCAGTATTGGTTGCACAATCGGGCGGACGGGCCGCGGCGGGCGACGGTGATGACGCGGTCGGTCGGCGGCGGCGAGGTGGGCATGGTGGTGGAGGAAGCTACGCGGGGCGGCGAGCGGACGGGACTCGGTATTCGCGATTCGGGACTTGGCGATCAGCCGCGGCGCGAAGCGTTGATCCTGGTTTGCGGCGACGGTCCGGCCGAGGTTCTCGCGGCGCTCGATCGTTTGGAATCGCAGGCTCGCGCGAGCGGCGACGAGTCGATTCATTCCCTAGCGGCGCGGGCGTGGCGCGAGGGCAACGCGGCGTGGACGTCCGGCGCAGGGCGGTTGTGCGCGTCGCTCGTGGTGCGCGACCGGCGTGAGCTGATCGCGATCGTCGGCGACGCGCGGCGAGCCGTGCTCGGCGGCGAAACGCTCCGTCGCGACAACATTGCGTTCTCGCCGCGGCCGTTGCTCGTGCGCGGCGGATCGCGGCCCTGGTCGTCGCTGGCGTTCGTGTATCCCGGCGCGGGCAGCCAGTTCCTGGGCATGGGACGCGATTGGGCGGTCGAATGGCCGGACGTGATGCGGCGGCTCGACGAGGAAAACGAGCGGCTGGCCGATCAATTCGCCGGCGGAAAATTCTGGACGGCCGGCAGCCGTGGCGAAATCCGCGAGGCCGACGTGGCGTTTGGGCAAGTCTGGCTCGGCGCGCTGGTGACCGACGTGTTGGCGCGGTTTGGCGTGCGGCCCGGCGCGGCGATCGGATACAGTTTGGGCGAATCGGCGGCGCTGTTTTCGCTGCGGGCGTGGCGGGATCGCGACGACATGCTGCGGCGGATGGAGCGCTCGCCGCTGTTTACGGAGGAACTCGCCGGGCCGTGCCGCGCGGCGCGGCGGACGTGGAACTTGCCGGACGACGAAGCGGTCGATTGGCGGCTGGGCATGGTCGATCGGCCGGCCGAGGAAGTCCGTAGAGCGCTTGAGCATCTGGAAACCACGGGACAGGCGCGCGCGTATCTGCTGATCGTCAATACGCCGCGGGAATGCGTCGTCGGCGGACAACGGGCGGCGGTCGAGCGGTTGGTTGCCGATTTGGGATGCGCGTGGCACGCGATCGACGGCGTGACGACGGTGCATTGCGAGGTCGCGCGATGCGTGGCGGAGGATTATCGACGGCTGCATCTGCTGCCGACGCATCCGCCGGAGGGCGTGCGGTTTTACAGTGGTTCGTGGGGCCGCAGCTACGAATTGGCGAGCGATGCCGCGGCCGATTCGATCGTGGCGCAAGCGGTGGCCGCGTTCGATTTCACGCAGGTGATCGAGACGGCATACGCGGACGGAGCGAGATTCTTTTTGGAGATCGGGCCGGGAGCGAGCTGCACGCGGATGATCGGCGAGACACTTGGGGCAGTGGGCGGCGGCCGCGAGCACGTCGCGCTGCCGTTGTGCGTGGCCCCTCTGCGAAGTCACGCGGCGCTGCTGCGCGTGCTGGCGGTTCTGGCGGCGGAGGGTTATCCGGTCGATCTCGCGCCGCTGTACGACGCAGCGGACGAGGTCTCTTGCGGAGATGCAGACGCGACGGGGCGACGCACGATGCGGATCGACGTGCATCGAACGTCGTTTGAGATGGCATCGTTGGCGACGCCGAGCGGCTATGCCCAAACGCCGAGCGGCCGTGCCGATACGGGCAATACTTTATCCGCAGATGACGCAGATTTTACAGATGGGGGAGCGCGGTTGCGAGGCGGTGACGTAGGCGGTGACGTAGGCGGCGGCGGGCGTGTCGCGCGCTCGAACCAGGTTGTCGGCGGCGGGCAGGTTGCTTCGGCTTTGCTCGCGTGTGGCGTTGGCGACGAACGACGAGCGCGATTGCTGGCCGCGGCCGAGCGGCGGGGGCGAATTGTCGAACGAATCGTCGAGACCGAACGCGAAAAGTCATTGGCTGAGGAGCGATATCTGCTACTTTCCGCGCGGACGACAACCGTGACCGCAAAGGCGCGAGCGTGGCGCGCGGCGAGGTTCTTGGATAGCGCCGGGAGTGCTGTTGTTGAGCCGCCCAGCGAGTCGCGGACGAGGGGCGATGACTACGGGCGAGAGCATGCGGGCGGCGCGGCCTCGCCGATGGGTCTTGGGACGAGCGGAGAACCGCCGCGGCGGCTGGATCGCGATCAGTGCCTGGAGTTCGCCACGGGTTCGATCGCCGCCGTGTTGGGGCCGATGTTCGCCGAGGCCGACAAGGTGCCGACGCGGGTGCGGCTGCCGGACGAGCCGTTGATGCTGGTCGATCGGATTGTGTAGATCGAGGGCGACCC
>JBBDYI010000004.1:9063-9768 GCA_040901705.1 Pirellulales bacterium | reverse complement strand
GCCCACTACCGTCAATAGACCCGATTTTCCACCCACAATCGAGACGCTCACACTCTTGCGGCGAGTGCCGGTCCGCGCGCGTGGCGGGGTTTTCTTAGCGGGTCTAAGATAAGGGGCGGTCGACCTCAACACGACGTCGCTTGTGCTTTGTTGCTCGATTGCCCCCGGTGTGTTCACCGGGGGCTAATTGCTTCGCCAATCCCCGATCGCTATTTCATGCTTCGCTTGCCCGTGTTCATGGATCATCACTCGACGACGCCGGTCGATCCGCGCGTGGTGGAGGCGATGCTGCCGTACTTTACGGAGAAATTCGGCAATGCCGGCAGCGTGAATCATCCGTTCGGATGGGAGGCTCGTGACGCCGTCGATGCGGCGCGGGCGACGATCGCCGCCGCCATCGGAGCCGGCGAGAAAGAGATCGTATTCACGAGCGGCGCGACGGAGAGCGACAATCTGGCGATCCGTGGCGTCGCCGAGCGGCCGAGGCGACGCGGCGATCACCTGCTGACCGTCACCACCGAGCACAAGGCGGTCCTCGATCCGATCGCGCGGCTGGGCCGCCGCGGATACGACATCACGCTGGTCGGCGTCAAGCAGCGCGGCGCGGACGACGCGGGCATCGTCGACGTCGGCGAAGTGGCCGCGGCGATTCGCCACGATACGGCGATGGTGTCGGTCATGCTGGCCAACAACGAAGTCGGCGCG
>JBBDYI010000004.1:4683-9053 GCA_040901705.1 Pirellulales bacterium | reverse complement strand
CCCTCGCCGAGATCGGCGCGATCTGTCGCCAGCGGGGCGTCCCCTTTCACTGCGACGCGACGCAGGCCGTGGGCAAACTCGCCGTGGACGTCGACGCGCTCGGCGTCGACTTGATGAGCATGTCGGCCCACAAGCTGTATGGGCCTAAGGGCGTTGGCGCGTTGTACGTGCGGCGGCGGACGCCGAGCGTGCGATTGGATCCGCAGATTACCGGTGGCGGGCAGGAAGGCGGTCTTCGCGGCGGCACGCTCAACGTGTCGGGGATCGTCGGGTTTGCCAAGGCAGTCGAGATAGCACTGGCGGAGATGGACGAAGAGCAATCGCGCCTGCGGCGGTTGCGCGATCGGCTGGCGGCGGCGATCCTTGAATCGACGCCGGGCGTATCGCTCAACGGTCCGCGGCTCGATCGGCCGGACTGGCGGCTGGCGGGAAATCTCAACCTTGCGTTCGCTGGTGTCGACGGCGAAGCGCTGATGATGAGCATCAAGGATCTGGCCGTCAGCAGCGGAGCGGCTTGCACCTCGGCCAATCCCGAACCGAGCCACGTGCTGCAAGCGTTGGGGCTTTCGATCGACGAGGCCCGTGGCAGTTTGCGGTTCGGTTTGGGGCGGTTCAACACCGAGGGAGAGGCCGATTTCGCCGCGGCGGCGGTCGGTGCCGCCGTCGATCGACTCCTCCGATTGCAGGGGTCGTGACGGCGGAACGGAAGAATATCTTGGAAAAACTCTTACTGATTGCAAGGATAAACATTGACTTTTGGGTACGGCTAGTCTTAACATCTAGGTTACCCAGGTAAAATGGGTAGTCCCTTATGAGGTCGTACTGCTCTGATTTAGCCATTTCTACAAGGTGCGAAGGAAATGCACTCGCAGTAATGGGCGAAAAATGGAGTGGTTTTCTTGAGGTTCTTGTGCTTGGTCGCTTCCCCTGTTCGCAATCGTTGAGGGTCAATGATGATGTTTAAAAAACAACTGCTTCGTTTGTGGAATGGCGGCGGCGCGGCGCGGCGCGGCGGCGGCCCTCGTCGCCGTGCGGCGTCTTCGCGGGGAAACTTCGAAATGTTGGAATACCGTCGCTTATTGGCGGCGTGGACGCAGCAAGCGGAGCTGCTCTCGGCCAGTTTGTCGGCTGAGGATCGGATGGGACAATCCGTCGCGATTGAAGGAAACTACGCCGTCGTCGGCGCGTTTCGAGATGACTTTGGCGCGTCGCAGACCGCAAACGAGGGAAGGGTATTCGTCTACAAGCGAACCGGATCGTCGTGGAGTCCCGTTGCGACGTTGACGGCCAGCGACGCCATGCTCGGCGACCAATTCGGCAGCGCGGTGGCGATTTCCGGCGGAACGATCGTCGTCGCCGCCATCGGCGACGACGGTGCATTCGCCGACGAAGGATCGGTCTACGTCTTCGAGCCGTCGGGCACCGATACGTGGACCGAGACCGCGCATCTGCGGCCGGTTCCGGATTTTGTGGGTCAAGCCACGAACGGCGAGAACTTCGGCGAGTCCGTCGCAATCGAGGGCAACACGATCGTCGTCGGCTCGCGATCCGACAACAACGCGGCCGGCGTCATCGTTGGATCGGCTTACGTGTTCAGGAATAACGGCAGCGGCTGGACCGTTACGCCGTCCAATCCGCCGCAAAAGCTTCGCGCCAGCGACGGCGCGGTTGGCGACCGCTTTGGCTTCGATGTGGCGATCTCGTTCAACCGGATCGTGGTCGGTGCGCCGTTCGACGATGCGGCGGCCACGGACGACGGCTCCGTCTATGTCTTTGATCGTCCCGGCGCCGGCAGTCCCTTTGCAGAGGTGGCAAAGATCGTCGCCACTGGCGACCAATCGAACAATGACGAGTTCGGTACGAGCGTGGCCGTCGAAGGGTCGACGATTCTCGTCGGCGCGCCCAAAGAGAATACCAACGGCGCGGCATACGTATTAACGGGCGGCGGCGCAGTCTGGTCGCAACAAGCAAAGCTCTCGCCGTCGTCCGGCAGCTTGTTCGGAACGGCGGTCGATCTGCAAGGCGACCTGGCGGTCGTCGGCGCAAACGGCGGCGTCAACGGCGCCGCGTTCGCGTTTGCGAAAAACGCGGGGGTGTGGGGCGTGGGCAACTTGATCACCGCCGGCGACCCCATCTTCGGCGACGCCGACTCCTTTGGTCAGTCCGTCGCCCTGGACGCCGGTTTTATCGTCGTCGGTTCGCCGCTGCACGACCACACGGCCGCGAACTCTAACTCCGGATCTGCGTACATCTTCGTCGATCCCAACGACGCGCCCGTCAATAGCGTGCCCGGCCCTCAGGCGATCAACGAGGGCGGCTCGCTGTCGTTCTCGGTTGGTGGCGGCAATGCGATTTCGATCGGCGACGTCGATGCGTTCGGGGCGGCGGTCCGTGTGACGCTTTCGGCCACCAACGGAACGCTCACCCTCGGCGGCATTACTGGACTGACGTTCGGCGCCGGAACGGGAACCGGCGACGCAACGATGACGTTCGACGGGACGATTGCAGCGATCAACGCCGCGCTCGACGGCACGGTGTTCACGCCATCCGATGCGGACTATTTCGGGCCGGCTTCGGTTGCGATCCTGACCAACGACCTGGGCAACACCGGCACGGGCGGGCCACAAACCGACTCCGATGCTGTTAGCATCACCGTCAACCCGATCAACGATGCGCCCACTTTGGCGACCGCCGCCGATCATACGTCGAACGAAGACGCCGGCCTGCAATCGGTCGTTGCTTTCGCGACGGCGTCGGCCGGCCCGGCGAACGAATCGGACCAGACGCTGACGTACAACGTTACGATGAACACGAACTCGGCACTGTTCGCCGTGCAACCGGCGATCGCAATGGACGGCACATTGAGCTACACGGCGGCAGCCGACGCGAACGGCTCTGCGACGATCGCAGTCGAAGTGATGGACAATGGAGGAACAGCCAACGGCGGCGTCGACACGTCCCTGCCGGCAGTGTTTACGATTACCGTCAACGCGGTCAACGACGCACCGACGTTCGTGGCCGGCGGCGATGACACAGTGAATGAAGACGCCGGCGCACGAACCGTTACCGCTTGGGCGACCGCAATCAGCACCGGCCCGGCGGACGAGGCGGGCCAGACGCGCTCGTTTGGCGTGACCGGCAACACGAATCCCGGCTTGTTCGCCTCCGGTCCGGCGATCGACCCGACGACCGGCGACCTGACGTACACGCCCGCGGCCGACGCGAATGGAGCGGCGACGATCACCGTCGTGTTAACGGACGGCGGCGGCACGGCCAACGGCGGCATCGACACGTCCACGGCGGCGGTGTTTACGATTACCGTGAATCCGCTCAACGACGCGCCGACGGCCAACGGTCAAACGGTGAACGTGACCGAAGACGGTCAAGTGACGATCGTGCTGAGCGGTGCGGATGTCGAGACGGCCGAGGCCGATTTGACGTTCACGATTACGTCCTTGCCAGCGTCGGGCGTGCTGACGTTCGGTGGCAGCCCCGTGCAGATTGGCGACACATTCGCCGGTCCGCCGTCGCTGGTCTACGCTCCCGCGGCGGGATCGAGCGTCGCGAGCGCTTCATTCACGTTTACCGTGACGGACCGCGGCGATCCAGACAATGCTCCTGGCGATGTGGCGCAAACGAGCGCCGCGGCGACCGTGACGATCAATATCGTGCCGGCTGTGGCGGACGGAACCGCCGTGCTCAGCGGCGGTATCCTTCGCGTTGGCGGCGGCGGCGGCAACGACACGCTGCTCGTCAGTCGCGTCGGCAGCACAACGTTGCGAGTTTCCATCAACGGCAGCACCACGGATTTCCCGCTGGCCAGCGTCACGGAAATCCGCGTTTGGGGCCGAGACGGCAACGACACGATCGTGGTCGACACCAGTGTTTCCGTCAACGCTACGATCGACGCCGGCGGCGGGAACGATATCGCCTATGGCGGCAACGGGCACGACCTGATCTTCGGCGGCGGCGGCGTCGACCTGCTGTTTGGCAACGGCGGAAACGACATGCTCATCGGCGGCGCCGGCTCGGATCTACTGGTCGGCGGTTCGGGACACGACGTGCTCGTAGCGGGCAGCGTTTCGCCGCTGTTCACGGCCGCCATGTTGCGCGACGTCGCACAAGCTTGGGCAGCCAATCGCACCGCCACCGCGGGCGCAGACGATGGCACCCTCGACGAATCGGCCGTCGACGGCGAGGTCGATGTCCTCAGCGGCGGCAGCGGCGCCGACTGGTTCATCATCAACGTCGGCGACTGGGTGATCGGCTACTGGCCGTTCGGATCGAACGGCGATTTGATCACCTACGTGTAAAACGTAGAACCGAGCTTCGCCAGAAGCGGGGGCCGGGCGGGGGGGGGGGGGGGGGGG
>JBBDYI010000004.1:0-4673 GCA_040901705.1 Pirellulales bacterium | reverse complement strand
GCGCGGCGCCGCGTGAACCTACGCGAGCGCCGCGCGGCTATTTTCGTATGCCGTCCGATTGCAAACGCGCCGGCAGTCGTCCGCAGGTCGGTCGATCATTCGCTGGCGGCAGCGGCGACGCGATCTTTCTTCGTTCGCATCGTGTCGGTCAACGCCAGTTGCCAGCGTTCGATGCGCTCGATGGACTGCCGCAATAGTTTGATCAGGTCGCCGGCAACCAGCGGCTTGAGCAGGTAATCCGTCGCGCCGGACTCCAGCGCGTCGAGCAGCGACTGCGTGGACGAACAACCCGTCAGCAAGAGAACCTGCGCGGCCGGATTGCGACGCTTGGCGGTTCTGAGAATTTCCAGTCCGCTTGCGCCGGGCATTTCCAGGTCCGTGACCACCAGGTCCGGACAACACGCTTCGATCCACCGGCTCGCCTCTTGAGCGTCGGTCATGGCGGTCATGTCGAGTTGATCGGCGAACGACTTGCCGACGACCCTGGTTAGTAACCGAACCTGGGCGTCGTCATCGTCGATCACCAGCAACCTGTGGCGGGTGCTCATGGTCGTGGCGCCGTTTTTGGCGGCGGTCGATGAGGTTTTCGATCGGAATACGCACGGGGCCGGAAACCGCGGGGAGGCATGGCAGTCCTAAAGCCTACGTCGCGGGAATCGCAGGTGACTACCGAACGGTGGGGAATCGGCCCTAAGCAATGCGTGGGTTGCTATGATTCTGCCGGCCAGCGCATCCCCTGTTCAGCGTTTGCCCTATCGCCTTATGATCGCGGTCGAGAACATTCCGCGGGAACGCACGCCCGTCCGCGGCAACGACGTCGAAAACGCTTCCAGGACGCCCAATTCATGCTTACCGTCGCCGATATCCTGGGAACCGGCGGGAGCATCGCGCGGCGACTGACTAATTACGAGGCGCGTCCGCAGCAGATCGAAATGGCCGAAGCCGTGGCGGCCGCCATCGCCGCCGGCGAGCACCTCGTCGTCGAAGCCGGCACCGGCGTCGGCAAGAGTTTCGCTTATCTCGTGCCGGCGATTCTCGCGGCCACGCAGCCCGAGGCCGAAACGACGGATGCCGACGCATCGGCAGAGGACGAAGCCGACGACGACGCGCCACGCAGGCCTCGCCGCATCGTCGTGTCAACGCATACGATCAGCCTCCAAGAACAGCTCTTGGGCAAGGACTTGCCGCTGCTCAAGGGCGTCATCCCTCGAGACTTTTCCGCCGTGCTCGCCAAGGGCCGCGGCAACTACGTCAGCCTGCGAAGACTCGAAGCCGCGGCCGCGCGCGGCGGGAGTCTGTTCACCGATGCGGGCGAATTCGAGCAAATCCGCGACCTCGTCAAATGGTCCAAGACCACGCACGACGGCACGCTCGCCGACATGCCCTTTCGCCCCTTGCCGCAGGTCTGGGATGAAGCCGCCAGCGACAGCGGCAATTGTCTCGGCCGAAGTTGCCCGCGCCACAAGGACTGCTTCTACTTCGCGGCTCGGCGGCGGCTGGAGCACGCGCAGATCATGATCGTCAACCACGCGCTCTTTTTCAGCGACCTGGCCCTGCGGCGGCAGGGCGTGAACTTGCTGCCCGATTACGACGTGGCGATTCTCGACGAGGCCCACACGCTCGAAGCCACCGCCGGCGATCATCTCGGCCTGCGGATTGCGTCGAGCCAGGTCGATTACATCCTAAGCAAGCTGTACAATGACCGTACGAACAAGGGCCTGCTCGTCACGTGCAGTTTGGCCGAGCCGCAGCAGGAAGTCATGCGCTGTCGCCATCGGGCCGACACGTTTTTTCGCGACGTGCAAGATTGGTTCGAGCAACAGGGCGGCAACGGCCGGGTGCGCAAGCCGGGCGTGGTGCATAACGACCTCGGCCCGGCGCTGGCCGCGCTGGGCAAGATGGTTCGCAAGGAAGGCAACCGCATCAAGGACGAAGTCGAGCGGCAGGATTTCACGTCGGCCGGCAATCGGCTGGAAACGCTCGGCGCGGCGATTGACGAGTGGGTCGACCAATCGACCGAGGGGAGCGTCTATTGGGTCGAAACCGAGCAGAAACGCCGCGGCACTCGCGTCACGCTGGCCGCTTCGCCGATCGACGTTGCCCCGGTCCTCGCCGAGCATCTGTTCAGTCAGGTGAAGACCGTCATCCTGACCAGCGCCACGCTGGCCGTCGGCCGCGACGCACAGTTCGATTTCTTCAAAACGCGGCTCGGCGCCACCAAGGCCCGCGGCAAGCAACTCGGCAGCCCATTCGACTACCAGCGCCAGGCGACGTTGATCCTGCTCGACGGCATGCCCGACCCGTCCAGCCAGCGCGAGGCCTACGACCGCCTCGTGCCCAAAATGATCCGCCGCTACGTCCACCGCACGGGCGGTCACGCATTCGTGTTGTTCACCAGCTATCAACTGCTCCAACGCGCGGCCAAAGAGCTTGAAGCTTCGCTCGGCCGCGACGGCTTGCGACTGTTTTGCCAGGGGGCCGGCATGCCGCGTCATCAAATGCTCGAGCAGTTCAAGGCTACCCGCGGCGCGGTCCTGTTCGGCACCGACAGCTTCTGGCAGGGCGTCGACGTGCCGGGCGAAGCGCTGCAAAACGTCATCATCACGAAGATTCCGTTCAGCGTGCCGGACCGGCCGTTGCTCGAAGCGCGGCTCGACGCGATTCGCCACCGCGGCGGCGTGCCGTTTCGCGAATATCAACTGCCCGAAGCGGCCATCAAGCTCAAGCAAGGCTTCGGCCGCTTGATCCGCTCGTCGCAGGACACGGGCCAGGTCGTGATTCTCGATCCGCGGGTCCGCAGCAAACCGTATGGTAAGCTGCTGCTGGAATCGCTGCCCGATTGCCGCGTCGTGATCGAACAGGTCGACTGATCGCGACGCGCCGGTCATTCGAATCGCGAGTCATTCAAATCACAGCGACGGCGACCTATAATCGGTTCTCCAAACGGCCATGTCGCCGCACAACCTCCACTTGCCGCTCGCCAAGATCAAGAACATGCCCACCAGCATCGAACTCTACGACGAAGCCGACCAACTCAAGGACGCCGGTCAACTCGACCAGGCGATCGCCAAGCTCAACGAAGTGCTGGCCCAAGAAGAGGACTTCGCGCTCGCCCATTCCGCGCTGGCCGTGCTGTACGGCAAGGTGAACCGCCACGAAGACGCGATTCGCCACGGCCAGCGGGCCTGCGAACTCGAACCCAACGACCCGTTCGGCTTCACGGCGCTGAGCGTCACATTTCAGCGCGCCTTCGCCGGCACGGGCAATCAGCAGTACATCCAAATGGCCGAAGACGCCATGGCCCGGTCGCGGGCAATGCAAGGACATTAACGCGGCGCGAGGTGAAGTAAGGTGCTCTGTGAGCACCTCGATCGCGCGGTATTGTGCGGCGTTGGGCGAATGCAATGACCGGTGCTCACGGAGTTCGTAGGGTGGGCCTCAATCCGTTCGACCCACCCTACGCGCGCGGTGCGCTTCGATCACTTCTCTATGTCGTGGGGCGGGCGAGTCGACACCGCGGCCTGTCCTGACGTCGTTGCCTTGTCCGTATACAGCGGCAGGTAGCGATAGTAGACCTGCAACATCATCGCGGCCATCGCCGTGTTATACAGGCGGCCGCCTTGCGCGGAGTGCTTGTCGTCGAAGTACCAACTGCCGAACTCATGGCCCTCGCGCGCCTGCGAGCGGATCAGGTAATCGCGGAGCGCTTCGTTCCATTGCCGCCACTGCTTGCCGCCCCAGTGGTGCATCACTTGCGTGGCCTGATAGTTGTAGTACATGTCCGTCTGCGACGGGCCTTGTTTCGAGATCGCGTCGACGCCGTGGATCAGCGCCATGTTCGACCGCTGCCAGCCCGTATACATCCGACACAGCAGGCCGACCGAATTCGTCGTGAAGTTCGTGCGGTCGGGCGACTGATAGCCGTAGAACGCGCCGAGGTAGTTGCCGTCGCCGGCTTGCACGCTGTCGAGGAACTTCGTCGCCTTGTAGATAACTTCTTCCGGCACGTCGAGTTCGGCCATCCGCGCGCTGCGCAGCGCCATCAACTGCCAGCCCAGCACCGTGGTGTCGCCGGGCTGGCCGGGAAAGTATCGCCAGCCGCCGGTCTTCGGATTCTGCGCATAAACGACAAAGTCGACGGCCTTCTGCGCGAACGGCCGGAGCGAGGCGTCGCCGGTCATGGCGTAGGCTTCGCAGAGCGCGAGCGTCGCAATGCCCTGGGCGTACATCGTGCCTTCTTGCAAGTCGCCGCCGTGGGGCGTCGCGAGCATCCGGCCGGTCAGATAATACAGGCCCTTGTCCATTTCGCGTTGGAACGGGCCTTCGCGATGTGTGTAGCCCGCGCCGAGAAACGCCATGATCGCCAGTCCGGTCGACGCCGTGGTCGACGCCACGGTGCCCGGGTTGCGGCATCGCCCTTGGCACGCGCCGTTGCGATGATCGAACAGCCAGCCGCCGTTGGGGCGCTGATGGTTTGCAATCCAAATCAGGCCGGCTTCCATAGCGATTTCGCCGTCTTTGCCGCCGCCGTCGTCCTTGACCAATCGGGCGCGATTGCCGGCTTCGCGACCGCTGAGGCCAGCGCCGGCGACGAACCGGCGGCCTTGGCCGTTTTTCGCCGCTTGGGTCGCGTCGGAGTGGCTCGACGTTGCCGCCGCCAGGTTCGTCGTGAG
>JBBDYI010000003.1:0-9935 GCA_040901705.1 Pirellulales bacterium | reverse complement strand
CCGTCGTTTGGGCACTTTAGTTAGCTTCGCCTCGACCTCGCGAAGATGCGTCAGGTTCTCGGTATCCCGCGCAAAGATTTCGCAAGCCCGCTCGAACGACGCCGTCGTTTTGGTGCAGACCAGTGTATACGGCCGGCCGGTTCGCGTCGTGGCGTGGGTGAGATCGATATGTTTGGCGTCGATGATCTGGTGAAGGTGCTGCCGGCGATCCTTCGGCATCGGAAAACGTCGCTCCGCTGCGGCGGGATCGGCGAGGAATCGGCTCAACTCCCGGCAATCGCCGCATTTGCATGGCAGCTCCGCGTCGCGGCGAAAATCCTCCGGCGGCCGCGGCGCGGAATGGGTGCGCAATTCAAGTTCCAACCGGCAATACGACGTCCAATCGCCGATCGCTGGTTCGACGCGAGCGAGATGGCGGGTCAACCACGGTTCGAGCGCGAAAATGGCCGTCAGATGCGCGTTGGTCAGATCGTATTGTTCTACCTCCAACGTCGAATGGACTATGAGCCGAGAGAGCGGCTCCGCGGCTTCGACGGCCAGCAGCGATCTGACGAGCGACGCCAGCAATGCCGCGCGGTCGATCTCGTCGACGCGCCAAGCGTCCCACCTGTCTTCCCGGTCGTCGTCGAAATCGCCTACATAGCCGCCGATCGCCTTTCGCGAGCCAGCGTCAATCCGTTCGACCGCGTCCACGAGATCGTCGGCCAGACTCTGGCAAAGCTCGATGCGTGCCGCGTCCTTGTCGCCCTTCGAGCACAGCAACTCCAGCAACTCTACATTGCGCTCGATCGTCGCTGCTGTCGATTCTTCGAATAGCCTGGCCAGGGCCGGGGCGAACGTCGACCAGCCGTGCTGCTTGCCGAACGGCAGAAACGCCTTGTCGAGCCGCACTTCGCCTTCCTTAGGCATGATCTGCGTCAGAAAGCGGCAGAACAAGTCCGGCGTATCCAGTTCGAGGAGCAAGTTGGCAAACCGCGACCGGTCGCCCTCCGCATCGTTCGCCCCTAACATTCCCGCGGTGTAGTGTTGCCGGCTGCCCCGCCGTTGCCATTCGCCGATAATCGCACCGGCGAATTGCAGGCACGATTTCCGCTCGCTCGGCTGCTCGGCCTTCCGCGCCCGTTTCCATTTCTTGACCATCGCCTCGAAACCGGCGATCGCCGCATTCGTTCCCGAGCTGCACAGCACGGCGAAGTGATGCTCGCGCGGCCAAACGACCACCGCGGCGCGATGATACCACCGTTCGAGCGTCATGCCCGCGTTTCCGGTGAAGCCCTCGAACTCTTCCTGGGTCAGTTCCCACGCATCGACACCTTGCGCCGAGACAATCTGGCCAGCGTCGAGCGGCATTTCGTCGAACGCCACCTTGTTACCGCCGCGGTCCGACCAATTGTTGATCGACAGGCTTTCGTCGAAGATTTCTCCCATCTCGTATCCGGTTCCGTCGCCGGCCTGCGCCTCGTCGGCGTCCCCTTCGTCATCATCTTCATCTTCATCGTCGTCGTAGGACCAGCGGCGATACCGGTTTCGCCGGTAATGGTAGTCGTCGTAGAAATCGCCGCCTTCGGCGCTGCCGCTTTGCCATTTCGTAACGAGCGCCAGATGGGCCACGCATCCGGCTTGTTCGGCGGCGTCGAACAGCATCTCGGCCCGCGACCGGTCGACGCCCTTGAGCGCGTCGATCCGCAAGCCCTCCTTCGAATACTGATGATCGAGCGCGATGGCCAGCTTCGCCGGCTCCGCTCCCGGCGGCCAGTTGCCCAGCAGCGCCACGATCGAATCCAACGTGTCGGCGGTGCGCGGCGCCGCGATGGTTTTCTTTCCGCGCGAGCGGGCGAGCGTCAGGTTATAGACCAGACTGAGCCGATATCCGTCGCGGACCGGCAGCACTTCGTGCTCGCAGTCGGCATAGAACGCCGCATAGCTGAGCAAGTGCCCACTCGCCGCGCCGCCGCACGCGATCTTATGCCGCCGCCCTTCGTGAACGACGACCAATTCGCCGCCCGAGTGCGGTGACGGCAACGAGACGACCAACGTCGCCACCATGCCGTCTAGCTTTTCGCCGTCGCGGTGCGCCTTGAAGAAGCTTCCCTTGTCGTAAAGCAGCAGTTTGTAGAGATGCGCGGTCAGCCTGGTTTTGCCCAATCCCAACGCCGTTTGCACGTCGTCGACGACCATCGCGATCAGTTCGTCCCACCCCGGATTCGTCAACTCGAATCGCTCCGGATCGAGTTCCCAGACGCGGCGGACGCTGGTGTCGACGAGCGTCTTCGTTCCTTTTCCGTAGGGCGCTTGAACGCACTTGCGGATCAACTTGCCGGCTTGCGCCGCCGCCAGCGGAAAGCGGATCGTGCCGACGCCTTGGACGTCCAGCCCCGGCAGCACCAGCGGCAAGTCGCCCGACGCGCAAACATCGCCAGGGCGATCGACCTGGTTCAACGCCTTTAGTAATTTGCTGCCGAAACCGGTCGTTGCGCTGGCGGTTTTCGTCATCGTGACGTGCTCCTATCGAGACGATCCTGATTCGAGGAATTCCATGCGCCGCGCCCTCCCCCGGGGCCGACGGCCAAACGTCGCCGCTGGGCATTCATTGGTTGCGGCACAGCTCCATGTTGTCGCAAAAGATTCCATGCATCGCAACCGTCCGACGATGATATCGAATCCGACGGCGACAGCGCGGTTGCAAGTTGTGGCGCGGTCTCTCGACCACGCCACCCACGCGCAACCAACACTCAAAGTGCTTATCCCAAAACTGTAGGAGGCGAATCCTTTCGCCGAACGAATCGCTCGACAGTGCTTTCGGCGAACGGATTCGCCTCCTACAGAATTTGGTTTTGGGATAGGCTCTTACTTCAAATCCACAGACCAGTACGCATTGCTCAAAAACGACTTCCAGCTTTCATACTTCGGGTTGCCCAGCTTGAGCGTCACGAGTGGGCTGCGCTTCGGTTTGGCCGGGCGGCGGATCAGCGCCATGTGGGCCTCGTGCGGCGTGCGGCCGCCTTTGCGGACGTTGCAGGCAACGCACGCGCAGACGATGTTCTCCCAGGTGGTGTCGCCGCCGCGGCTGCGCGGCACCACGTGGTCCAAGCTCAGTTCGCTGGTCGGAAATCGCTTGCCGCAGTATTGGCACGAATTGTTGTCGCGGGCGAACAGATTTCGCCGGTTGAACCGCACCGACTGGTTCGGCACGCGATCGTAGAACAGCAATCGAATCACACGCGGCACTTGGACCTCGAAATTGACCGATCGCAGCCAGTCCTCGTTCGGCTCGCGAAATTCCGCCCGCAGTTCGCTGATTTCGCGCCAAGATTCGAAGTCGTAGTTGGCGTACTGGCCGTCCTCGACGTGGATCACTTCGGCCAATTCGCGCACCAACAGCGCAAACGCCCGCCGGACGTTGATCACGTGAACCGCCATGTAGTGGCGATTCAAGACCAGCACGCTGCTGGAGAGCGGACACGCGGTTTCGGCCAGGCTCATTGCGTCCTCGCGTCACGGTAGTGCGGAGAAACATCGATCGGTGCGATCCGATCGGCCCGCAAGATTCCGCCGCGCATGTCCCGCAGCGTGCCTCTTCGCCGGCCGAGCGGTAGGCGATACGAGACGGACACGCCAAACGGCGCTCGCGTTCGCCAAGAAAGCCGGCGAATCGCCGCGCCGCTCGGCGTGTCCGTAGGCACCGCCAAGCTACTGGTATTGTAATCGACGCCAGGGGGCGGGGCCAGTCTGGCCTCGGCAGCGGTCAATCGTCGAGTTCGAGTTCCAGCATCGCCGTACCGAGCAGCTTGCCTTGCGTGTCGATTCGCAGCGAACGGCTTGCCCCGCCGGCCAGTGCGTCGTACAGCATGAAGTTGAGCGCGGCGATCCGCGGCAACTCGAACCGCTCGACGCGCGACACGCCCAGCGGCGCGAAGAACGCGGCCACCCGCTCGACCGTCAGCCGCGACGCTAGCACCGCGTAGTCCGCCGCGCTGTTCGCGACGACGCCGATGTTGGCGTGGTTCCCCTTGTCGCCGCTACGGGCATGGGCGATGTCGCCGAGGCGAATGGAATTCTTTGCTTTGCTCGACATACGTTAACCGCCAGTTACCAGCCAGTTAGATTCTTCGAACCGAACCTGAATTCGCCCAATCACCTGCGGGCTTCACTTCGACTTGCGTCGGCGTCGCGTCGCGCGCCACGCGCGACGGCCAATAGGCAAACACTGGCCGCACTTCCGGCCGTCCGGCGGCGTACCCAGCCAAACCCGCCGGCCCGCTCGTGATTAGCGGCGCAATCTCCCTGGCGAACCGCTCGACCGCCTCGCGGCGTGAATCGCGGACCGCAATTCGCAGCATCACTTCGGGCGCATCTTCATTCGCCGCGGAAACGCCCGGCACGCCATCGCCGGCTCCCAGGCATTCGACGTTCGTCGCTTCGAGTTCCACGCCCGCAGCCCGCAGACGGGCAAACACAATCGCCGCGCACGCCCGCGCTCGTTCGACCGCATCGCGACCGACGACGAGGAGTTGCCCGCTGGCCATGAAGCCATCGCGATAGGCGATCGACACTTTGAGGGTATCGGGCGGAGCCTGGCCCGTCGCGCCGCGCACAGAGACACGATTGGGCGCGGTCTTCTCCACTTCGACGGTCGTGAAATCGACGTCGACGTCCGGTGTAAGATAATGCCGCGGGTCGCCGATCTCATACACGAGTTGCTCGCAAACCGTGCGGCGATCGACTCGGCCGCCGCTACCGTCCGCCTTGGTGATCGTCAGGCCGCCGTCGGATTCCAACTCTGCAATCGGATAGCCGACGCTGGCCAGGTCCAGATCGCGCCACGTGTTCGAATATCCGCCGGTCACTTGCGCGCCGCACTCGATGAGATGCCCCGCCACCGACGCCTGAGCCAAACGCGGCCAGTCGTTCCACCGCCAGCCGAACTCGTGCATCGCCGGGCCGACGGCGAGCGAAGCGTCGGCCACGCGGCCGGTAATCACGATCCGCGCCCCGCCCGCCAACGCCTCGACGATCGGCCGCGCGCCGAGATAGGCATTCGCGCTGACGATCGGCTTACCCAGGGAGGAGAGCGGTTCGCCGCTGTCGAAATGAGCGAAATCGTGGCCCGATTGCTGGAATTTGTCGAGCCGGCCGAGAAGGTCGTCGCCGCTGACGACGCCAATCGCTACGTTGCCCAAGCCGGCGTCCGCGAGAACCTTTCCGGCCGCCGCAGCGCACGCCGCCGAATTCATGCCCCCGGCGTTGGTGACGATTCGCAACTGCGGTTGAGAGAGCAGTGCCGGCGTCAAGCTTGCCAGCACGTCGAGGAAGTCGGCGGCATAGCCTCGCGACGGATCCTTCTCCCGCACGCGGGCGAGAATCGACAGCGTCAACTCGGCCAGGTATTCGAGCGTGAGATACTCTAACCGGCTCGATTCGACCAATCGCCGCGGCGCATCGATCCAATCGCCCAAGAATCCTGCGCCGTTGCCGATGCGAAGCGTCACCGCGTGAACCTCGCGCCGGACGTCAGTTCGTCGAATCGACCGCCAACTCAACCGCATCCGGCGTAGCGTCTACTTGACCCGCCACGCTCGCCGGTATGTCCTCGCTGGGCCGCCGAGACTCCCACGCGGCGAGGTTTTCGACCGTCGCACCCAGACTCGTGTCCATGTACCGTAATGCCGCCTGCGGATAGACGCCGAGCAGGATCGCCAGCCCCAAAATCGGCGCGGCGATCGATAGCTCGCGCGGCGTCATCGGAGTGATGCCTTCGCCGTGCGGACCTTTGTATTCTGCGCCGAAGAACACGCGCTGCAGCGTCCACAGGATGTAGCCCGACGTCAGCAACACCACGGATGCCGCGACGACGGCCAAGGCGGCGCTGTACTCATACGTGCCGAGCACGACCATGATTTCGCCGATAAACCCGCACAGCCCCGGCAGGCCGAGACCGGCGAAGAAAATGCCGAACGCGATGCCGCTATAGACCGGCATCTTCGCGAAAATTCCACCGAACTCATCGAGATTGCGGTGATGAACGCGGTCGTACAGCACGCCGACAACGAAGAACATGCCGGTCGAGCTAATTCCGTGGGCGATCATCTGGAACATCGCCCCGCTCATGCCCCACAGCCACGTGTCCGCCGCGTTCCAAGCGCCGATGCCAAGCACGACGTAGCCCATGTGCGAAACGGAACTATAGGCTACCAGCCGCTTGAAGTCCTTGGCCGCCATCGCGCCGAACGCGCCGTAGACCATGCTGATAATGCCCAAGCCGCAGACCAGCGCTTGCAGCGCGTATCCGCCCGCCGGGCAAATCGGGTAGCAAATCCGCAGAATCCCGTACCCGCCGAGCTTTAGCAGCACGCCGGCCAGGATCATCGAAATCGGCGTCGGGGCTTCGACGTGCGCATCCGGCAACCAGGTATGCACGGGCACCGACGGCACCTTGACCACGAACCCGATGAACAGCAGCAGGAAACACCACCAGGAGAGCGTCTGGCCCATGAACAGTTCGCCGTCGAAGAGCGAGGTGTGCTGGCCGATCGACTGCAAGGCGAGAATATTGAAGGTGTGCTGCGACCGCGTGCCATCGGTGATCGCGGCCCGCAATCCAGCAGCCTCGGCCGCCAGCGCATCGCCTTGTAGCGTGCTGGAAATCACATGGGCATCCGCGAGTTGCCGATCGCTGAGTTGCCGCAAATCGCTGGCGAAGTACAACAGCAATATGGCAATCAGCATCAGCACGCCGCCGAACAGCGTGAACAAGAAGAACTTGAGCGAAGCATACAGCCGCCGCGGTCCGCCCCAGACGCCGATGAGAAAATACATCGGCACCAGCATCAATTCCCAGAAGATGTAGAACAGGAACAAGTCGAGCGACAGGAACACGCCCAAAATGCCGGTTTGCAGCAGCAGATACAGCACGCAATAGGCTTTGACGTGTTTGGTGATATTCCAACTGGCCCCCATGGCCAGTACGCCGACCAGCGTAGTCAGCACGACCAGCGGCAGACTGATCCCGTCGATGCCCAGCGCGTAGTCGATGTTCAGCGATGGCACCCAGGACGTGAGGTAGACGTTTTGCATCGCCCCGTTCGTGACGTCGAACGAGGCCCGGCTGGCCACCGTTCCCTCCGTGCCAGGCGGTGCGGCGGCAACGACGCTCAACAGCAGCGTGCCGATCATCACGCACAGCGTAAACCACTTCAAGAGCCGGTCGTTGCCCGGAAACAGCGTGCCCAGCAGCACGATGAACAACGCCCCTAGCGAGGGAAGAAAGACGATCAGACTCAGCAAACAGCCTGGCGAAAGCACAACCACGATCCCCGCTAAGGAAGGCCCGTACAGCAACGGCAGTCCCGGTATACCGCTGGGCGGCAGCCGGTCCGGCAAAAGTCAGCATTTTAGGGCCGGTCGGCCGCTTTGCAAGCCAACCGAGTCCGAGGTAGCGCGCGAATCGAGAAAGTACCGGCCGCAACCTGTCGGGTGCTCGGTGAGCATCTTGGCGCAACGTTTTGCAGTGCTCCCGGCGCACCCTACATTCATCCACAACGCTTCGGGATTCTTATTGCTTACCTCTATTGCGGTGCTCACAGAGCACCCTACATTCATCCACAACCTCTCTCCGGAAAAATTGGTCGCAGTCGCGGCGGGCCGCTGCCGATAACGTGAATGAGCCGATTCGCTTTTGGCTATTCGGCCCCCGCCGATACAAATTGCCCTGCCTGCCGATTTTCCCGCCTGGCGCTTGAGTTGCCGCACCCGTGTGCGTCGACGCGCCTCAACTACGCGGAGACGTGAAGGATGCGTCGCATTGCACTTGGATTACTGATTTGTGGCGCCGTTGGCGCCGTCGCTGCGCCCGCCTTCGCCGGAGATGGTTGGCACAACTTCTGGTCGGGCGTGAAGCGCGACTTTCACCGCAACAACTGCTGGCCAGACCCGTTCGTGTATCCCGACCGGGCCGGCGTGATTCAGCCATTTACGATTCAGGTGCAGAATGGCTGGCGGCTGCAAAACCTGATGGCCGACCACCACTTCGACGCCAACTCGCAGCAGCTTACGCTGGCCGGCAAGGAAAAGGTCCGCTGGATTCTCACGCAAGCGCCGGAACGGTATCGCACCGTGTTCGTTCAGCGTGGGATGAACCCCGATCAAACTTCGGCTCGTGTCGACTCAGTACAGCAGATCGCCGCGAATATTCTGCCGGCCGGCGAACTGCCCGCCGTCGAAGAAACAAATCTCGCCCCCCGCGGTTGGCCCGCCGACGAGATCAACGACACGTTCGTCAAATACCGCACGACGGCCCGCGCGCCGCAACTGCCGGACGCCGCGTCGGAAGACAACTAATCGAGCGACCCAACGTTCGAGCGGACCGGTCGCGGAGCGACGAGACCGCAAGCTACCCAAACTGCCGCGACGGCCGCGACCACTTTGCCAAACCGCCTGTAGATTGCGGGATCGGTTGTAGTCGGCTTCGGCCGTGGGTCGATGAAATCAATCGGAGCGCGCCGCGGAAGGAATTTCGCGGCCGCTTCGCTTGCCTGTGATTTGCCCCGCACCATGCACACAAGGAGGTGTGAAGTGCGTTCGAAGATTCTTCACGCGTTTCCACTAGCGCTCGCATCCGGCGTCCTATTGTCGGGTTGCGTTACGCGGCCGGCGACGTCGCCGACTTCGTCGTCCGCCATCTCGCCGACGCCGGCCGAAACGGCCGACGCCTCGCCGTGGGACAAGATCAAGGCGTCGTTCGCGAGCAACTCGAAGAAAATGTCCAACGCCGCGACGCCGACGGAGCGCAGGATCAAAGCCCGCGATCCGATTGCCCTGGCGACTCCGGCGAAGAACGTCGGATCGGACCTGTACGTCGCCGTTGCGCGGATTCACGAAACGAAGGGCGACTACGCCGCCGCCGCTACGCAATACGAACGCGCGTTGGCCGTTGACGGCAACGACTTGGCGGCCTTGATCGGCTACGGCCATCTGCTCGATCGCCAGCGCAAGTTCACCGAAGCGACGCTGTACTACGAACGGGCGACGAAAGCCCATCCCGATTCCGCCGCCGCGTGGAACGACCTCGGCTTGTGCTACTCGCGGCGGGCGGACAAGGACCGCGCCATGATCGACCGCTCGATCGCCGCCCTGGGCCGCGCGGTCGAATTGCACCCCGAAAAGAAGCTCTACCGAAACAACATCGCCGCCGTGCTCGTCGAGGTGGGCCGTGATCGCGAGGCAGCTACGCATCTGTTGGCCGTTCACGATCCGGCCACCGCCCACTACAACCTCGGCTACCTGGCGAATCAGCAGGGTCGGGTCGACGCCGCGCGACAATACTTCACCGAAGCCCTGCGGCTGAATCCGCAATTGACCGCGGCGCGTGGCTTTCTCGAACAACTCGATCGGCAAACGAGCGCCGTTGCCGAACGCCAACCGCCGCCTCAGTACGCTCCGCGCGTGTTGCACGTGCCCACAGGTCACGAACCGTCCGTCCTGGCTCCGGGCGCGGGAGCGAGTCTCGCTCCGCCGGCGGCGCTCAATCGCGGCGCGGCGACGCGACGCGCAGTGCGTGAGGATGGCGGACGCAGCGACGTGCAAACGGCTGCGGTCGTCCTGCCGCTCGGCGACCTAACGCCGCGCGACGTTGCGCCGGCGGCGTATGAAGCTCCGGCGGATGAATCGTTCGATTCGCAAGTCGAACCGGCGGTCTACGAAGACGCCCCGGAGCCGGACGACAGCTTTGGCGAAGCGCCGCTGCCGGAGTGAGGCTGGGCGGATTTCACGCGGACCGAGCGCTAGAAGTCCAATTCCATTTCGTCCGCGCCCAAGTCCGTGGCCGAAAAAATATTCCGCATTGCCGACAGACCGACTGGGTCGTCGCTCTCTTCCAACGGATTGAAGTGCAACAGCACCAGTCGGCCGACGTCGGCGGCTTTGGCCACGCGAGCCAC
>JBBDYI010000002.1:0-55556 GCA_040901705.1 Pirellulales bacterium | reverse complement strand
GAGCAACCGGGCGTGTTGCTCGATCCCTTTGCCGGGGTGGGCACGGCCCTGTTCGTGGCGCGGGCGCGCGGCTGGGATTCGATCGGGATCGAGTTGCTGCCGGTCGGTTTCTCTGCAATCCAGGCCCGGCTTGCCGCGGAGCAGATCGACGTTGCCGCGTTGAAGCGGAAAGCCGCCGAGTTGGAGCGTATCGACTTGGAGGCGCATTTCAATGAAGCCTACGCATTCGGCCACATCCCGATCACTGGAGGCGCGTTCTCGCGCAAAACCGAGCGGCAGATCGCCGGTTTTCGGGCGTTCGTCGACAAGCGCGTTCGCAATCCGTTGATCCGCCAGCTACTTTCGTTCGTCGGCATGACGGTGCTTGAGTCCGCAAGCTATACGCGAAAGGATGGGCAGTATCTGCGCTGGGATCATCGCGCGCAGAAGCCGCGCGCCAAGGCGACGTTCGACAAGGGCGAAATCAAGGATTTCGGCGATGCCGTAATCGAAAAGCTGCGACAAGTGGTGACGGATATTTCGCAGCGCGGCCGACCGCGCGAGTCTCTATTCGATGAAGGGCCGGAATGTGCTCCGGGTTTGCTCGATGTGCGGCAAGGCTCGTGCCTCGACGTGTTGCCCGATCTAGCACCCAACGGTGTGGATTGCGTGGTCACGTCCCCACCATATTGCAATCGCTACGATTACACGCGAACTTATGCGTTGGAGTTGGTGTATCTGGGTCTTGCCAAGGAGGAAGTCAATCGGCTGCGACAGTCGATGCTTTCGTGTACGGTCGAGAATCGCGCCAAGGACGACCAGCTTCGCTCGATTTACGAACGGCGAGGAAACGCCGCCGCATGCGATCGCGTAATGGCCGTATTTGACAAGCAGGCTGCTCTGCACGAAGTGCTCGATCTGCTATTCGCGGCGGCGAAACGTGGTGAAATCAACAACGTCAACGTGCCGAGGATGGTCCGCAATTACTTCCTCGAAATGTGCTTTGTCGTGTACGAATTGGCCCGCGTGTTGCGTCCTGGCGGAACGGTCGTGATGGTGAACGACAACGTGCAGTACATCGGCGAGGAGGTGCCCGTCGACCTGATCTTGTCGGACTTCGCCCGCAGCTTTGGTTTGCGCGTCGAACGCATCTGGACCTTGCCGCGCGGCAAGGGGAATAGCAGCCAGCAAATGGGCACGCATGGGCGCAGCGAATTGCGCAAGTGCGTATACGTTTGGCGCAAGTGAATCGTCGTTTCGCCACGACCAGTGTTTCGCCATGCCTGACGAAAGCGACGCCATCTTCCGCGAAGCGCCAATGAAGGCCTATATGGCCCGGGCGCAACTTTTCCACGACGGAATTCGCGCCGCCAAGATCGATCTGCTGATTGCGGAAATCGACTCAATCGACGCGGGCACCCTCAAGTGGAACAAACGCAAGCTGGGTATATCTTCATCGGCGTTCGACCGCGTCGTGCAGGCAAGTGCGTCGCCTCATCAAGTTTTTGCCCATCCCGATGTGATTGTCGATCGTCCGCATTTGATCGCGTATTATCGAAACATCGTCGCGATTTCCAAGAAGGGGATTCAGCAGGTGCTGTTTTCCACGGAAAAATACGAATCGCGGCGGACAAAGCAAATGGAACGCCAAGCCGCAGTTTCGCTATGCGAGACACTGAACACGATCATCAGCGGTGTGATCGACAAGTCGGGGCAATACTCGTTCCAGTTGAACCGCGATGCGATCCTGGCGGAAATTGGCACGGAACTGCAAGGTTCGTGGAACAACTTCGTCGGTACGGGAGCAGCAAGACAGGCAAAGACCCTGATCGAGGATTACGTGTGCACCGAAGCGCTTGGAGCGGTCGAACCTCGTGGCATGCAGTTGAACAACGGCTGGACGATCAAGTTCGGCAGCGAGCCGGATGTTTCGTTTCTCGATGATCGCGGCGTCGTGCAAATTGCGATTGAAATCAAGGGCAGCCTGGATCGCGCCGGCGCGCAAACCCGCTATGGCGAAGCGAAAAAGTCGTTCGGAAAAGCCGTGGCTGAGAATCCCCGCTGCCACACCATTTACCTGGCGAGTTGCTTCACGGACGCGGTTATCCGTCAGGTGAAGGCCGACGGGCAGGTTCGTGACTGGTTCAATTTGACGTCGATTCTATACGACGATGGCGACCGAGTGCGATTTCTTTCTCGTGTGTTTCACATCGTTTTGACGCCGCGATAATATCGCGCAAGAAACACTACTTCATTTACTGTTTACTTCGCGTACTTCAACATGATCGTTTCCTGGAATTGGCTACAAACTTACGTTCCCCTCACCTGCTCGCCCGACGAGTTGGCCATGCGGCTGATGATGGCTGGCCTCAACCACGAGAGCACCGTTGCCGCCGGCGACGATTGGGCGATCGATCTGGAGGTAACGAGCAATCGGCCGGACTGTTTGGGGCACATCGGCGTGGCCCGCGAGGCGGCCGTGTTGTTCGACTTGCCCCTGAACGTGCCGCCGGCGACGGTGAAGGAGGCCGGTCCGTCGATTGGGTCGATTACGAAGGTGACGGTACGGTGCTCAGAGCTTTGCCCGCGGTATACGGCGCGGGTGATCCGCGGCGTGAAGGTTGGGCCGAGTCCGGCGTGGATGGTGAAGCGGCTCGCGGCGATCGGCATCGCGTCGATCAACAACATCGTCGACATCACCAACTACGTGCTCATGGAGTGCGGCCAGCCGCTGCATGCCTTCGACCTGGCCAAGCTCGCCGGTCCGGAGATCATCGTCCGCACGGCCGCCAAAGGCGAAAAGCTCGAAGCGATCAACCATCACGCCTACGAACTCGACGTGGCGATGTGCGTGATCGCCGACGCCCGCGTGCCCGTGGCCTTGGGCGGCGTGATGGGCGGGGCGGCGACGGAAGTTTCCTCGGCCACGCGCGATCTGCTGATCGAGGCGGCCGAGTTTTCGCCGATGTCGATCCGCGCCACGGCGCGGAAGCTGAACCTGCATAGCGATTCGTCGTATCGCTTCGAGCGGGGCGTCGATCCCTCCGGTGTCGATTGGGCGAGCCGGCGATGCTGTGAGTTGATTTTGGAACTTGCCGGCGGCGAATTGGCCCAGGGCGCGATCGATTCGGCCGCTGCGGTCGAGCCGCGCAAGCCAGTGACGCTGCGGCTGGGGCAACTCAAACGGATTTTGGGCATCGACGTCGACGCGGATGTGACCAGGCGGATTCTAGCGGCGCTCGGTTGCGTCGAGAAATCGGCCGACCGCGATCGCGTCGTCGTCGTGCCGCCGACGTGGCGGCGCGACCTGACGCGGGAGATCGATCTGGTCGAGGAAGTCGCGCGGATCAACGGCTACGACAAGATCCCGGAAGACGTGCCGGTGGCGATGACGGCGTCGACGCGGTCTCCGCACGATCGCGTGGCCGACAAGGCGCGACGCGTGCTCACGGCCGCCGGGTTCGACGAAGCACTCACGCCCAGCGCCGTTTCCGAAGAGTTCTCCGCGCCGTACAGCCCGTGGACGGACAATCCGCCATTGCGATGCAGCGTGCCGGTCTTGCGGCGGGCCGATCTATTGCGGCGAAGTCTCGTGCCGAGTTTGCTCGAAGCGTGGCGGACGAACGAGGCGCTGGGCAACGAACGGATCGAACTGTTCGAGACCGCCCGCGTCTATCTTTCGCAGGGAGATCGTTTGCCCCGCGAAGAGCTGATGTTGTGTCTGGCCAGCGGCCGGTCATTCGTCGACGTGAAGGGGGCGCTCGAAGCGGTGGCGGCTGCGGTTTATCCAGCCGTGGAAGTTGCCAGCGAGGATTATGAGCATCCGCTGTTCGACACGGCGGCGTGCCGATTACTGCTCGACGGCGAGGCGTGGGGATTTTTGGGCGAACTTTCGGCGGCGGGGCTGGCGCAGTTCGATTTACGAGGAAGGGCGACCGTGGCGGAAGTGCGGTTCGACCGGCTGCTGGAAATCGCCCGGCTGGTGCCGAAGTACGTGGCCGTGCCGGCGTATCCGGCGATCGACCGCGATCTGAATTTCGTGGTCGACGAATCGGTCCGCTGGTCGGAGTTGGCGGCGACGGTTCGCGCGGCGGCCGGCGAGCATTTGGAGCGGATCGAATATCGGGAGACCTATCGCAACGCCAAGGATCCGCAGTTGGGCAAAACGCGCAAGAGCTTGCTGCTTGCGTTGCGGCTGCGATCGCGTCGCGGCACGCTCACCGGCGAAGAGGCCGACGCGATTCGCGAACAGATCGTGGCCGCCTGCCGAAACAAGCACGCCGCTGAGCTGCGGGCATGATCGCCATCCCGCCCGCCGGCCGAAATTACTTTCCGGCGGCCTACTCGGACGAGCGAAAATGCTCGTTGACGCTTTCCTGCCGGTAAATCGGCAAGTGGCGGTAATAAACCTCCAGGATCATCGCCGCCATCGCCGTGCAATACAGCCGACCGCCTTGGGTCACGAACCGGTCGCGCATGTACCAACTTCCCGTTGCGTGGCCGGTTTTTTCCTGGCTCTCGACGAGCGAATCGCGCATCTTGGCGTTCCACTCTCGCCAGGCCTCGCCGCCGTAGTGATGCACGACCTGCGTGGCGTAATAGTTGTAGTACATGTTGCTGTCCGACGGTCCGGTTTTTCCGATGTATTCCACGCCCCGCAGGAGCGCCGGACGCTCTCGCCGCCAGCCGGTGTACATTCGGCACAACAGGCCGATCGACGTCGTGGCCGGCTCGCCGCCGGAGTCCGTATAGCCGTAGCGAGAACCGTCGCCGTCCTGCACGTGGTCGAGGAACCGTTCGGCCAGCTTGATGGTCTTCGGCGGCACGTTGAGATAGCCCATCAGACCGCTTTTGAGCGCCATCATCTGCCAACCGACGACCGACGTGTCGCCCGTCTGTCGCGGCGCATACCGCCAACCGCCGCCGACCGGGTCTTGGGCGGTGGCGATAAATTCGAGCGACCCTTGGGCGTGATCGTGCAGCGCCCGGTCTTTGGTCATGGCGTACGCTTCGCACAGCGCAATGGCGGCCAAGCCGTGCGAGTACATGTCGCCCTGCGGCTCGTGAAAGCTGCCGGTTTTCTTGTCTTGCCGCAGCATGAGAAAACGAAGTCCGCGGTCGACGTTTTCCCGGTAGCGGCCCGATTTGTGCGTATTTCCCGCTCCCAGTAGCGGCAACAACGCCATCGCCGTGGCCCCGTTCCGGGCCGCGCGGGCGTTACCGGTTCCGCGGCAGCGCCCATCGCAGGTCGAGCCCTGCTGATGATCGAAATTCCAGCCGCCGTCCTTGGCCTGATGGGCAACGATCCACTTGAGCGCCAGGGCCACCGCTTCCTCGCTCGCTGCCGTACCGCCGCCGCTACGGATGAGCTGGCCACGCGCCATCATGCCCCGGCCGCTCAGGTCACTACCGGTGGCGACCTTAAGCAGTTGGTCGGACGTCGCCATGACCATCGCATCCTGCTCGTTCGACGACAGCAGCGCCTCCAGGTCCGAGGCCATCGGATCGTTATCCATGCCGATGCCGTCGAGTACGTCGCCGCTATCGGCCGCTTCGACCATCTGGGTTTCGGCCACGTCGAGCGATGTCAGATCGACTTCGTCGAGTTGCGGCTCGTCGGTCTCGACGAGCGCGTCGAGCGAATGATCCTCGAACCGCAGCGCGGTGTTCGAACCTCGCTGCGGCTCGTCCCTCCAGCCGGGAATCAAGGCCAGCACGAGCAGCGCCGCCAAATGAAAGATCAGGCTCACCAGCCAGCAGGGCACGTCGCCCAGCCGCGATGAACCGGGACAAACGGCGAGATCCTCTCCCGCCGTAGCAGACGCTGCCGCCGCGGCAGTCACGGTGGCCGACGGAGACACCGTCGCGGCAGAGTCTTCGCGAGAAACCGGCCCCGTCGATGACGTTGGCCCCGCCGCCACCGCGTCAGGAACGGTTGCCACGGGCGGTGGTGCGCCAGCAACGGACGGGTCCGCGGCAGCGCCGTAGATCGTGTCGACCGCCCTGGCAAACTCCGCTGCCGGAGGCGGAACACAATTCGCATCCGGCAAAGCCCCGATCACTTGCCACCGCGAACGGTCTTCCGCCGCAGTATCGGCCGCAGCATCGGACGACGTCGGCGTACATTCAGTTTGGTGCCCGACGTCGGTCGGCGGACACGGCAATTGCGCAACGTCAGACTCGCGTGGTGGGAACATGCTTGCCTTCTCCGTTCCGCGTTAAAGGAATCGCGCGTGTGGCATTCGCCGCGGCGCGCGGAGCATGACCGCCAATCATCCTTCATCCTAGAGTCTGCGGCAGCGGGGGTCAAAGGTTTTTTCGCACGCCGCGATACGAGGTCGCCACGAGCTATGTGGCCGAGACAGTCGCAACGCCGAGATCAGCCGGCGCCGGATGGCGATCGACCCAGCGGGCGATCAACCCGTAACCGATCGGAATCACCAGCCGCGTGAACAGCATGTTGGCCGTGAGGCCACCGATGACGGCGATGGCCAGCGGCTGTTGCATTTGCGCTCCCGGTCCGATGCCGAGCGCCAGCGGCGACAAGCCCAGAATTGTGGTCAGGCTGGTCATCAGGATCGGCCGAAACCGCGCGCGGCCCGCCTCGCGCAGCGCCGCATCAAGGGGCGTGCCTTGCCCCCGCAGCTGGCCGACGTACTCGATCAGCAGGATGCCGTTCTTCACGTCCAAACCGATCAGCATGATCGCGCCCATGAAGCTCGATACGTTGAGCGGCGTGCCGGTGATCCACAGGGCGAACAAGGCGGCCGTCAGCGACAGCGGCTGCGTCATGAACACCAACAGCGGCAGGGCGATGCTCTTGAACTGAATCGCCAGCAGCAGGAACACCAGCGCGCTGGCGGTGCAGAGCACGATCAGCAGGCTGTGAAACGCCCGGTCTTGGCTTTCGAAGGAGCCGCTCATCTGGATGTGGTAGCTCTTGGGAATCGTCACGCCGTCGATCGCGCGTTGCACGATCCGCTTGATGGTGCCCAGGTCGCTGCCCTCGAATTCGGCCGTGACGTCGATCATCGGCTGCTGGTTTTCGCGGTGCAACTCGTTGAGGCTCCGCTGCCGCTCGATGGCGGCCACGTCGCGGAGCGGGACGGTAGTGAGCGGAACGGTGGTGGGCGTCGACGGCGTCGCTCCGGCAACGGGCGTAGCGACGGGCGGAATCTGCAGCACCAAATTCGGCAGCGCATGCTCGTCGTTGCGGTAACGGTCGGGCAGCCGCACGCGCACGGCCGTCAAACGATCCTCCTCCGGCAGCGAAAACGCGACCGTCCCATACAACGCCGCCGCGACTTGCCGTTCGACCATATCGGGCGACAGACCGGCGCGCCGCGCGCGGTCCGAATCGGTCCGCACGACGATGTCGGGATTCCCCTGGCGCACGTGGGCGTCGACCTCCATGCTGACATCGTCCTCGGCCGCCAGCGCTTCGATCCGGTCGCCGACTTCTTGGGCGACGCGGCGTAATGTTTCGTAGTCGGGTCCGAACACCTTGACCTCGACCGACGACTCCGCGCCCGACAGGTCGTTGATCTGGTCGAGGACGAGCGGCACGGTTTCGATCTCGAGTTGCGGAACCGCGGCCTTGACACGTTCCTCGACTTCCTCGCGGATTTCGCCCATCCGCCGCGTGCGATCGGTCTTGAGGCTGATCAGCACGTCGCCGGTGTACGGTTCCGTGGCAAATAGCCCCAGTTCCGCGCCCGTCCGGCGGACGTAGCCCTGCACCTCGGGTGTGTCCGACAGAATCGCGTCGACCTCGCGCATCACGCGGTCGGTCTCGGCCAGCGACGTGCCAACCGGCATGAAATAGTCGAGCACGAACGCCCCTTCGTCCATTTCGGGCATGAAGTCGGTCTTCAGTTGCGTGAACATCCAATAGCCGGGCACGACGACGAGCAGCGCGACCGCCAGACTGGTGCGCGGCCACCGCAAACCGATTCCCAGCAACCAATCGTAGGCCCCGACCATCACGCCATACACGCGGCCCGGCGGTTTCAGCCGCCGACCGGAAAGCCAGCGAGCGGCGACCACCGGAACGACGGTGAGGCTGATCACCATTGACACCAGAATCGCCACGGACAGCGACAGGCTGAGCGAAAAGAAAAACTGCCCGACGACTCCTTCGACGAACGACAGCGGCACGAACACCAGCACGGTCGTCAACGTCGAACCGACCACGGCGCCACTGATCTCGCGGCTGGCAGCGTCGATCGCCGCGTCGCTGCCGGCCGCCGTCTGCAGATGCCGGGCGATGTTCTCGATGACGACGACCGTATCGTCGATCAACAAGCCGATGGCGATTGCCAGCCCGCCCAGCGACATCAGGTTGAGCGTATCGCCCCACCAGCGCAGGAACACGAAGCTAATAATCAGCGTAGTCGGAATCGCCGCCGCGGCGATGATCGTGGCCCGCAGACTGCGCAGGAACAGCAACAAGGTCAGCACGCTGAACACACCGCCGATCAGGATCGCGTCGCGGACATTGGCGATCGACGTTTTCGTGAGATCGGCCTGATCGTAAACGGTGGTAAGCTCCATACCGCGCGGCGCAGCGCCGCGGGCTTCGGCCAGCACGTCTTCGAGGTGCCGCGAAATGCTCAAGGCGTCGCCGCCGAGTCGACGAAATATCGTGACCACCACCGCGTCGCGTTGGTCTGAGCGGACGGCGACCAACCGATCTTCGTGGCCGATCGAGACGCGAGCCACGTCGCGCAGTTGCAGCGGTTGTTCCGCCGTGCCGCCGACGACGGTCGCTTCGAGCGTCGGCAGCGACGCAGTGAGCGTGTCCGCCATCACCTGATATTGCAGCACGCCGCGATCGAGCCGGCCGACCGCTTGCAGCCGTTGATTCTTGGCCAGTTCCACGGCCACGTCGTCGGCCGAAAGATGGGCGGCGGCCAAGGCCAAAGGATCGGTCTCGACGATGATCTCGCGAACGTCGCCGCCTTGGACCGTGACCATCGAAACGTCGGGAATGCGGCTGAACCGCGGGCGGAGATCGTAAAACGCATAGTCGCGCAGCGCTGCCAACGAGCGATCGCCCTGGACGACGACGGAAATGATCGGAAACAGCGACGGCGTTTGACGTTCGACGAGCAGTTGCGTGCCCGCGGGCAGCGCGCCGCCGCTTTCGGCCAGCCGGGCACGGACATCGTTGAGCGCCTGCACCATGTCGACGTCCGGTGCGAAGTCGATCTTCAGCTCCGACGCGCCGCGGACCGTCTTGGAATGCACTCGCACCACGCCGAGCACGACGCTGACGGCTTCTTCGAGCGGCCGGGTCACGGACACCTCGGTCGTCTTGACGGCCAGGCCCGGCGCAGTGGCGATGACGGCAATTTGCGGAAACGCGACCTCGGGATAAATCCCGCTGGGCATACCGAGCAGGCTGTAGACGCCCGCCGCCGCGAGAAATATCACGGTCAGCACGATCGCGCCGAAATAAGGGCGCGCCGCACCTACGAGATTGAGCCGGCCGCCGGAATGTAGATCGCTCATGGTTGCGACTTCTCGGAGCTGGCGGACCCTTGCGATTCGGTTCCTTCCGATTCGCTTGTCACCGCCGTCCCTTCCGGCAGATTGTACGCACCGCCAATCACGACGACTTCATCTTCACGCAGATCGGGCGAGGTCACTTGCACCAGTCCTTGATCGCGCGCGCCGATCTCGACCGCAACGACTTCGATCTTCCCGTCGCGGACCGCCATCACCACGGCGCCCTCTTCCGACGGCACGACCGCTCGCTCAGGAACGGCGAGCACATTCGCCAGCGAATCCACGACGATATCGGCCGCCGCCACCGTGGCGAGCCGCAGTTTGCCCTCGGCGTTGTCGACGCGAATGTTCACCGGAACGAGGCCGTTTGCCGCTTGCGCCTCAAGACCCACGAAGGCCACCTTGCCGGCAAGCGGTTCGCCGGCGGCCGCCCCGTTCACCCCGCGGGGCGAAACCGCGGCGGTCTGACCGACTTTCACCCGCCACGCCTCGGCCGCCGGCACGCCGACTTGCACCAGCACGTTGTCGGCGTCGATCAATTCGGCGACCAGCGTGCCGACTGTCAGCCATTGGCCGGGATTCGTTGTGACGCGATTGATAACGCCGACCCGCGGCGCGGCGAGCGAGTAGTATTTCAATCGCGTTTCCGTGCCGGCGATGGCGGCTTCGGCCCGCGCGACCTTGGTTTCGGCTTCGTGTACGGCCTCGGGCGTCGGGCCTTGCAACAGCGCTTTTCTGCGTTGGTCGGCGGCTTGCTCGGCGAGTTCGGCGTCTCGCACGCGATTGGCCGCTTCGAACACCTGCTGTTCGGAGATTTCGCCGCGGCGGGCTAAAGGATCGAGCCGATCGAGCGCCGCTTGAGCTACTTCCTTGGCCACTTGAGCGCGACGCACGTCGAGATCGGCTTGCAACCGTTCGGGTTCGCGGGGCGGCGTCTTGAGCACCGCCAGCGTCGCGGCCAGTTCGTCGCGGGCCGCCTGTTTGTCGGCCAGGTCGATTAGTGGCCAAGCGGTCGTCCAACCGCGCGACCGCTTGGCCGGCCTGAACGGCGTCGCCCTCGGCGACCAGCACCTCGACGACCTGGCCTTCGATGGCGTTGGAAATCTGCACGCGGCCGTCGGGCGGAGCGACGACGAGGCCCAAGGCATTGACTTTAACGTCGAGATTGGCGCGACGAACCGTCGCCGTTTCCACAGCGATCGGTTCCGCCGCGGATTCGTCTTCGGTGGACCCGGTCTTCGACGCCGCCGACTCGCCGCAGCCCGTCAAGGGAAGCATCAGCCAAACGAGGCACGCAAGCGAGAAAGCCCGGCGCGCCGATCGGGAAGTGCGGTGAGTGGTCACGGCGATTACGGATTGGAGCGAGGCGAGAGCAAGGCCGCGGGCAGAAGGCCGGTCACTTCCGTGACGAGGGCCGCCGCCTGGGTCAGTTCGCTGAGGGCGTCGAGTTCCGCGCGACTCGCCAAAAGCAGGCTGGCGCGGGCCGCGAACACACGCAGCAAGTCCGTCTGGCCAGCCTTGAATTGGTCTTCTACCTGGGCCACCTGTTGGGCCAAGTCGTTTATTGTAGTCAGCCGCAGCGATTTCGTGCTATCCAAAGCCCGCTGATATCGGTCGAGAGCGTCCTGAATTTCCAACTCGGCTTTTCGGCGAAGTTGCTCGTTAGCCACTTGGGCGGCACGAAGTTCGGCGGCCCGCTGCCCGACCAACGCCCGCCCCGAGTCGACGATCGGAATCGGCAAGGAACCCTCCACTCCGTAAAAGGTGGTGCCGGACTCGTCGCGTTCATAAACCGGGCCGATCGTCAGATTCGGCGTCCGGTTGGCGCGGGCCAGGGCCAGTTGCGCAGCCGCGGCATCGACGGCGGCGGCGGCGGACTGAACGTCGGGACGCCGAGCAGCGAGGGCAGCAGCCTGGATCGAAATATCGTCGCGGTCATCATTCACCGCACCCGCGAGTGGCTGCCACTCCCAAACGGCGAGTTCGCCGTCTGGCTCCAGCCCGTCGTCTCTGCTGACGCCCAGGTGCCGACTCAGATCGGCCAGGGCGCTGGCATATGCGGCATTGGCCAGATCGGCCTGACGCTGCTGCGCGGCCAATTCGATCCGCGCCAAGGCGACGTCGGAAGTCGTCGCCTGGCCGGCGTCGAAGCGCCTCTTGAGCACGTCGACCATTTGCGAACTGAGTTCCGCCGACGTGCGACTAACGTCGCGCAGTTGCCGCTGGTACACGGCCGTGAAAAACAGCCGCTCGGCTTGGGCGATGGCGACTGCCTCGGCATGGCGAATCGTCCAGATCGTGCTCGTCAGCTCGGCTTGCCCACCCCAGTTGCGATAGCGGCTTTGATGGGCAAGCTCGATTTCCTGGGTGATCGCCACGGTGTTGAGCGTCGAGCCGGTTTCGCCCGTCCGCTCGCGCGTAGCGGGACGAACGTCGTAATTCAGCACCGGGTTGAACGGGTACGTGGCAGCGACGTTCCATTTCGCCCGGCTCACCGACTCTGCGGACTGCAAGGTGACGAGGTCGGGGTTGCCGGCGAGGGTCAGCTCGATGGCCCGGTCGAGCGTCAGCTTGCGATCGACGCCCGGCGATGCTCCGTCGACGAAGACCGCCTCCGGATCGTGCGGCACGTCTCGCCGCACGTCGACCGTGGCGGCCGTTCGGACGACGCCATCTGCCGCGGCGTCGCGGTGTCGGTCGGCCTCGGGCCTGCGATGCGCGACGGCGCGATCCGGCGGTAATGGAGCAACCGCCGCCGCGGACGTCGCGGCAACCGTTGCGACGGATGTCACCGGGAGCTCCGGCGCGCGGACCGCCTTGGAAGCATGGCAGCCAGCAGACGCAAGCAGCGCGGCGACAGTTGCGATACGGAATGGCGTCATCAAGGAATTGCCGTCATCCAGGCGGAGGGGGAAGTCCATGCGCGGCGCACCGCTTGCCCGTTCGCGGCGTCGCCCTCAACTCTATCGGTTATCCCCGTAGTATCGCTCATACCACGGCGGCCCGGCCGTACAGATTAGCCAATCGCACCGGCAACATCGACGCAACGACGCAGCGACACAAACTGGGGAAAGACTGCCGATTATTCGGTCTCGCAAACGGCCCCGTTGTTAGTCGACATCGGTCCAAAGAAAATCCGAGATTCCAACCCTGGAATCGCTGGCCCGATGCTCGCCGCGAGCCAGCGCCGTTTCCGCGGACTTGCGGTCGTCGGTGCGGTTGGTCTCGACCGAACTGCGTTGACCCGTCCAAAGCTCCAGCGGATACTGGTGACGCATCCGATCCGACGAATCTTTGTTCACTTGCTCGCAGTTCTGCGCCAGCCCCGCCCGATATCACCTCCGCCGCCAGGAATCCGTACCGTGTATAAGAGCGTCAGATTCACGAACCGTCACCTGAGTCGTGCTCATTGGCGTCGATTGCAACGCAAAACGGCAACGCTCCTACTTATCGCCGCAACGGCGATTTTCTCGATAGTCGCCGAATATACAGCCATCCATGCCGCGGAACCGCGCGCGCCAAACGTCGTAATCTTGCTTGCCGATGACATGGGCTACGGCGATTTGGCAGTCCAGAATCCGGCGTCGAAGATTCCGACGCCGAATTTGGACCGCCTGGCGGGCGAGGGACTGCGATTCACCGATGCTCACAGTTCGTCGGGAATTTGTACGCCGAGCCGCTATGCGTTGCTCACCGGCCGGTATCACTGGCGAAAGTTTCACGGCATCGTTAACAGCTTCGACCCGCCGGTGTTCGACGACGGCGAACTGACGCTGGCCGAGATGCTGCGGCGGAAGGGATACCGCACGGCGTGCGTCGGCAAGTGGCACCTCGGTTGGAATTGGAACGCCATCAAGCGCGACGGCGCGAAGAGCGACGGGAAACTCGGCTACGCTGCCGATGCGTTCGATTGGACGCAGCGCGTGAGCGGTGGGCCGCTCGACCACGGATTCGAATACTACTTCGGCGACGACGTGCCGAATTTTCCGCCGTATGCATGGATCGAGAACGATCACGTGATCACAGCGCCGACGGAGCGTCTGACCGTCTCGCCCGCTCCGGCGGAAGGAAACGCCGAATGCCGACCGGGACCGATGGCGGCCGATTGGCGGCTCGACGCCGTGATGCCGAAGCTGACCGAAAAGGCCGTCGCATGGATTGGCCAACAGAAGGGACGAGAAAGCCCGTTCTTTCTGTACTTCCCGTTCACCTCGCCGCATGCGCCGATCGTGCCGACGAAGGCGTTTCGCGATAAATCGCAGGCCGGCGGATACGGCGACTACGTTGTGCAGACGGACGATACCGTTGGGCAAGTGCTGCGCGCCCTCAAAGAAAACGGCTTTGGCGACAACACGATCGTCCTCTTCACATCGGATAATGGCCCCGAGCATTACGCCTATCCGCGGGTGAAGAATTTCTCGCATCGCAGCATGGGACCGCTGCGCGGATTGAAACGCGACATCTGGGAAGGCGGCCACCGCGTGCCGTTTATCGTCCGCTGGCCGGGCATCGTGAAAGCGGGCGGCGTGAGCGACGCGCTCGTCGGCCAGATCGACATCGTCGCGACGCTCGCGGCGGTCACCGGTTTCGAGATTCCCCACGGCGCGGCCCAGGACAGCCGCAACCAACTGCCGCTGCTACGCGACGAAAACGCCAAGTCCGCGCGGGAGGAACTGGTGCACAACACGTACAAGGATCACTATGCGATGCGGCAAGGCCACTGGCTGTACATCGACGCGCCCTCGGGTGAAGTGACCAAATCGCCGGCGTGGTTCAACGAGGCCAACGGCTACACGCCGAACGAGCATCGTACCGCGCTGTTCGACTTGCAGGACGACTTGGGCCAACGCCGCAATGTCGTGGCGGAGAATCCGCAAGTCGTTGAACGATTGCGCGAGCGACTCCAACAGATCCGCGCGGGGCAGTGAGAGCATCGCCGGATCGTTCGCTGCCGGCTACTCGTTGGCCGCGTTGCGGGCCGCTTCGGCGTCGGCCTTGGCCTTTCCGAGAGCCGCTTGGGCGTTCTCGACGGCCTTTTGTGTTGCCTTGCGGGCCGACTCGACGTTCTTCAACGCTTCCTGTGCATCGTCGACCACTTTGTCGAGCTTCTCCTTGGCTTCGCGGACGGAATCTTCGGATTTGCGAAGCGAGGCGAGCGCGTCGGCAAGCTCTTTCTCATATTCCGCGATCGGCGGCGGAGGCATCAGCCGGCCCGATTGCAGGTCGGCGATCAGCGTCGTGACGACGGCCGCCGGTATGGCGTAGCTTTCGACTCGTCCGGCCCGCGCGATGTTGATGCCGACGACCTTGCCATCGAGATTCACCAGCGGTCCGCCGCATTGATCCGGCCGCAGCACGCTGTCGTGCTGCAAGATTTCGGCGAAGTTCGAGCGTCGCTCGCTCAGTGGCCCGCCCATCGTGTTCTGCAAGTTCGATCGACCGTCGGTCGGCCGGGCGCCGAGCGTCGCCTTAAGTGTGATCTCCTTGCCGTCGCGGCGGACGACGAGCGTCAACGTATCGCCGGGGGCGTAGTGGGCGACGATGGCGATCAACTCTTCGTGCGTCTTGGCGACTTTTCCATTGACCGAGAGCACGGTGTCGCCGACGACCATGCCGGCTTTGGCCGCGCCACTGCCGGGCATGACTTCGCGGACCTGTGCGCCGTCTTTGCCTTGCTCAAGACCGATGCCGAGAATTCCCCGCGGCGCCATGACGCCCCGCGGCAGCACGCTCACCACGCCCACCGACGCCGGCACATCGGACGTGCCCGCAGTGGCGACCCAATCGCCGACTTGCGGTTTCTCCGTTTCCCATGTGACCGCCGGCAGACCTTTGGCGTTGACCTTGAGCATTGCCAAGTCCGTGTCGTCGTCGACGCCAATGACGCGGGCCGCCAGCTCGCGGCCGTCGGCCAGGCGGCACGTGATCTTGCCCTTGATTTCGCTCGACTTGGTGAGAATCCAACCGGACTCGCCGACGATCGCGCCGAGCGATGCATCCTTTCCATCGGCCCGCACGACGACGGTCGACGAATGGATGGGCGAAACGACTTCGCGAAACGCGGCCAGCACGGCCGAGTTCATCTTGCGATACGGTCCCGTCGAACCGCCCGACCGACGCGACGACTCTTCGCGCGGCGGGCGAATCTGCGAGTCGGTCTTCTCGTGAAGCTGTTCCATCAGCTTTTTCATCTGCTCGCCGGAAAGCGGCGTCTTCGGCTTGTCCTTGAGCTGCTCCTCGACTTTCTTGCGGAGTTCTTCCCGCTGCTCGGGAGTGAGCTGCCAAGCGCCCGCGTGGGTCGACAATGCCGCGACGGCCAAAGCGGCCGCGACGGCTAACCCGAGACGCTTAGTTGCGATGAAGATTCGCTTTGCCATGAGTTCGTCCTCGACGTTACTTAACTTATTCTTGTTTAACGTCCATTGCCGGCCATCTAACCCGGCCGCTTGCCAATTTCCAGTTCGAGCTTGACCGTCTTGTCGTCGCGGGCAATCTCGACCGCAATTTTGTCGCCGACCTTGCGGCGTCCGATCATTTCGACGAGTTGATTGAAGTCTTTCACTGCGTCTCCGCCGAACGTCTTGATGACGTCGCCGACCTTGATGCCGGCCTTGAAAGCGGGCGAGTCGGGCAGGACCAGCGTAATCTTGCACGAATCGGCCGACTCCTCGCCGACGACGCCGACGAACGGCCCACCGGGAGTCGGCCCGCCGAAACGGCTACCGCCCCAGACCTCGGCCTTGGCCAGCCGATCCCAAGTTTCGCGAAAAGTGTCGACCGGCACGTGGATGTTCGCGGTCAGCGAACCGCCAATGCGGCTGTTGATGCCGATCACGCGGCCTTCCATATCCCACAGCGGACCGCCGGAATCGCCGCCGACGAGCGTACAGTCGGTCATCAGTTCGGTGTCGCGGGGAATGAGAATGCGACCGAGCCGCACGACCGGCTCGCGGCCACGCTGATAGCCGCCGGGATGTCCCGTGGCGAGGCACCATTGTCCGCGATCGAGCTTCGTAGAATTACCCATCTCGGCGTGCGGCCAGGGTCCGCCATCGGGATTGGGATCGATGATCTTGATCATGCCGCTGTCGATGCCGTTGTTCGCGCCGAGCGTGCGGCCGCGAACGGTGCGGCCGTCGTGGAGAATCAACATACACGTGCGATTCGCCGCGCCGGAAACGTGTCCCGCGGTGAGCACGTAGCCGTCGGCGCTGATCAACACGCCGCTGCCTTGGGCGGCGCCCACCGCGATGCCGACCGTGCAGGGGATAATCCGCTTGGACAGCTCGCGGACGTGCTCCTGCAACAACCGCAAGTCGCGAACGCCCTCGGGGTTTTCTTTCACGAGCACGTCATAGACGGCCGGCGGTTCCGGCGCTCGTGGTGCGGGTGGCGGCAGATCGGGTTCGGTCGCCCGCGGGGCGGGGCCGTTGTCGACAACCACGTTCGCCGCATCCGGTTCCGTTGCCCGTGGAGCGGGGCCGCTGGGCGCAGCTTGGGGCGATTCGGCCTTTGGCAGGTCGGGTTCCGTTGCACGCGGCGGATCTTCGGCGAAAAGACTCCCGGCAAAACCAATGCCAACGACCGCGGCGAAAGCCGTCGCGGTCCAACGCAAGCGCTGCACCGAAGTGCGAATCCGACTCGTCATCGATCTTGACCTCCCTATTCTCGCCAGCCCTCGCTTCGCGCGGCGCAAGAAGCGCCGAAGCAAAAACGCCGCCGAACGAAATCTACGAACGACCCGCTGGAACCGCTCGCCCCAATCGGCGCGCCGATTCACTTTCTATTTTAACAAGCTGCAACTCGTTGGTGTCAACCATCTTTCTTTTGGTTCAATCGGCGTATTGGAGGAATCACCTCGACACGTTCCCCCCTGGCAGTCTCTCCGCCCGCCGCGATGTCGGCAAACTTCGCCCGTCGCGCGGTCGAGGTATGCCTGGGTGAATGGGACGAGCGGGCGGGAATTGCGGTTTGGCGGAGGGTTGCCGGCCGGCGAACGCCTCGGCCGTCGCGGTGGATGAAGCGATTTGGACGATCATCTGTATCTATAACACCGATGCGGCCTGAACGTACCGGCGGTCGGCAAACTACGCCTGTCGCCACGCTGGAAACGCGACTTGCCCCGGTGTGCCGACGCGGGCTTCGTAGATCGTCTTGCCGGCGGTGATGTACAGCGTCCGACCGTCGGGGCCGCCGAACGCGCAATTCGTAATGAGATCTTCGTACACGTCGATGCGGCCGAGCAATTCTCCCGCCGGCGTCAGAACGTAGACACCTGGCCGTACGTCGGCCGTTTCGTGCGGCCCGCGAGGAACGAAAATGCCGGCCGCGACGTACAACCGCCCATCCGCGTCGAGTCGCATCCCGTCGCCGCCGCGGCCGGGCGCGAAGTCGTAGATCAGCCGCTGACCGCTCGGATTGCCGGCGTCGTCGAGATCGAACGCCCAAATCTTGCGGTTGCCGCCCGGCGTGGGGCAACTGTCGACGACGTACAGCGTGCGACAGTCCTGCGTCACGGCGAGGCCATTGGGCCGCTCGATGGCCGGCTGTTCGAGAATTCGCGTCACCCGACCATCGGGGTCGATGCGGTAGACACCTTCGATGTCCATTTCCATTTGCGAGCGGTCGCCGTAGCACGGGTCGGTGAAATAGACGCGGTCGCGGCCGTCGACGCAGATGTCGTTCGGCGAGTTGTAGCGAACAGCGCGGCCGTCGGCCAATTCGATCCGATCGGTGAGGACTTCGTATTTGCCGGTCCGCAGGTCGGTCCGCGCGATGCGTCGGCCGCCGCCGGGCCCGAACTCCGCGCCTTCGCAGTGCAACAGCCGGCCTTGGCGATCGAACGTCTGGCCGTTGGTGCGGTGGCTCGGCGTGCGGAAAACCGATAATTCGCCGTCGGCCCCGCGGCGGAGGATGCGATTGTTGAGGATGTCGGAGAAATACACCGACCCGTCGGCATCGACGGCCGGGCCTTCGGTAAAAACCAACGTCGAAGCCACCGCCGCCGGTTGGCCACATATATTGCTGGGCAGGGCGAGTTCAGCGCTGTGATGGTCCATTTGTCGCTCCTGAAAAAATCCCGCATTCGAGTAGCAGTCATAGCTTATCCAGTAGTCCGTTTCCAGCGGTCGCTGTTCATGCTCGCCTTGACTAGAACCCCGTATCGTCCCGACAATCGGCCGCGACCGTACGCCGCCCAAGAAAAACGTGGCCCGTCGGCCGATTCGCCCCGGCGAGTTCACGCCGCGCCAAACGCTGCTCACTTCCTATCACTGCCGAAAAACCACACGGATCGTCATGAAGTCCGAACGCAACATGGGGCTATCCGCCGCGACGGGCGTGGGCGTGGGGGCGATCGTGGGCGGCGGAATTCTGGCGCTGGCCGGCGTGGCGTTTGCGGCGACGGGGCCGGCGGCGATCGTGGCGTTCGGCCTCAACGGCGTGATCGCCTTGCTCACGGCGCTGAGCTTTGCCGAAATGGCGTCGAAGTTTCCCGAGTCCGGGGGAACCTACACGTTTGCCAAGAAGGTGCTGTCCGTTGAAGCGGCCTTCACCGTCGGCTGGGTCGTCTGGTTTGCGTCGATCGTGGCGGCCGTGCTGTACGCCGTCGGCTTCGGCCACTTCGCGTTGATTATGGTCGCCGACATCTGGAACGCCGCGCGAGGCGACGCGCCCGATTGGCTGCACGATCCGCGGGGCGCGACGATGCTGGCCGCGGCGATGACGTTGCTGCTCGGCGGCGGGCTGATGCGAAAAGCCGCCGGCGGAGGACAATGGGCGAACGTCGCCAAGGTGGCCGTCTTTTCGGTGCTCATCGCCGGTGGACTGTACGCCGTCGCCAGCCAGCCGCCTCGCGACACGCTCGCGGCGCTGCGGCCCTTCTTCACGCTCGGTCTGGGCGGATTGATTCAAGCGATGGGCTACACGTTCATCGCGCTGCAAGGTTTCGACCTCATCGCGGCCATCGGCGGCGAGGTTCGCGATCCGGAGAAGACCCTGCCGCGGGCGATGTTGATTTCGCTGGCCATCGCGCTGGTCATTTATCTGCCGCTGCTGTTCGTGATCGCCACCGTCGGCGTCTTGCCCGGCGAGTCGATCGGCGCGGCGGCCGCCACCGATCCCGAGGGCATCGTGGCGGTTGCGGCGCGGCTATATCTTGGACCCTTCGGCTACTGGTTGGTTATCGTGGCGGCGGTGCTGTCGATGTTTTCCGCGTTGCAGGCGAATCTGCTGGCCGCGTCGCGGATCGCCCGCGCGATGGCCCTCGATCGCACGCTCTCTTCGCGGCTGGCTGGGCTACACGCGACGCGTGGCACTCCGGTGGTGGCCGTAGCGACGACGACAGTGCTCGTGCTCGCGTTACTGTTTCTGCTGCCCGACGTCGCGGCGGCGGGCGCGGCGTCGAGCCTGTTTTTTCTCGTCACGTTCGCTCTGGCGCACTGGATCGCGATCCTCGTCCGCCAGCGCAGCATCCGCCGCCCGCCGCCGTTTCGCACGCCGTTTTTTCCCGTCGTGCCGGCAGTGGGCGGACTGGCGTGCATCGCGCTGGCGGTTTTCCAGGGGATCGCCGTGCCGTCGGCCGGCATCGTCGCGGTGATTTGGTTGAGCATCGGCGGCGTGCTGTTTCTGGGAAAGTTCGCACGGCAGGCCCGGCTCAAGGACGCATCCAGCACCGCCTTCGATCCGGAACTGGTTACGCTGCGCGGGCGAACGCCGCTGGTGCTGGTGCCGATCGCCAATCCGCAGAACGCAGCGGCCATGATCGCGCTGGCCGACGCCCTCGTTCCCGCGGAGATTGGTCGCGTGATGTTGCAAACCGTCGTCGCCGCACCGCAGGGATGGCGTCCCGACGACGATCCGCTGCCGATCGAACGCGCGCAAGCCGTCCTCCGCGAGGTAATCGTCGCGTCGGTGCGATCGGGAATCCGCGCCGAAGCCCTGATGACGGTCGCCCCCCAACCGCTCGACGAAATTGCCCGCGTGGCGCGGCTCCATCGCTGCCAATCCATCGTGCTCGGGCTCAGCGAAATTCCCAAAGGCGAGCGGGCCACCCAATTCGAGGAACTGCTCGGCGCGCTCGAATGCGACGTCGTCGTGCTTCGCCAGCCGCCGGGTTGGAAACTCGACGATGCCGCGGAAATCCTCGTGCCGGTCGCCGGCCGCGGCGGTCACGACCATCTGCTCGCCTTGATGTTGGGCAGCCTGCTTCGCAGTGGCCGTCGCCGGGCCACGTTGCTCCGCGTGCTCCCCGCCACGGCCAACCAAAGCGACGTCCGCCGCGCCGAACGCGAACTCCGTCCGCTCGCTGCCGGCGACGCCGACTCCCACTCCGCCATTGAAGTCGTGCCCAGCGAGGATCCGTTGTCGACCATCGCGGACCGCGCCGACCGCGCCGACCTGCTCGTGTTAGGCGTCCAACGCCTGGGCCGCCGACAAAAACTTTTCGGCGCGTTCACGCAACAACTCGTGCAACGCACGGCCCGGCCGATCATCATCGTTAGCCGCCGCGGATGACCGCCAATTCCAGCCGCTAGCCGCTAACCGCCGGCCGCCAACGCTTGCAACACGTCCACCACGATCGCCCGCAACTTTGGCTCGGCCGTTGCCGCTACGGCCAGAATCTTGGCGATGTCCGCCGGTTCGAGCGCATCGGGCAAACACATGTCCGTCACGACCGACAATCCCAGCACGCGCATGCCCGCATGAACCGCCACGATCACCTCGGGCACGGTCGACATGCCGACGACGTCCGCGCCGATGGTGCGTAGATAGCGATACTCGGCCCGCGTCTCCAGGTTCGGTCCCAGCACGGCCGCATACACGCCGCGATGGGCCGCGAATCCTTCCCGCCGCGCCACGGCGAGCGCCCGGTCGATCAGGTCCGGATCGTATGGCCGGCTCATGTCGGGGAACCGCGGGCCGAGCGCGTCGTCGTTCGGTCCGGCGAGCGGATTGCCGCTCAGCAGATTGATGTGGTCGTCGATCACCATCACGTCGCCACAGGCATAGTCCGGGTTCATGCCGCCGCAGGCGTTCGAGACGATCAGCACGTCGGCGCCGAGGGCTTTCATCACGCGGACCGGGAACGTCAACTGCTGATACGTGTAGCCCTCGTAGGCATGAAACCGGCCTTCCATTGCCACGACTTCCGCGCCGCCGCAGCGTCCGAGCGCCAACTGCCCCGTGTGGCCGATCGACGTGCTCCGGGGAAAGTGCGGAATCTCCTCGTAGGCGATCGTGGCCTCGGTCTCGATCTGCCCGGCGAGGCTGCCAAGTCCCGTGCCGAGAATGATCCCGGCCTTGGCCGAGCCGGACCAGAGTCGGCGAACGGCCGCGACGGCTTCGTCGATGTGCTTGTGAAGGTTTTGCATTGTTGAGGGGCGCGGGGATCGGGACGCGGGATTCGGGACATGCGGTACACATTTGCAGAACGTCTGGACGGCGGACCGCTGGAATCTACCATCTTCTCGTGGTGCGCTCGACCGCACAGTATCCGCGACTGGCTAAAACGCCGCGCCGCCCGTATCCTCTTGAATACTTGCGTCGGACGCGGAAGGAATTGTCCGCCGCAGCTCGGCGCGCGGGTTGCTATTAAACCGCTGCCGAGACATCGGCACGCCAGGAAAATCGGCTTGTCGACGCCAACTGACTGTGCGTAATCGCCCGCATCGGTCGCTAGGCGTACATCGCGAAGCCATCGACGCGGCCCATCGCCAAGAGGCCAGGACATCACGATGACGAAAACGACCGCCTCGAAATCGCCGGGCCTATCGGCTGCCCTCGTTCGTTACTGGGGCACGGCATTGCGAATCGCCGTCGTAATTGGCCTCGTGGCCGGTGTGAGCCTGTTGTTGGTCGTGCTGGCCGGCGTGTTCAAGCCCAAGGTTTCCGGCGATGCTTCGCAGCCTGCACGAACGGTCGCGGCCGGGGCGGTCGTCGTCGCGGTGCGCGAGATCGAGCGGTCGCGATTCGAGACGGCCGTGGGCACGATCAAGCCCGTGTACGAAACGACAATTGCGTCGCAGTTGCTTGCCCGCGTGATCGACGTCACGGTTACGGCCGGGCAGAACGTGGCGCAAGGCGACGTGCTGGTGCGGCTCGACGACGCTGACCTCAAGGCGCGGCTCGAACAGGCCGAAGCGAATGTTCGACTGACGCTCGCCAAGCGCGATCAGGCCGTCACCGCGTATGAACGCGGCAAGACGCTGCGGCAAGGCAACGTCATCGCGCAGGCTGAATTCGACACCTTGACCGCCGCCATGCGAACGGCCACGGCGGATCACGATCGCTCCGAGCAAGCCGTCCGCGAAGCCAACGTGCTGCTCGAATTCGCCACCATCCGCGCTCCGCTCTCCGGCCGCGTGATCGAAAAGCGAATCGAAGCCGGCGACACCGTCTCGCCGGGCCAGCCGCTGTTGACGCTGTACGACCCGAACCGCATGCAGATGATCGCCTCGGTTCGCGAATCGCTGGCCACGAATCTCAAAATCGGCCAGAAACTGCCGGCGTCGCTCGAATCGCTCGGCTACGAGTGCGAAGCCACGGTGAGCGAGATCGTGCCCGAGGCGCAAACGGCCAGCCGCACGTTCAACGTCAAGGTTACCGGTCCTTGCCCGCCGGGTGTGTACAGCGGTATGTTCGGCCGGCTGCACATTCCGCTCGATGACGAGAAAATCGTCGTTGTGCCGAGCAAAGCCATTCGCCGCGTTGGCCAATTGACGTTGGTCGACGTCGTCGAGGGCGACGCGGCCGTGCGACGCAGCGTCCAACTCGGCCGCACGCTCGACGGCGACATGGAGGTTCTCTCCGGGCTTCGTCCGGGCGAAAAAGTACTGCTGGCCGCCAAAGCGAGGTAACGATGCACGCCGACCAGGATGCCGCGTCGCTCCACGCTCCGCACGATGCGCCCCACGACGCATTGTCGCGGCTGGTGCGAATTTTCCTCGACTCGAATCTGTCGATCATCTTGATCATCTTCTCGTTGCTGCTCGGCGCGGCGGCGCTGGTGGTCACGCCGCGCGAGGAAGACCCGCAGATCGTCGTGCCGCTGGCCGATATTCACGTCAACTTTCCCGGACACTCGGCGGCCGAAGTCGAACAGCTCGTGGCCACGCCGCTGGAACGGTTGCTGTATCAGATTGACGGCGTGGAATACGTCTACAGCATGTCGCGCGAGAATGGCGCGATCGTCACGGTGCGGTTCTACGTGGGCGAAGATCGCGAACGGAGCGTCGTCAAGATTCAGAAGAAGCTCGACGAGAATCTTGACGCCGTGCCGCCCGGCGTGGCCGGTTGGGTCGTCAAGCCGATCGAAATCGACGACGTGCCGATCGTCACGCTCACGCTCGTCGGCGCAGGCGGCGACAGCCACGTGCTGCGCCGCGTCGGCGAGGAATTGGTGGAACGCCTGGCCGTCGTGCCCAAAGTGTCGCGCACGGCGGTCGTGGGCGGCGAGCCGCGCGAGGTCCGCGTCGAACTCGATGCCGAACGGTTACAAGCCTACAACGTCAGCCCCGCCGAAGTTCATCGAGCGTTGCGCGGCGCGAACGTGATGCTTCCGGCTGGCGAATTCACCCGTGGCGACCGTGTGGCGCAGGTCGACGCCGGCGCGACCATCCGCGACCCGCGCGAATTGAAAGACATCGTCGTCGGCGTATTCAACGATCGCCCGGTCTCGCTCGGCGACGTGGCCGAAGTGGTGGACGGCCCCGCTGAACCGGCCAGCTACGTCCGCCACGGCTGGGGACCGGCCCGAGGGTTCGCCGATCATCCAGGCAGTCCCGGCACGCTGCTCGCCGCTTCGCACGCGGCGAACGATCGAGCCGCGTCGGAGATCCCGCCGCCCGCCGCGCCGGCCGTTACGGTCGCCGTCTCAAAGCAAAAAGGCGCGAACGCCGTCGCTGTGGCCGAGGCGGTGCTCGCCGCCGCCGAACTGATCCGCGCCGATGTCGTGCCCGACGACGTCGAACTGATCGTCACCCGCAATTACGGACTCACCGCCGATGAAAAGGTGAACGAACTGGTCGAAGCGCTCGGCGTGGCGATCGTGATCGTGATCGCGCTGCTTACCATCAGCCTCGGCTGGCGCGAAGCGCTGATCGTCGCCGTGGCGATTCCGGTCGTGTTCGGACTCACACTGGCCGTGAACATGCTGGCCGGCTACACGATCAACCGCGTGACGCTGTTCGCGCTGATCCTGTCGCTCGGCATGCTGGTCGACGACCCGATCGTCGATGTCGAGAACATCGTGCGGCATTTCAAAGAAAAGCGGCGAGCCACCCGCGACATCGTGCTGTCGGCCGTAGCCGAGATTCGCCCGCCGCTAATCAGCGCCACGCTGGCCGTGATCGTCAGCTTCCTGCCGATGTTCTTCATCACGGGCATGATGGGACCGTACATGTCGCCGATGGCGCTCAACGTGCCGATCGCCATGCTGATGTCGATGGTCGTGGCGTTCACGATCACGCCGTGGCTGACGTATCACGTGCTCAAACGCCGGTTCAACGCGGTGCTCGATCCTATTGCGGCATCTGAATCCGCTTCCGACGAGACCGCCAAGCACGAAATCACCAGCCACGAGATTTACGACCCGCACGTCGTCCAACAGACCCTGCTCTACCGCGTGTTCCGCCCGTTGATGACGCCCCTGCTGGCCACTCGCACCCGCGCGTGGGCGTTCCTGTTCGTCATGGCCGCGCTCACCGCTGCCGCGGCCGCACTGGCCGCCACCCGCTCCGTGCCGCTGAAAATGCTGCCGTTCGACAACAAGAACGAACTGTTGCTCGTCGTCGACATGCCCGAGGGCACGACGCTCGAACGAACCGCCGCCGTGATGGCCGACTTCGAGCAATTCGTCGCCGGCGTGCCGGAAGTGACCGATTACACGAGCTATGCGGGTCTCTCGAGTCCGATGGACTTCAACGGCCTCGTGCGGCATTACTATTTGCGTCGCGGCCCGCATCAGGCGGAACTACGCGTGAACCTCGTCGGCAAGAAGCATCGCCGCGAGCAGAGCCATGCGCTGGGGCTGCGCCACCGCGACGCGCTCACCAAGATTGCCAAACGCCACGGCGCAAAACTGCAAATCGTCGAACTGCCGCCCGGTCCGCCGGTGCTCTCGACGCTGGTCGCCGAAGTCTACGGCCGCGCGGATCAGTCCTACGACGAACTGCTCGCGGCCGCCGCCACCGTCGCCCGTCGCATGACGGCTGAGCCGGGCGTGGTCGACGTCGACGACTTCCGCGAAGCGGCCATCGAGCAGCTCACGTTCGAGGTCGACCAGGAAAAAGCCGCCCTCGCCGGCGTCTCGGCGGCCGACGTGGCCGAGACGATCCGCGTCGCCCTGAGCGGAGCGGACGATCAAACGCTTCGAGTTGAGCGCGAACGCTCACCGCTGCGAATCGTCGTCCGCCTGCCCCGCGCCGATCGCTCCAGCCGCCAGCAACTCGCGCTTCTTCGCGTCAAAGGACTTTCGGGTCAACTCATGCCGCTGGCGGAAATCGGCGCATGGCGAACCACGCGCGTCGATCAAACGATCTACCACAAGAACCTCCGCCGCGTGGCCTACGTGCTCGCCGAATGCGCCGGCCGACCGCCCGCCGAATGCGTCGTCGACATTCAGGCCGACCAACTCGATTGGGCCAATCGCAAAGAAACGCTGCCGCTGCCCGGCGAAACCGGCTACGTCGCCGATGCCCAACCGCGGCCCATCGATGCACGCACTTACTTCGACAACGGCAGCGGCGTCGCGTGGAGCGTGCCCGACGGTGTCGACGTCCGCTTCTCCGGCGAAGGCGAATGGAACATCACGCTCGACGTGTTCCGCGACCTCGGTCTGGCTTTCGGCGCGGCGATGCTGATGATCTACATCATCCTCGTCGCCCAGACCGGCTCCTTCTTGATTCCGCTCGTCGTGATGCTGGCGATTCCGCTGACTGTCCTCGGCGTGATGCCCGGCTTTTGGGCGCTCAACGCTTTTGCTGGCCACGACGTGGGCGGATACGCCGATAGCGTGTTCTTCACCGCCACGGCGATGATCGGCATGATCGCGCTCTCCGGCATCGTCACCCGCGACTCGATTATTCTGGTCGACTTCATGCAACTGGCCGAACGCCACGGCCGGCCGCTGTTCGACGCGATTCTCGAAAGCCGCGTGGTGCGGTTGCGGCCGATCCTGCTGACCGCCGGGGCCGCCATGCTGTCGAGCATTCCAATCACGTTCGATCCGATCTTTTCCGGCCTCGGCTGGTCGCTGATCTTTGGCTTGTTGGCGTCGACCGTGTTCACGTTGTTCGTGATTCCGGTCGTGTACTGGCTGATCCGTCGCCGCACGGCGTGACGAAGCTGGGAGTCTCGGCGTTGGCGTAGCTACGGCTTCGGCCGCGCGAGCAGTTCCATCGCCGCAGTGGCCATCGTGGCGACGCCCGTTTTCAGCGTTTCCGGTGGGTCGGGATAATAAACGGCGGAGTGCAAACTCGGCGACGGCAGTCCGCGCTCGGTGAAACTCGCCAGCCGGTGCGGCTCCACAGTGCCCAGCCAGTACATGAAGATCGGCACGCCGGCCAGGCCGTACTCGCTGAAATCCTCGCCACCGAGTTGCGGTTCGCGGTCTTGCACATTCTCCTTGCCGAGCACGCGCTCGAACACCGGGGCCACGCGGCGAACCAGCTTTTCGTCGTTGAACATCGCTGGCGTGCCGTCGGACAGCGTGATGGTTGGCTCGGGCGCGCCGGCGCTGGCCGCGGCCGCTTTGGCCTTGCGGGCGATGCCGTCGAGCAGGTGCTTGCGCGTCTTGTCGGTGTAGCTGCGAACGGTGAGTTGCAAGTGGCACTCGTCGGGAATGATGTTGTGCTTCGTGCCGGCGTGGATCGAGCCGACGGTGATCACCGCCGGTTCGCTGGGATGAAGCTCGCGGCTGATGATCGATTGCAGATCGACGATCAAATGGGCGGCCTCGACGATTGGGTCGATCGTGGCGTGCGGAAACGCCCCGTGTCCGCCGCGGCCGCGAACGATGATGTCGACGCTATCGACATTGGCCAGCGCGTAACCGGCGCGAAACGCCACCTTCCCGGCGGCCAGCGAGGAATCGCAATGCAGGGCCAGCGCAAAGTCGGGCTTGGGAAACCGCTTGAACAGTCCGTCGGCCAACATCGCCCGCGCGCCGCTGCCGCGCTCTTCGGCGGGCTGGCCGACGAGCATCACGGTGCCTTGCCATCGGTCCTTGTTCGCCGCCAGATAGCGGGCGACGCCGATGATGTTGGTCATGTGGATATCGTGCCCGCAGGCGTGCATTGTACCGACTTCTTTGCCCGCGGCGTCCTTGACCAAGACGGTCGAGGCATACGCCAACTGCGTCTGCTCGGTCACCGGCAGGGCGTCGAGATCGGTCCGCAGCATCAACGTCGGACCTTCGCCGTTCTTGATCAGCCCCACGACGCCGTAACCGCCGACGCGCTCGGTCACTTCCGCGCCGGCCTTGCGCCACTCCTCGGCCACGCGGGCGGACGTTTCCTTTTCGGCGAACGATAATTCCGGGTTGCGGTGGAAGTGCTGATACAGGGCGACCAGATCGTCGAGGTTCTCGGCGGCCCAATCGCGTGGCTCGGCGGCCTTGGCGACGCCAACCGTCGCTAGCGGAACCGCGGCCGGCAAGGCGACGGAAAAAGCGAGCACCAGGGCAAATCGTGCGGCGACGGAATTCATTGCATCGACCTCTCATGACGGACTGGGCGGCAGGGAAAACGAGGTGTCAAATATATTAGCCGCTCGCGCGAACGATTGCAGCCACGTTGTCGGCTTGACTTGGGCGACGACCGCGGGCATTTTGCTTTGTGACGACCGACGCGAACGTGCTAGAATTGCCGGTGCGTGGGATTGTTGCCGCGCAGGGCTGCTGGGTCTCGGAGCCGATTCACATGTCGCTATCAACTTTTCGGTCTTGCCGAGCCGTCGAATCGCCGAGGCACCGATCGCGGGCGATGTTCTGGGTCGCCGGCGTGCTTGTGGCCGCGTTCTGCTGCGGTTTCGGTATTTCGTCGGCTCAAGACAGTCCGGCATCGCCGCCGACGGATGCCACGCCGAACGAGAAGCCGCCCGACGCGCAGCCAGCGGACGGGCAAGCAACCGACAAGCAACCAACCGACGATGGCGCCGCGAGCGAGGCGCAGCAGGCGCAAATCGCCGGCTTGATCGGGCAATTGGGCGACGCCGACTACGAAACGCGGGCCGAGGCTCAGCGGCAACTCGCCAGGCTCGGCCCGCTGGCGTTCGACGCGCTGGCGATCGCGGAAGGCAACTCGGACGTCGAAATCTCGCGGCGGGCGACGTATCTGTTGCGATCGATTCGCATTCCCTGGATTCGCGACGACGATCCGGCCGACGTGCGGCAACTGCTCCGCAATTACGACGCGCTTGACGAGGCCGAGCGGCGGCAGCGAATCGACGGGTTCGCGGCCATGCCTTCGGACGTGTCGACCGGGCCATTGTGCCGCATCGTCCGCTATGAAAAACGATCGTCGCTGGCCAAGAAGGCGGCGCTGTTGATCGCCGACCGTCCGCCGCCCGAGGGCGAAACGCTCGACCGCCAGCGGGCGACGATCCGTCGTACCTTGGGCGCGTCGCGGCGTACGGCGGCGCGATGGCTGCTGGCGTACGAAAAGTTCTTCGCCGAACCCGACGAGGCGCTGGCCGAATGGGAGAAGATTCTAGCCGAAGAGACAGCGGCACTCGCCCGGCGATCGGGCGACGCCAGCGCCGAGCAGATATTTCGATTGCGAAAGCGACAGTACGCGATGCTTGTCGCGCGGGGGCGAACGGACGACGCCCAGACCGTGATCGGCCAGATGGTGTTGCTGGTGCCGGCCGAAACGCCGCGGTTGGTCGAATTTGTCGAGTGGCTCGGCAAGGCCGAAGCGTGGGCCGCCATCGACGACCTCGCCAAGCGTCACGCCGCGCTATTCGAGCGGCAGCCGATCCTGGTCTACGCGCTGGCCAACGCACAGCTTTCGGCCGGCAAGCAGGACGAAGCCGAGGCGACCGCCAGGCGAGCGCTGGCGATCCGGCCGATGGAATTGGAGACGCACGTGGAAGCCGCCATGCGGCTCGTCGATCTTGGCCTGTTCGCCTGGGCCGAACGGGAGTGGCGGTTCGTCATCGAAAAAAGCCCGCAGGACTCCGGACTGTCGATTTACGCCGGCGCGATGATGGCGTCGATATTGCAAGATCAGGCGGAGTATCTCAAGGCGGCCGAGGCGCGAAAGGCGATCGTCGAGCGGTTCGAAGCGAATGCCAGCCTACGCGAGCAGTTTGAAAGCGCGGGCGACGCGCTCGACGACGCGCTGACTCCCAAGCGGATCCGCGCCGCGATGGATTACTGCTACGCAATGCACTACGCAGCGAGCGGCGACGCGGCCAAGCAGGTCGAGCACCTCGAAAAGGCCGTCGCCGCCGATCCGAACGACGCCGATGTTCTGATCGCGCTATACCGACTGAGCTACCAAGACGACGCTCGCCGGGCAAGGACGAAGCGACGCATCGAACGGGCCACGCGGGCGATGCAAATCAAAATCGATCAACTCGCGCCGATCGCCACGGAGGATCGTGATTTCCGCAGCATGCTGGCCAGACGACACAACGAGTACGCCTGGCTGGTGTCGAATACGTTCGGCGACTTCGACCGGGCGCTCGAATACGCGATCAAGTCGAACGATTTTTCCAACAACCTGGCGGCTGGCGGGCTCGACACGCTGGCCCGCTGCCATTTCGCCAAGGGCGATTTGGACAGCGCGATCCGCGTCCAAACCCGTGCGAATCAACTCGAACCGCACAGCGGCGCGATCGCCCGACAACTGGCGTTCTTTCGCGACGAAGCCGCCCGGCGCGACGCCGCAAAACGAGCCGCTTCGCCAGCAGGCGGCGCTCCGCGGGCAACCGAGCCGGAATAATGGCGACGGCCGGTACGGCGGCGATCGAAAGGAAGTCCTATTCGCAGTCTTTCGTACCATCGCTGCCTGTCGCCTGCCTTGTATGCGGTCCCTGCCGCGAAACGCTTGCATCCGTAGCACGTGGCGATATACCCTGGCAGTGCCCACAGGGTAGTTTCATCGCCATCGAATCGGCCGTGGAATTTTGATGTATCGCAGCATCGATCGAGTACATCGCGCCGACCATGCCGCTTAAACGTGGGGTGTACAAGGCATGGCCCGAACGATGCCGGGCACCGATCATCTGGTAAGGCAATGTACGGGCGTTGATGTAAGGATGCCCCAGAGGGCAGCGGCGGATGACTTACGAATGACTCGATTGACGAGCGGAGTAGGCTGATGACCTCAGTTTCGAGAAGCGTGCGTTTTCTGGCGTGCGGGCTGGTAACGCTTTGTTGGCTCACGACCCGACCGGCCGTGGCGGGGTCGACTACGCCGCCACCCTACGGCCCGTCGTGGCAGCGGGACTTTAGCACTCCGCTGGAGGAAGATGAATCGTTCTTGATCCTCGGCTTCGGCGCCGATCGGCAGTTTTCTTCCTCGCTGCTGCGCAGCGTTGACAACGGCTATTTGACCGTCAGCGATCCGCGGTTGCCGCGCGAAGGAGGCTCGTTCGCCGCCATCGGCTTCGACGCGATGTCGGTGTTCGACGACACGCGAGTGACGGGCACGATCAATCTGGCCGGGATTCCCGATCCGCCGCCGCCCACAAGCGGACCGGGCTGGGAGAATGAGATCGGCATGGGGTTGTTGGCCCGCGGGGACTTGATCGACGGCAATGCATACGTCGGCGGGATAAACTTTTTGACCGGCGAGCCGTTCATCCTGCTGCTGACGAATCGGATGATCTACGAATACGACGTCCGCTCAGGAGCTTCCCTGGCCGACGACATTCCCGACTTCAAGTCGCGGAGTTTCTATTTGCAGTTCGACACGCGGTCGAACTATGGATTCGAAAGCGGTTCGCTGCAGATCGATTCGGTGGACTTGAAACTGAGCGTTTACAACCAGCCGGGCGGCACGCTGCTATCTACCGTGGACTGGTCAACACAATCGGTTTTTGGACCGGGACTGGCGGGCATCTTCGCGTCGTTTCGAGACGCCCATAATCCGGAGGTCTATCCGCCGCTGTTTGCATCGTTCGACGACGTCGCCGCCACCGTGCCGGAGCCGCCGGCGGTGGTGCTGGCGGGAATTGGCGTCGTTGCGTGTGTCGCCGTCCGCCGCCGCCGGTGGTGACGAATCGCGGCGAATTCGCACGCGCCGCTAACGATGCGATTCGCGCAGCCCGCGCAAGAATTCGGCCAACTCGACGTGCAAATCTTGCGGCGCCAGCAGCAACAGTGTCTTGCTCGGTTCGTCGACGTACCACGCGACGCCGCCGTCGATCGTCGTTGCGGCTTCTACCGCCGCGGCCGGACCAAAATGCGATCTCACCTTGTCGGTAATCGCCGCATACGCCGCCGCGTCGGCCGCCAGATCGGCCAGCGGGTAGGCCGCCAGTTCCGGTTTGCCGGCCAGTCCGTCTTGTGTCGTGATTTCGATCGTCGTTTCGTCGATCGCGCGAAACGACAGAAACAGTGGCTCGACCAGCGCCTCGAACGCCCGCTCGACCGTTACGTCCGTCGCGGACATTCGCGCCAGCGTCACGGGACCGACGTCTTCTCCGGCCAGCGCCTGCCAGTCGACGAGGATCGTCAACTTCGAACTTTCCTCCAACCGCGTCAGAATTTTCTCCAGCGGCGTCGCCGCCGTGTAGTTGAGCGTAATCTTCTTCGATAGCGCCTCGCGAGCCGCGACCCGCCGCGTCTGTAGTTCCGGCGGCGGAGAAACGGCCACGCCGATCGGATCGCGCCGCGCCGCGCGCAAGGCCGCCAACAGGGCGTCGATCTTCCGCATCACCCGCGGCGATTGCACCACGACCAGCGCCGTGCCGCCGACGCGCAGCGACGTTGTCGTGCGCTGGGTTCGCCAAGACATTGGCTCGATCAACCGCTCGATCGCCGTTCTCAATCGCTCCGCCTCTCCCGCCTCCGTGCCCACTAAGTCGCCGATCTCGCGCCGCGCAGGCGGCCCCGAATCTCCGGACTCCGCCGTGGTGACGATGACCTGTTGATCGACCACCAAATAGCGTAATTTCAACTTGGCCAGCGCCAGATTGAGCGCCTCGCCGACGGTCGTCTTCTCCGCGCGGATCGAAAGTGGCGTTTCCGGCCGGATGCCTGCGTCGATCAGTGCGTCGACGTCGAGCGTGATCGGAATCGTACTCATCGTCGACAAGACGCGCAGATACTCGACCAGCGGCGTCCGCACGTAGGTGAGCTTGAGAATCGGGTCGTTCAGCCTCGCCGCTATGTCGATTACAGGTAACGAATCGCGCTCGGGACGCTGCGCCGCGGCATCGGGGGCGGCCGCGACGACGTCGGTGGATTTGTCGTCGGCCGGGGCGTTCGCGTCGCGTTCGACCGGCGGCGGCTCCACAGCGACCGGCAAGGATATCGGCACCTCGCGGTGCAAAACCTCCGCCGGAATCTCATCGTCCGGCTCGGGTGCTCGCAGCGCGGTGCTCGTCGCGTCGCGCGGCGGGTTGTCGTCCTCGGCTGCCAGGTCGTCTGAATTGCCGTGCGGATCGCCGGCCTGGTCGGTCGATTCGGCAGTCGTCGGCGAACCGTCGACCACCGCGCCGTTGCCCGAGAATGCGTACCACAAGGTGACGGTGGCCGCGACACCACCGACCGCGGCGCCGATCTTTGGCAGGTATCGTCGCATCCAGCGCTGTCGCGGCGTCATCCAATCTTCGCCACGCAGCGGCACATTGGCGCTGGCGGTCGCCGCCTCTGGATCGATCGCTTGCGGATTGACGGGCGGCGGCGCGGCAACGCTGGCCGCCTCGGCCCAACGATCGCGCAGAGCGGCCGTCTCGCTCGCCGTGGTCGGCGATAAACTCGTCGGTGCGTCCGCCGCCGCGTCTGCCACGCTGCCCGACGAACTACCATTCGTCGTCGCAGCGCTCGCCGGCGCATTATTCGGCGCGTTCGCCGGCGCATCCGCGTCCGGCGGAGTCCAGTCCTCCGGCGGCTGCACCATCACCATGCTCGAACACTTCGGGCACGAAAGGATATGCCCGATGAGATTCACATCGCGCACCGCGATCCGCGATCCGCAGGTTTCACAGGAAATCGAAAATAGTTTTTCGGCCACGGCGACGGCGGGGGAAAGGCGGGAACGAGAGTTTAGCGCTTCTTGCCGGCTTCGGCCGGGGCTTCTTTCAATGAGGGCGGCAGCGCGTCGCCCCGCGATTTGACCGCGGTGCGGGTCGTGATCTGCACGATTACCTCGCTGCCGGAGGACTCCGGCTTGAGGATATAGACGAGTTTACCTTCGGCGTTGGCGATTTTCAAAATCTTCAGCAAGACCGCTTCGGCCCCCACGTCTTGCTCGTTGAAGTCGTTGATCGACTGGTTCTTGGTGATCCCCTCGGCCATCATATCCGTTCCCAGCATCACGACCTTCACGCCGACCTCGTTCGACCACAACTCCAGGGCGCGTTCGAGCGACTCGCGCGGAAACGAGAGTGTGATCTTGGCGGAAAGTTTTTCGGCCGCCGTCTTGGGTTTCGTGTCTGCCACTGGGGTGGCCGTGACTGCGACGCCGCCGCCGCTTTCGTGAACGGCCAGATCGACCGCCTGGGCAAGGTTCGCACCCGCCTGAGCGGGGAGGTAGCAGCGCAACACGGCCTGACCGTCGTCGACGCCCATTCGCAAGTTGAACGCCGCCTCGGTCAACATTTGTGGAAACCGCCGCAGCGTTTTCTCGCCATAGGCCGAGTATCGCGCCCCGACCTGCGCGTCTTCGATTCGCCGCGGCAACTTGGTGAGCCGCTCGGCAAACCGCGCCGCTAGCTCATCGGGTTTGTTCTCCAGCGTTCCCAGCGCCCGAAGTTCCGCGAAGAAGTTCACGTCGTCGAGGTGCAAACTGACGGCCACCGCTCGCACGCCGTCGCCGACGAATGCATCGAGCGGTTCGCGCAATCGCTCGGCCGGTCCGGCGAATAGCTTCCGCCCATCGCCGAACAGATACTGCGGCGAGCCGATGAACGTGATGTGCCGATCCGCGTCGGTGCGCGCCAACAGCTTATCGGTCAGCGGCCCGAACGAGCCGGGCTTGTCGTCCTGGCGGATGATCTCCTGCACGACGTCGATCGCGCCGACGGCCAGCGCACGGTTCTCGCCCCATGCCGGCAAATAATACGCCGTCGTTTCCGAGGCGTAGAGCTTTTTGCCCTCGAAGCGGCTTTGCGATGCGTCCTTCCATCGCTTGGCGGCGTCGGCTTCGGCGACCGGATCGCGGAAGTGAATGATGTACGACACCTTCGGCGGTTGATCGCCGTTGGCGTAGAGCACGATGCCGGCGCGCTCGATCGATTCGAACGGCGCACCCGCGGCTCCTTCGACGGCGCTGCGCAGTGTTGCTCCGGCCGGCCCCATCGCCGCGAGAAATTGCTCGCCGTGTGCGGTCGCCATCAGCGCCGCCGGTCGCACGACGAGCATCGCTTGCGCACCCAGCCCGACCAACCGCGCATCGATCGGTGGTCCCCACGTCGGCGACGCCCACAGCAGTTTGCCGTCGTCGTCGATGACTCTTTCTCGCGGTTCGTCCTGCGGCGGCTTCGGCCGATCGCTTTCGCCGTGAGTGACATCGTCGCCAGGAGTAACGGGCGGCTTCTCGTTCGCGTCGTTGTCGCGGGCCGTCGCGTCTTGGACCGTCGTTGCCGCCGTTCCGTTGGGCTGCTTTGGGTTGCGGGCGTCGGGCGAAGTACCCTTCTTCTCACCAACGTTTGTCGGCGAAGCGACCGCGTCTGGCGTGCCGTCCGAGCTGCTCCCGTTCATCGCATTGACGACGACGATGCCGATGACGAGCGCCGCGGCCGCGGCGATGCCCGCAGCGATCATGCCGGTGCTCTTCGAGCGCCGCCGATACGCCGGCGATGACCCGACGGCGCTCGTTACGCCGCCGGTGGCGCTCGTCGCGGTTTTCGGCCCACCGAGATCGATCGAGATCGCCGGTCCAGCGGGCATCGTGGGCGTCGATTCCGCTGCCGCAGCGTTTTGCGATGCCCGGCGGGCGCGAATCGCCTGGTGTTCGACCACCCACCGCTCGAAAGCCGCGGCAGTCGGCATAGCCGGTGGCGAAAACGCCGCCGCCGCCGGGTCGACAAGCGGGGCCAGCGCATCGACGAGCACCGCCGCGCTGGCAATCCGCACGGCCGGATCCTTGGCGAGCATATACGAAACCACATGCGCGACCGGCTGCGGCACGCCGGCGTATTCCAGCGGCGCGATCGGCTCGCTGGCGTGCCTTGAGGCCTTTTCGCCCAACGATCCGCCGGGAAATGGCGGTCGTCCGGCGAGCAATTCGTACGCCACGCAACCGAGCGCATACACGTCGGTTGCGGGATTGGGCGACTGCCCGGAGCGGAACAATTCCGGCGCGAGATAATCGATCAGCGTGCCCAACTCACCGCCTTGATCGACCGCGAAGTCGATCGGACCGCCGCGCCGCGACGGGTCGAACAGCACCTTGATCTGGCCCGCGTCGGTCAGCCAAAGCTGGTCCGGCGTCGCGGAGCCGTGCGCCGTGGCGACGGCGTGCAGCGAAGCCATCCCCAACGCCGCCTGACGCACGGCGCGACACGCCTCGGCGGCCCGCACGACCTGACCCGGCGCGAGGCTTTCGCGCAACGTCGCCCCGCGCAAGTCTTCCTGGACGAGAAAGCGATACTTGCCCAAATCGACCAGATCGTAGCATCGCCGCAGGTGAGAATTGTTGAGTGCTCCGAGCGTTTGAGCGGCGCGGACCGTGTTTCGCCAGCGAGCTGCATCGCCCGTCACGGCAGTGGACAAAAACGACAGCATTACCGGGTGCCCCGTCGCGGCATGGACCGCGCGAAACGCACCGGTCAGCCGTCCGCCCTCAACGCGGTCGTAGACGCGGTAGTCGCCATACTCGAACGGCCCACTCTTGCCGGCCAGCAGAATCGTCGCTTGATAGCGGCTGATGATGTTCTGCGAGATCAGCCATTCGGCCAGCGTGCCGGCGGTCGCGCCTTGGGCGGCCCCTTTGACGCGGCCAAATTCCTCGGCGAACTGCTGGCATTGCTGCGCGGTGAGCAGCTTGCTCTCGATCGCCAGCTTCCAGAAGTCGGCTACGGCCAGCGCCATAAGATGCATTGCCTGCGAAGATGAAAACGCGACGCCTTGCCGCGAGTCCCGTTACGCCCACGCCCCACAACCCGCCGCCGCGTAAAAACTTGCTGCCGTGTCAAAACTCGTTCGGCCGCTGCTCGACGGTGATCGAGAGCGTCGTCAACTTCCCGCGCCGATAAACCTCCACGTCCACTTTCGCGCCGATATCCGTCTCCGCGACTAGCTGGATCAGCGTCCGCGGGTCCGGCGTCGGTATGCCGTTCCACTTGACGATCACGTCGGCCGGCCGCAGCCCCCCCGCCGCCGCGGGCGTATCGCGAAACACGGCCTCGATCAACACGCCCGACCTGTCCGGCAACGCCAGACTATCGGCAACGTCCGGCGTGACCTCCGCCGTCCTGACGCCCAACCAACCGCGAGCGACCGTTCCATTCGCCTTCAACTCTTCGTAAACTTCGCGGGCTTTATTGCTCGGCAGCGAAAAGCTGATCCCTTGAAACGAAGGGCCGACGATCGCCGTATTGATACCGACCAGTTCTCCCTTGACGTTGACCAGCGGTCCGCCGCTGTTTCCAGGATTCACAGCCGCGTCGGTTTGCAAGAACTTCTGAAACGGGTTCCCGGCCACGGCGCCACGCTCCGTCGCGCTGACGATTCCGAACGTCACGGTGTGATCGAGGCCGAACGGGCTGCCGAGCGCCCACACCAAGGAGCCAGGGACGAGGTCGTCGCTATTGCCCCACGGCACGGCCGTTAGTTGCCGGCTCGCGTCGATTTTCAGAACGGCCAAGTCGAACAACGGATCGGCGCCGATCTTTGCGGCCGTGAAAACCGACCCATCCGAGAGCTTGACTTCGATTTTCGTGGCGCCGTGAACGACGTGGAAATTCGTCACGATGTAGCCCGCCGGATCGACGATGACGCCGGAACCTTGACTCGCCAGTTCGCGTTGGGGCATCAACTGGGCGATTTCGTCGGGCAGATTCGACTGCCGTTGCAGCACGTTGATATGGACCACGCTCGGCGCCACGGCCTTGGGAATCAGCTCGAAGCCCGCGCTGAGAGTTTTGGCGTTCACGCCCGTCAGCGCCTCGCGCGCCGCCTCGGCGGCGGCTTTCTCTGGGCCGCGATGAATCGCGCTCGCCACACCTTCGACCACCGTCGGCAGCGAGACCAAAGTAATCACCAGCGCCACCAGCGCCACGACGCCCCAAATCAACGACGACCAGGCAAACACAACCACGACCGGCTGCGCGTCGGTGGTCGTATTCGACTGTGCATCGAATGGCGAACGGTATTCCATCGCGGTGTCGTCCTTCCGGGCTTCCCGGCGAATCGTGAGATGACGCTACGGCGGTGGGCATATCCACCGCCGCTGGCCGCGCTGCCGGTCAGCGTAAGTTGCTTGCTCGAAAAATGTTACATCGCCACAAGGCCGTTGCCGCCGGCCTCAATTCATCCTAGCAGTATCGTAGCAAAGAACAACCGTTTGAGTCGTTGCGGCCGCGCCAGAGGTCGTAATCGGACTTCGGAATGCATCGGCATATATCGTCGGCGCCGGGCGGTCTGCGGCGGTTCGCCGCCGTTCGCATTCTATGCTTTAGCGGTGCTTTCGTGGTGGTGCTCGCCAGCCTTCGCACTCGATTGATCCAATCATTCCATCCGCCCACCCATCCGCCCCTGGCGCCATGGTCGACTCGACGGACGACAGTTTGACGACGCCGACCGCGCTGCAATCCGCGGCTCACGGCGCTGCCGCCGCGGTCGAAGTCTGTCCGAACTGCGAAGCCGAGCGGACGGACACGAGCGTCCCGTGGTGCCGCAAATGCGGATACCATCCCACGCTCGACCGCACGATCGATCTGGTCGGCGACGATCTCGATCGGGAACAGACCGCCGAACCCGAAGAAGCGACCGCCAAGCCGAGCGCTACCGAAGGCCTCGCGATTCTGGTCCGCACGATGCCCGTCTGGATGCGCCGCACCGCGATGGCCGCCGTGGCCGCCGCCGCCTTGGGCGTCGCCGCCAGACTCGCCACCGACCCGGAAGGCATCGCCCGACTCGTCTGCACGTTGTTGCTGCTGTTCATCGCCAGTGTGTCGATTGTTACGGCACATGCCTGGTCGTACTTCTACGCCGTGCCCGAGTCCGACCGATTGGGCATCGGCGATTTTCTGCTGCGGCCGTTCTACGTCTGGTCGCCGACGATGCGCGACATCGAGCTGCCCGGCGTCTGGCGGCGGCCCGCGCTGATGGCGTTCGGCATCGTGGCCGAAGTCGTTGGTCTGGCCGTCGTGGGTGGGATTCCGTGGGATCGCGTTTGGGAACTTGGTCCCGCCGAGCCGCCCAAGCGACGACTCGTCGAGGCGGTCGCCAACATCGGGCAGGAAGACGATCCGAGCGACGCCGATGGCTCGGCCGGTTCGGCCAAGGCCGCACAGCCGCGGGCCGACTGCGTCATCATCGGTTACATCCCCGGCGTGGCCTCGCGGATTTTCGGCGACTCGGCGGACGAACCGGACTTCTCGTCGCTCGTGCTGGCGTCCGACGTCCGGGGCAAGCTCCGCTACGTCGGCACCGTAAGCGGCGGAATTCCTGAAGAGGACCGCATCGCAATCCGCAAGCGGCTCAAGGAACTCCGCCGGTCGAGCCCGATCATTCCATGCGGCGCTGCGGGCATCTGGCTCGAACCGGCGCTGGCGTGCCGCGTTGCTTACGCGCGGATATCGGAGGACAATCGCTTGGAGGAACTGGCCTACGACAAGCTGCTCGCCGAATTGCCGTAAAACCGTAAATTCGACTCTGTTGGCTGCGACACGACACAACGCCCCGGCGAACCATTCTTTTGGAGGGGTTGCCACGCGGGAGATCGTTTGCCGCGCATGGATAAATCGCATGCATATCGGGCAAAAGGCTCGCCGGCCAGTGCGATGGCTGCAATTGCCGGCGGTCCGTAAGTTTGACACGGCCGCAATTGGGGACAGAATAAAAGTTCCCATCCGCAAGTCGGCGTTTCTCCTCACGGTTGCCGAATCGCTCGTCGCCAGGCAATCTGGCGGGTGCCGCCGTCGGCACTGGGGCGATGCACGTCTCTTGTCTCGCCAGGTATCAACTCATGGCCAGTCCGTGTCGCGAATCCGCTCGGCCGCTCGCCGCCAAGACCTTGGCGACGTTGGCGAACGCGCTGCTGCTGTTGTCGTTGTTGCCGTTATGTGGCGGTGGCCGCGTCGATGCCGCCGATTTCTCTTGGATTTCGTCCGGCCCGGCGTCGTTCGGCACTCCTGGCGCGTGGAGTCCCAGCGCCAATGCTCCGCCGGGGTTGGCCGATCAGGCCATCTTTAACCGCGTATCGACCGTCGAGGAAACGCCCGTCAACTTTTCGACCAGTCCGACGAACAGCCGGCTGATCGTGCGCGACGACAAGGTCGGGCTGAACCTTGCCGGAAATACGTATCGGTTGACGAGCGCCAGCGACGCCGCCGCGGGGGTCGTGGTGGCCGAACAGTTCGGCCACATCGCCGACCTGAGCGTTTCCGCCGGCCGTCTGGAATCGAATTACGCCACGTTCGGACTGGCGTCGGGCAGCGACGGTTTGGTCAACGTCGTCAATTCCGCCGTCTGGACCAACTCGCAATCGATGTTCGTCGGCAGGGGCGGCGTCGGCGAGTTGGTCGTCGAAACCGGCTCGCAGGTTACCGCCGGCAGAATCACGCTCGGCGATCAAGCTTCCGCCCAGGGTTACGTCACCGTCGCCGACGTCGATTCCTTGCTCAGCAGTTCGCAGCAGCTCGTCGTCGGCGCGAGCGGATACGCCGAAATGTACGTCTACGACGGCGCGTCGGTCAACTCCGTCGGCGCCGCCATCGGGCGCGACGCCAATTCCACCGGCTACGTCACGCTCGTCGGCGGTTCGTGGCGCAATCAGGGCAATCTCGATATCGGCGGCGGAGCGAGCGCCGCCGGCGGGCGCGGAGACCTCGTAATCGACTTCGGCGCCACCGTAACGACCACCGGGCGAACGCGCGTCTGGGACGACGGGCTGTTGAGTATCCGCGGCGGCACGTTTGTCACCGGATCGCTCGAAAACTTCGGCGGCATCGAATACATCGTCGGCGTGCTCCAACTAACCAATCAGGATCTCGTCGTCGGCGATTCGGGCGTGCTCGGCTCGGTTCTGGCGCTTACGCCAGACATGCACACGATCGTCGACCGGCACACGACCGTCGACGCGAACGGACATATCGCCGCCATCGAGGGAACGTTCACGTCTGGCACGCTCACGAACAACGGCCGGATGTCGGTCGTCAACGGAGCGATGCAATTCAACGGCGCGAGCACGAATTCGCCGACCGGGCGCATCAGCATCATCGACGGCACGCTCGCCACGGGGCGCGGCGCGGCGAATCGCCTCACGAACCAGGGACGCATCGATTTGCTCGACGCCGTCGTCAACGGCGATCTGCACAACGTCGCCGGCGCGACGGTAACGGCCGGCGGCGCCGTGGCGTTCAACGGACGGGTCACTGGCGACGGCCAATTCGCCAGCGGCGGACAAGTCACGTTCAACGAACGCTTCGAGCCGGGCACGGCCGCCGCCGCGATGACCTTCGGCGGCGACGTTACATTCACGGCCGCGAACACGCTGGTGATGCAAATCGGCGGCCCGATCGCCGGGGCACAGTTCGATCAGATTTCGGTCGCCGGCTCGGTGGCGTTTGGCGGGACACTCGACATCGCGCTGATCGGCGGCTTTCTGCCCGTGGCGGGGCAGTCGTTCGATCTCATCGAGTACGGCGTCCGCGGCGGTATGTTCGCCGAGGTCAATCTTCCGCCGCCGCCATCGTCGCTCGCCTGGTCGCTGGACTACGGCCCGAACGCGCTGGTGTTGTCGGTCAACAGCACCAGCATATTTGGCGATCTGAACGGCGACGGTACAGTCAACCGCGGCGACGTGGCGGTGCTCGTCGGCAACTACGGCCTATCCTCAGCCGCAACGGCCGCCCAAGGCGACCTAAACGGCGACGGCCGCATCTCGCTCGCCGATCTGATCGTGCTAAAATCGCGACTGGGAAGCTCTGGCCAGTCGCCCGCCGCGGTGCCCGAGCCATCGACGTGCTCGCTGGCGCTGGTTGCGGCGTCGCTGGTGGGATTTTCGCGCTGGCGTCGTCGTCGGCAATGAGTCGTCGGCAATAAACCGCGCCGACCGCTAGCCGCAATGGATTTCATGCACCGACGCCAACTTTTCATCGCCGCGTCGCAACTGGCCGCCACACTGGCGGTTGTCTTGTCGTGCTGCGGGCTGGCTTGTGCGTTCGATGAGATCGACGACGCGCTTCGCGCCAATGACGCCGAATTTCGCGACGACCTGGCCTCGCTGGCGGCCGCATGTCGCCGCGATGGATTGACCGACGCGGCGAAGCGGTTGACTGCCTGGTACATCGGCCGCGATGCCGATCGATTCGTCATCTTCGACGTCGCCGACACCATCGAGACGAGCGCCGCCGCGCCGCCGGCAGGTGACGTCGCGCCGAACGACTGGCAGGAGAAGTTCCGCAGTCTTCGTTCCGCCCGCGCGGCGGCCCTGTTTGAGTTGGCTAACAAGGCGGCGGAAGCGAAACGTCGCAGCCAGGCGTACGCGCTGTTGTGGGAGACGTTGCGCGAGAACCCGGACCATGCCGAAGCGCGGCGGATGCTCGGATTCGAGCAAGTCGACGATCGTTGGGCCACGCCCTTTGCCGCCAAACATTTCCGCACGGGCCGAGTCTGGCACAAGCAATTCGGTTGGATCGCCAAAGAAGACGTCGAGCGCTACGAAAACGGCGAGCGCCGCGCCGGGTCGCGGTGGATTTCCGCTGAACAAGACGCCCGACGCCACCGCGACATTCGTAACGGATGGCGCGTCGAGACCGAGCATTTCGTCGTGACGACCAATCACAGTCTCGCCGAAGGCGTTCGGCTGGCCGATGAGTTGGAGCGATTGCACCGCGCGTGGCGGCAGGTGTTCGTCGACTATTGGATGGCCGACGGCGAGTTCGAGCGGATGTTCGCGTCGGAGAAGAAGGCGGCCGCCTCGACGTTCGTCGCACCGCCGGAGCGGAAGAATCGCCATCGCGTCGTCTGCTATCGCAATCGCGATGAGTACGTCCGCGCGCTGCAATCGTCTCAGCCGCGCGTCGAGATGTCGCTGGGCGTCTATCTGGACAACGGCCGGGCCGCCTACTTTTTCGCCGGCGAAGATCAGCACCCGGCCACGGTTCTGCACGAAGCTGCGCACCAGTTATTCAAAGAGTCGAAGGCGACCGTCAAGCAGCCGGGAGGGCGACACGGCATGTGGCTCGTCGAGGCGGCGGCCTGTTACATGGAATCGCTGCGGCGGCACGAAAATGCCGGCTTCGGCGGCTACGATACGCTCGGCGAGCGCGAGGCCGGCCGGTTTGTCGCCGCCCGTGAAAAAATCGCCGAGCAGTTCTACATTCCGCTGGCCGAACTGGCGGCGATGTCGTCGGACGATCTTCAGCGTCACCGCGACATCGCCAAGATATACAGCCAGTCGGCCGGGGTGATGACCTTTCTGCTGCACGCCGAGGACGGCCGCTATCGCGTGCCCACGATGGTGACGCTCGACGCTTTGTACACGGGCCGCGCCGTGCCCGGCACGCTCGCCGCCGCCTGCGACGCCCAATACGAAGTGCTCGACGCGGCCTACGTCGAGTTCATCAAGGCGATGCGCTGATTCGCAGCAGGCTTTGCAGCGATTTACGCGATCGCATCTCGCGGACTCACATCGTGCGGGTTGCATCGATCCCGACGCGGCCGTCTCGCCACGCGGCGTCCTTTCGGCAACGCCTTCGCGTTGCCGATTCGCCACGCTTGTCGCCTTCTGCCCGAAAGAGTGTCGTCGCAGGCCGGTCGCGCCCGATGGCGGCGACATTCTGATCTATGTTTTCGATAGACCGCCGGCCCTGCGCCGCGCAGTTCACGCACCACGACCAATCCCATCTCGCCGCGGTGCGTCGCTTCCCATCTGACACGTCAACTTTGCGATTCACCATACCGCGGCGCCGCTCTCGACCTTCTGGCGAGAGCAGGTCCGTCGCGGCGAAGGGCTTAGCTCATGAACCTCGGTGGCTCATTGGTCGATTTGGTCGTGGCCGACGATGCGCCAATCGTCTGCGTCGCCGCGAAAAACTTCGTTTCGCCGCATGTCGTCTCGCCGAGCGCCGTCGCGCGGCGCTCGAACTCTTCTCGCTCGCCCGGCAAGGGCGACAAGAAACGGCGACGAGCGCAGCTCGGCTTCGAGTCGCTGGAGATCCGCAACGTCCTCAGCGGCGCGGGCATTCTCTCCGGCGTGTCGTCGATGTGGTTTCAAACCATTCAACCCTTCGCCCATTTCGACAGCGGCGGAAGCTACGGCGCAGACGCAGCCGGCGAACAGGGAGACGCTTCGATCGGCGCGGGCGCGGGCAACCTGACCGACACCTACGACTGGATCGTGAATTTCAACGCCGCCGCCGTCGCCGGCTTGTCGAGCGTCGCCGATACGCTGTCGCTGTTCGGCGACGGTATCGAAGTCGAAGTGCTGCAAGGCCTGGGGCTCGTTGGACAAGTGCTCGTGCGAACGCGCGGCGCGGACACGCTGAGCGTGGGCGAGTGGCTTTCGTCCAACAGTGCGATCGCCGGATTCGAGCAGGACATCGTCCGCGTGCTGCAAGCCACGCCGAACGACACCAGCTTTGGCACGCTGTACGGGTTGCACAACACGGGACAAAGCGGCGGCACGGCCGATGCCGACATCGACGCCCCGGAAGCCTGGAATCTCACCACGGGATCGAGCAGTGTGGTCGCCGGCATCATCGACACCGGCATCGACTACACCCATCCCGATCTCGTCGGAAATATGTGGACCAATCCCGGCGAAATCGCCGGCAATGGTATCGACGACGACGGCAACGGATTCGTCGACGACGTCCACGGGTACGACTTCTACAATGAAGACGGCGACCCGATGGACGACAACAGCCACGGCACGCACGTGGCGGGCACGGTCGGCGCGACGGGCGACAACGGACAAGGCGTCGTCGGCGTCGCCTGGAACGTGAAGCTGATGGCCCTCAAATTCATGGGCGCCAGCGGCAGCGGTTACACCTCCGACGCCGTACGGGCGGTCAATTACGCCACGATGATGCGCAGCACCTACGGCGTCAACGTCCGCGTGCTCAACAACAGTTGGGGTTCCGGCAGCTACAGCTACTCGCTCGAATCGGCAATCAGCGCCAGCAACACGGCCGGCATCCTATTCGTCGCTGCCGCCGGCAACGACGGGACGGACAACGATACGACACCGCACTACCCGTCGAACTTCAGCCCGGCCAACGTGATTTCGGTCGCGTCGACGGATCGCAACGACACACGATCGAGTTTTAGCAACTGGGGCGCGACGACCGTCGACCTCGGTGCGCCCGGTTCGTCGATTTACAGCACGGTGCCGGGCGGCGGCTACGGAACCAAGTCGGGCACGAGCATGGCCACGCCGCACGTGACCGGCGCGGCGGTGTTGGCTTGGGCGTACAATCCGAATCTCACGGTCGCCCAGGTCAAGGCCGCCATCCTCAACAGCGTCGACGCCAACTCGTCGCTTGCCGGCATTACGGTCACCGGCGGCCGCTTGAACGTCAACAACATGCTGCAGTCGCTGACGGCGGGCGGAAATCCGAACTTCCAGTTCAGTGGCAGCACGCTCACCGTGCAGGGAACGTCGGGGGCCGACACTTTCGAATTTGTCCACGGCAATGGCGGTCAGCACACCGTCATCTACAACGGCAGTTCGGTGGCAGTCGACCACACGGTCATTTCCACGATCCGCTTCGAGGGGGCCGGCGGCGCCGATTCGGCCATTGTCCGCGGATCGAACGGCGTCGACACCGCCACGTTGAACGTCGGCGGCGGAACCATGAGCGGCAGCGGCTGGGCCGTCATCATGGTTAGCATCGAGACGATCGACCTCTACGGCGGCGCGGGCGACTCCGCCACGCTCAACGATTCGTCCGGCAACGACGCGCTCACCGCTTACTACAACCAGGTCACGCTTTCCGGCTCCGGCTACTCGAACAAGGCGCGTTCGTTTGGAGCGGTCTACGTCGTCGCCACCACGGGCACGGATACGGCCACGCTGTACGACACTTCCGGAAACGACGTCGCTGTCGCCCAATCCGGCTATGCGTATATGTACGGCACGGGCTATCTGAACCACGTCACCAAATTCGACACCGTGACGTTCAACGCCAGCAGCGGGTTCGACATCGTCTACATGTACGATTCGACGGGCAACGACACCTTCACCGGCCGGTACAACACCGCCACGTTCAGCGGCAGCGGCTGGAACAATACCGTCAATGGATTCGACAACGTCTACGGCATCGCCAACCAAGGCGGAACGGATACCGCCAATCTGTACGACTCGACCGGCAGCGATACGTTCGTGTTCACGATGGATCACGCCTACATTGTCGGCGGAGTCGGCCAGTTCAACTTCGCCGAGCATTTCGAGAACGTGTACGCCTTCGCGCAGAACGGCGGGCTTGACGTCGCGCACATGTTCGACTCGGCCGGCAACGATACGTTCCGCGCCTACGAGTCCTATGCCGAGATGACTGGTTCCGGCAAATACGGCCAGGCCAACGGCTGGGATCTCGTGTACGGCCGCGCCGAGAACGGCGGCAACGATACGGCGTATCTCTACGACACGTCGGCCAGCGACACGCTCGTCATGAACTCGCAATACGCCTACGTCACCTGGTCGGGCTTTCTCAACTTCGCCCGCGGATTCGACAGCGTGTACGCGGTTTCGTCGAACGGCGGCAACGACATCGCTCATCTGTTTGACTCGGCCGGCAACGATTCGTTCACGGGCACGAGCACCTATTCGCTGATGACCGGCACGGGCTTTTACAACCACGTGACGGGCTACAAGACAATTTACGTGCGGGCACAGTCCGGCGGCGTCGACACCGCGACGCTCAACGGTTCGACCGGCAACGACACGTTCATCGCCCGTCAGAGCAGCGTTTATCTTCACAACTCGACGTACCACCATGAAGTCTGGGGCTTCGACAATGTCTACGCCGTCGCCACGCAGGGCGGCTACGACGAAGCCTATCTGTTCGACACGAGCGGGGACGACGCATTCGTCGGCCGCAAGGATTACAGCTACCTGTCGGGCAGCGGACTGCTGCACCACGCCGCGGGCTTCGACTACGTCTTTTCGTCGTCCGTCAACGGCGGCAACGACACCGCGACGTTCTACGACTCTGCCGGCAACGACAACTTCACCGCCGGCACGGACTACGCCTACATGGTCGGCTCGGGATTCACCAACAACACGACCGGCTACAAGACCGTCCGCGCCGAATGCACGACCGGCACCGACCAGGCGTTTCTCTACGATTCGACCGGCAACGACACGCTGTCCGCCAGCGGAAACTCGGCGATTCTCACCAGCACCGGCCGCTCGATTACCGTCGTCAAGTTCGACCGCGCAAATGCCAACGGCACAAACGGCGGCACGAACACGGCCACTCAGTCGACGATCGACTACGTGCTGGAAAAAATTGGCACGTGGAGCTAGTGGTCTGTCCGCGATAAACGGGTAGGCTATTGCTCCGTGGGACGGATTCGAAATCCATTTCACGCGCCACGCCGGCACGCGAAGCCGACGCGCGAAGCTGGCACCGACCGGAATCTCGCCACGACACGCAATTGCGGGAGCTCGGCGCCGCCGGCCCGCTCGCTGGACACGTCGGAAGTCGCTACGCCCGCGTCGGCACCCCCTATGGCGCCCTCTATTGCATACCGCGAAACGAGCGCGATGCCCGCCAAAACGCCACTAACCCGAGTCCGCCGCGGCTTCGTCGTGTTGGGTGTCGTTATGCTTTCGGCCATCGGTGGCTACAAGCTGCTCACCGGCAAGAGTTGGCTCGAAGCCGCCTACATGGTCGTGATTACCGTGTCGAGCGTCGGGTTTTCGGAATCGACGGTCGTCGGCCCTGCGATGCAAATCTATTTCATCCTGCTTATTTTGCTCGGCATGTCGGCCGCAGGTTATACGCTGGGAGGATTCTTTCAAATGATGACCGAAGGGGAAATCGACCGCGCGTTGGGACTCCGCCGCGCCAGCCGCGAGATCAAGCAACTCAAGGATCACACGATCTTGTGCGGCTTCGGCCGCACCGGCCACGTGCTCGCCGAGCAACTCGCCCGGAAGAAACAGCAGTTCGTGGTCATCGACAAGTCTTCCGACGCGATCGCGGACGCCCAGGAACTGGGCTACTCGATCGTCGTCGGCGACGCCACCGAGGAAGAAACGTTACTGGCCGCCGGCGTCGAGCGGGCGAAAAACGTCGTCACGGTCCTCTCCGACGACGCCGACAGCGTGTTCATTGCGCTCTCGGCGCGAAACATCAACGCCGGACTGCACATCATTGCCCGCGCCGAACAAAAATCGAGCCAAAAGAAACTGATTCAAGCCAGCGCCGACCGCGTCGTGCTTCCGGCGGCGATCGGCGCGCAACGGATCGCCGCCATGTTGCTGCGTCCGACGACGGTGGAACTGTTCGAACTCGTGATGGACCGGGCGGAACTCGACGTCGAAGTCGCCGAAATCACCATCGGCCCTGATTCTCCCTTGGCGGGACTCACCGCCCGGATTGCCAATGCCCGCCAAAAGCACGGCCTGATGATCGTCGCCGTGCGACAAGCCGCCGGCAAGATGCTGTTCAATCCGGACGGGGATTTGCCATTCACCACCGGCGACACGCTGATCGTAATCGGCAATCCTAGCGACATCGCCCGCTTTCGCGAGCAATTGCCGGGCGAGGGTTGAAGCGTCATTCGCGCCGACTGAGTGTGGGGCATGTAACATCGCCGCTGCAATTGCGCTCGATGGGATTAGCCCGACGCGGTGCTCGCCAACATTGCGCACTCGCTCCGCGGCGACGGCTTGTTCCTGATGCAGGACATCGCCGGCTCCAGCCACGTCCATGAAGACAAGTTGCACCCACTGGGCGCATTCCTGTATTCGATCTCCTGCATGCACTGCATGTCGGTGTCGCTGGCCCACGGCGGCCCGGGTCTCGGCGCGATGTGGGGCAAAGACGTCGCCCTAAAAATGCTCGCCGCAGCCGGCTTTCGAAACGTCGAGGTAAAATCCCTCGCCCACGACATCATGAATTACTACTACATTGCGCGGCCGGCTCGTTAAGTTACGTATGCCAGAACTGTGGGAGCGAATCCTTTCGCCGACGGAAACGCCCGACAGTGCTCTCGGCGAACAGATTCGCCTCCTTCAGATTCCGGTTTCGGGATAATCACTAAAATCAGTTCTCGTCGCCGCGACGCGGCATCGTGCGAACCGTTTCCGAAAGAGCATGAGAATCAGCCAAGCCGGGTGGTCGATCGGCAATGAACCGATCGGGGCCGGCGTGGCGAATGGGCGTTTGGCTTGGAAACGCGCCGTCGAAAAACTCTTGCCAACTGCCAAAACGTCTGCGATATTCCGGGTTTCCCCGGTTACTCGCGAAGCTCAACCGTTGGCGGAATCTCCCACCACGGTCGCGCTTCTCCCCAGGCAAAACCCCATTCGCCATGATGAAAATCTGGCCAGCGATCGATCTTCGTTCCGGGCGGTGCGTCCGTCTGCGCCAGGGTGATTATCGTCAGGAGATGGTCTTCGGGGATGATCCTCTGGCGATGGCCCGCCGCTGGGTCGACGAAGGCGCGACCTGCCTGCATCTGGTCGATCTCGACGGCGCAAAAGACGGCGTAACGATCAACACGGGCGGCCACACCGCCGTGAGCTTCGAGAACTCTTCGCCCAATCGCGCCGCCATCGCGTCGATCGTTCGCGGCGTCGACGTCGCGTGCGAGTTGGGCGGCGGCATCCGCGACGAAGCCGCCATCGCCGCCCTCTTGGAGCTCGGCCTGTCGCGATTGGTCATCGGCACGCTCGCCCTCAAACAACCCGACTGGTTTCGCAGCATGTGCCGCAAGTATCCCGGCCGGCTGGTGCTCGGTCTCGACGCCCGCGACGGCCACGTGGCCACCGACGGTTGGCTGGAAACGAGCGACGTGCTGGCCACCGACCTTGCCCAAACCTTCGCCGCCGAACCGCTCGCCGCCATCGTCTACACCGACATCGCCAAAGACGGCATGATGCAAGGCCCCAACGTCCCGGCCATGCAAGCCATGCAGCAAGCCGTCGACGTACCGGTCATCGCTTCCGGCGGAGTCACCACGGCGGGCGACGTCACCGCGCTGGCCAACGCCAACCTATCCGGCTGCATCATTGGCCGCGCGTTGTACGAAGGAACGTTAACGATCCAAGCCGCCCACGCCGCGGCGAAAGACTGCGCCGCGAACAAGTGACGCAGGGAGACAGAAGCCAGCAGCCAGTATCCAGGAGACAGTAGAACTCGCCGCCTCCGCCCACCCTCATCCCTACGGACTCCTGACTCCTGTCTACCTTCCCCGAATCCCGATCCCCGAACTCTATCCCCTGCCCCCTGACCCCCAACCCCCGATCTCTGCCCATGCCTAACATCGCCGATATTCGTAACGTCGCCCTCTGTGGACACGGCTCGGCCGGCAAGACCTCGCTGGCCGACAAGTTCCTCGCCATCACCGGCGCGATCACCCACCCAGCCAGCGTCGACACCGGCAACAGCATCTGCGACTTCGACGAAGAGGAGAAGCAGCACAAGTACTCCGTCGAGGCCAGCGTCATCCACTTCGACCACGCTGGCAAGCGGTTCAACGTCATCGACACGCCCGGCTATCCCGACTTCATCGGTCAGGCGGTCGGCGCGCTTCGCGCCGTCGACACCGCCGCCATCGTCATCAACGCCCACGCCGGCATCGCCGTAAACACTCGCCGCACCTTCAACGAAGCCGGCCGCGCAGGCATCGGCCGCGTCATCGTCATCAATCGCATGGACGCCGAGAACGTCGACTATCCCAAGCTCCTCGCCAGCATCAAGGAACTCTGGGGCAACGCCTGCATCCCGCTCAACGTTCCCGTCGGCCACGGCCACGATTTCAAAGGCGTCGTCGGCACGCTCCATCCGCCCGCCGACACCGCCGGCGCGCTCATCGACGTCGCCGCCGCCAGCACCGAGCTTGTCGAGTCGATCGTCGAGATGGACGAAGGCGTCACCGAGCGCTACTTCGAGGGCCAGCTTCCCACCGACGAAGAGATCGGCCGCCTGATCATCGAAGCCGTCCACACCGGCCACCTCATCCCGATCCTCTGCTGCTCCGCCAAGACCGACGCCGGCATCGCCGAACTGCTCGACGCGCTGGCCCTCTGCGCCCTCCCGCCCGGCGGCAACGAACGCGAAGCGTCCCACGAAGGCAAGACCCACAAGATCGACGCCGACCCAGCCGGCCCACTCATCGCCCAAGTCTTCAAATCCCGCATCGACCCGTTCGTCCAAAAGATCAGCTACATCCGCGTCTACAACGGCACGCTCCAAAAAGACAGCACCGTCCAATCCCTCGGCCACAAAAAAGGTGTCAAGATCGGCGCTCTGTTCGAGGCCCAAGGCTCCGAGCTGAAGCCCGTCGACTCCGCCGGACCCGGCGATATCGTCGCCACCACCAAGAACGAAGAGCTGCACACCGGCGAAAACCTCGGCGAGTTCGAGCTACCGCCCATCCCATTCCCCGCGCCGATGGTCGGCCTCGCCGTCGTTCCCAAGGCCCGCGGCGACGAAGCCAAGCTCTCCGTCGCCCTGCACAAGATCGTCGAGGAAGACCCGACCATCCATCTCGACCGCGACCAGCAAACCAAAGAACTCGTCATGACCGGCATGAGCGAGCTGCACCTCCAACTCGTCCAGGAACGCCTCAAACGCCGCGACAAGGTCGAGGTCGACACCAAGGAACCCAAGATCCCCTACCGCGAGACGATCCAGCAACGGGCCGAAGGCTCCTACCGACACAAAAAACAGTCCGGCGGCCGCGGCCAGTTCGGCGAGGTCCACATCCGCATGCTCCCCTTCCCCGGCGGCACCACGCCCGAGGACTTCTGCACCAAGGAACGCTTCCCCAGCCTCAAGCATTTCCACTTCGACCCCAAGCACAACTTCCTCTGGGTAGACTCCGTCGTCGGCGGCACCATCCCCGGCAACTTCATGCCCGCCATCGAAAAAGGCTTCAAGGAACGGCTCGTCCGCGGCGTCATCGCCGGCTATCAAATCCAAGACGTCTGCGTCGAGGTCCACTTCGGCAAGCACCACCCCGTCGACAGCAGCGAGCAAGCCTTCAAAACCGCCGGCAGCATGGCGTTTAGAAACGTCTTCCAAGAAGCCAAGCCCGGCCTCCTCGAACCGATCGTCACCATCCACATCACCATCCCCGGCGACAAAGTCGGCGACGTCAACTCCGACCTCTCCACCCGCCGCGGCCGCGTCCTCGGCATGGACTCCGCCGGCGGAGAACTACAAACCATCACCGCCGAAATCCCTCTAGCCGAAGTAACCACCTACGCCCGAGTTTTGTCGAGCATGACCGGCGGCCAAGGCTCCTACAACATGGAGTTCAACCGCTACGACGTCGTGCCGGGGAACGTCCAGAAGGAGATTCTCGAAAAGGCGAAAATGCAAGAAGAGGAAGAGGAGGAATAGCGTTAGAAGCATTCTAATTGACGAACAGGTTGTCGGATGTCGCAATACGAGATCAAGCGTGAAGACCTCGTCAAGATACTGGCCCGTGTTGCTAACTCGCCGTCACGCGACATTAATGAGCTGATTGACGAGATCGACGCTAGATTCTATGTCGACCGTGTGGCCGAGTCGTTCTTATTTCGAGCGCGTATTGGCAAACCAAACTTAGTTACCGTCAGCCTAAAAGCTTCCATTCAACTGCAAGCGCATTCCTACGCATATGGTGTGCTGCTAGCTGCATTCGGTAATCCTGGCTTTCGACAAATGGGGGACGCCGAACGCAGAAAGCTTCTCGAACCAGCGGACCACTTTCTGAATTGGGCAGTCGGCCAAGACGCGCAGCGTTGGCTGGCGAAAAGGGGGGAGCAACTTCCCGACGATCACATTCTTGCCGTTGCTGCGGCGCGTCCCCCGGATGACGTTCTCAATCGACTGACCGAAACCCAACTCATGTTTTGCGTCGGGCTGTTCAATTACGCAATGACATTCATCATCTTACACGAAATTGGGCATCTTAAGTTACACCATGGCGCATCGACACCGGAACATGAAAAGGCCGCAGACCGGTTCGCAGCCGAATGGCTGTCGGACGCGGCATCGGAATCGAAAACCGATATCGAAGCCAACCGCCTTGTTGCACTTTGCGGCATCGCCGTTGCACTGCTATGGATAACGACTCCGCGCGTGTACCTCGGTCCGTCAAGCTCTGATTCGCACCCGGAGGCATATGATCGACTTTGGCAAGTGTTGGAACATATCATTGAAACCGAAGATGAACGCGAACTGGTGTGGTATTTCGTATCTAATGTTCTCTTTCTTCACATTCACACGGCCGGCTATGAATTCGATGACAGCGACCTGCCGCGGATGCAGTGTCCATTACATGAACAAGTAAACTACTTAATCGATCGGATTTCCAAGCAGGACAAGAAACGCAGGTAGTGTCCTAATAGTGTGTTGCCGCAGCTAACGGGTCCGCCAGTAATTCCAGAGAATCCAAGCCAGCAAGGCAGCGCTCGCCACGGCGACGGCGAGGTTGCCCCAAAAGACGAACCTTCGCAGAAGCGAATGGCGCTTGTTCTCGTTATCGGCCATGCGGGCATTCTAATCCGCTTTTCCGCAGTGAGTGATTGATTGATTGATTTCGTAGGCAAAGGGCCGGAAGTGATTGGGTATTGACGAAAAAAATCACAGTGATAAATTGAGTGTGTTGGATTTGATTTTTCTGGCAGTCAAGTAGGGTGGGCTGCGCCCACCTTTAGTTCCTTTGTCGACGCGGTTGCACTCGTGCCCGATCGACTTAAACTTCTCGCCATTAATCTTGAAATGGCATTGGCTCGGGCGGCATCGGTTTGTCAGGAACACGTGCGCCTGACCGACGAGATTCCACCTCCCCGAACGCTCGAATTCGCCCCTCATCGCGCCCGCCTCCTCACCGCATACCCATACGGCACCGGCCAACTCCCTTCCTCGCCAAGTTCCGCCTGCGCCTTCAGCGCCCAATACGGCTCCCGCAACAACTCGCGGGCGATGAACACCAGATCGGCATCGCCGCCGGTGATGATTTCGTTCGCATAGCCGGCCTCGGTAATCAAGCCGACCGCGCCCGTCATAATCTTCGCCTCGTCGAGAATCTGCCGCGCGAACGGTATCTGATAACCCTTGGCGACGTCGTTCTGCCGCAGTCTCCCGACCGCGGCACCCCGGCCCGACCGAAGGTCTCAAACACCCCACCGCAGCAGCACCTTTCGACTCTCCGCCGGGCAAATCCGTCCGCCCCGCAAAAAATAAACGCGAGTAATGCTCACAAATTCCCTCTTCCGAGCGGTGCGATCAACCGCAGCCAATCGTCTCCAGCGCATACCACCTCCTCGCCGCCGACCCAACGGCCAAGCGTCAAGCGGCCGACCTCCTACGACAAGCACCAAGCGGCACAAAACACGATCCACCCACGCACCAAAACGCCCCCCACCATACCAAATCCCCGGCCCAATTTCCACCAAAAATCAGGCCACCAAACCCACCACGCTCTCCCGCCACATCCGCGCTCGTCGTGCCGCGTTCTGCAAACCGCAGCGCCCAGCCCGACCGAACGTTTCACCCGACCGCGCGCCGATCACCACGTTCCCATAGTTCGACGCCACGATATCGGCGTTGTAAAGCGAGCTGGCCGTCGCCTTCACCACGTCTTCAGTCGTCGCGCGAATGTCGAGTCCATACCCGTTCATGAACTCATACCCGCCCAGATTCGCCCACACATACAACGTCACCGAATCGGTCGGTCCAGTAAGCTGCACGCTCGGCACGGTCCCCGGCAAAGCCCCGCCGCCCGACGTACTGCCCGAAGTCGTGATATAAATCCACGCCGGATTGCCCGACAGCAACGACTCCCCGCCGCCGCCCGATTCGCCCTGCAACGCCTCCTCACCGATCCCGCCGCCGAGCAGCGACTCGCCACCTCCGCCCCCGCCCATCAGCGACTCACCGCCGGTGCAGTCGCAGTTATTGCGGAAGATCATTAGGTCCACGACGTTGACTTTCGCGTCACCGCTCAAGTCGCCCTGCGTCAGCGCGGAGCCGCTCATACGGCCAAAGTTGGAAACGAGAATCGCCAAATCAGCACGATCAGCCCTTTGAATATGTGGTCTTCGGGTCTATTTTACCTCAGGGCCAGCGCTAACTTTGGGGAGGATAGGCAATTGCCTAGTCCGCGTAGTCTGAATTGCGTCAGCAGTGACTGTTTGCTATCTGAGCCGTAAATTTCCGATTTTGCCATACACGATTGTTGCGATCAGAGCAATTGAGGCTGGGGAAGGCATGACCAGCACTTTGAAGGTGTGGCTATTTTGACCGAGAAAACAGGCAGCTAGCACTATCCACCAAGCCGAGTGAAAGCCGACGGACTCGCAAATACTTCGGGAATTTCGCACTTGCTAGCAGCGCCACCTTCAAAGGGCTGGGAAGGCATGACCCAACCCAGACTCCGCCATCATATCCAAATGTACGCGCTGGCCCTGTATTTTACCTGCCTTCGTGCTTTGAGTACTCGATAGGTCGAGACGTGGGGCTGGCGCTTGTTTGCGATGCGTTTCGGCGGCGGTTTCTTGCGGCCGCGGCGGAACGTTCAATTCCTCCATCACCCGCCGCATCCGCGCAGCCGC
>JBBDYI010000001.1:0-10053 GCA_040901705.1 Pirellulales bacterium | reverse complement strand
CGCTTGCTCCTCGAATCGGGGCCAAGAAAACCAGCACACTACGCAAACCGGGCGAATTAGGGCAAGATGACTTCGTAGATAGCCTCTTAAAGCACGAAGGCAGGTAAAATAGACCCGAAGACCACATATTCAAAGGGCTGACGCTCGCGTTGCCGTCCGATTCCGAGAGCTTTGCGTGGCTAATTGGAGATGGAGGCAGGTCTCTGGAAACCGTGAGATCTTGAGACTCCCACTCGGCTACGAAATCAACGCAAGGATCGCGCGGCGGATTGCGGCCGGAAGCGACGGCCAAGCGGCGACAATTTTGGCGAGTTCGTGCAAGTTGGTGCAAGCATTGGTGCAAGCTGGATTCTGACTCGCCGTAACTCGTTTGCCTGCATCACTTACGTTACCCTCCTCTGGGATTCCCAATCCGGTGTACGGCGCTGGATAGGGCGGCGACGAGTCATAACCGGCCATCTCGTAGTAGCCCCCCATTGCCAATCATCGCGCGAATACTACGCAAGAGTGGCGGGGGCGTCAAACAAGGTTTCGAGCGGCTTACGGAGCCGCGGAGCAGCGCAGCATTTCGCCGCGGAACAGCACGCACCAAGCACGTCCGTTGCCGACGGCGATCTTTCGGCGGCCAAATGGAATGGCATAGGGGGCGAAAAAGGCTTGTTTCCCTTCGCCGCGACGGTGAGAATAGTTCCGTTCCCAAAAAGTGACGACTGGCAGTGTCTTTTTTGGCCAGATCGGCCGGCGTGATGCGGCGTTCTGGCGTGCGAAATTGCGGGGTGATTTATGCGCCGTTCGCGCCAGGGTCGTTCGAGCCAGAGTCATGCAATGCACGCCGATGGCAACCGCGCTTCAATCGGCTGCCGGCTGGCGACAACAGTTGCCGTCGCCGCGGCGGCATGGCTTGGCGCCGTTTCGACGGCGGCCCATGCGCACGCCGCTCCGTCGCAGGCGGCCCCCGGCGAGGTCGCCCGCTGCGAACGGCACAGCGGCACAGTTCGCGGCCTCGCGATCTCAGCCGACGGGAAGTACGTGGCGTCGGTCGGTGACGACCGGATGTGCTACATCCTCAATGCGCAGACGCTCAAAGTCCTGCGCCAATACGGCCCGCAGGCCGCGCCGCTCACTGGCGTGGCGTTCATGCGCGATATGACGATCGTGTCGTCCGGCTTACGCGACAAAAACCGCCCCAACGACGGGACGATTCGGTTTTGGGATTGGAACACGGCCGAACTCCGCCGCACGATGCCGGACTCGCAGTTGAACTCGTATAGCCTCGTTCTCTCGCCGGACGAAAAGAAGATCGGCATCGCGATGGGCGGCCCTTCGGCGCGGATGTATCACGTGCCGACCGATAGCCGCATGGGCCTGGAAACGCCGTGGCCCGACCGCAAATGCAACGCCGTGGCGATTTCGCCCGACAGCAACTTGCTCGCGGCGGGCGTCGGCGGTGGCATCGCGCTGTGGCACATCAGCGATGAAAAAAGAGGACCGAGCAGCGATCTTCAAGGCGACAGCACCGCCGAGGTAAACGCCATCGAATTCTCACCGGACGGGAAATCGGTCGTCGCGGCCCATGCCGACGGCGTCTTGCGGCGCTGGAATATCGCCGACGGCGCGCTCGTGGCAAAGCTGCCGGCCCACACCGGCGCGGCGCTCGACGTTGCCATCTCGCCGGATGGAAAACAAGTCGCCAGCGGCGGCGAGGACAAACTGATTCGCATTTGGGACGCGGAGTCGGGCAAAGAATCGCTGCGCTTGGCCGGACACAGCGGAGCAGTAACCTGCGTCGCATTCTCCGCCGACTCGAAATATCTGTACTCCGCCGCCGCGGACGGCACGGTGAGGTTGTGGAGCGTGACGGGCGTCGGCAAGAGCATCGCCAATGCCCCGGCGTTCGAACTCATTCCAGGCGACGGCAAGGGCGGCGTCAAACGCCCAACCGCCATTCGGCCCGCCAAACGCGGCCAGACGAAGGCCCCGGACTCGCAACGCGCCGACAAAGCGACGGCGCTGCTGAAAGACGTTTACGCGGACGACTTGGGCAAAGCCGGCGACGCCGCCGCGAAGCAGAAACTCGCTGGGAAACTGTTGGCGTTCGCTCGCGACGGCGACAACGACGCGGCCGAACGGTTTGCAGCTTTCCAAACGGCTCGTGATCTGTTGATCGAAGCGGCCGCCGTCGCCGAATCGTTCGAGGCAACCGCCGATCTGGCGGCGACCTTTGCCGTGGACGACGTGGAACTGTTGACGGAGACCGCCGAACGGCTCGGCAAGTCGGCGCGGACTCTCGAAGCCCGCTCGGCGCTGGTGGAAACCTCGCTGCGACTGGTTGACGAAACGGTTGCCGCCCACCGCTTTGCCGAAGCGGACCGCGTGCTGAAGACGGCGGAGGTCGTCGTTCGCTTGACGCGCAAGCCCGATTTGGTGCGGAGCGTGCGCGAGGCCGTCGCGTCGACGAAAATGCGATCCGCGCGATGGTCGGCGTATCAAGCGGCGCTCGAAAATCTGAAAGCGGACGCGGCCGACGCCAAGGCGCACCTCGTCGTCGGCAGATACTTGCTTTTCGTCGACGGCAATTGGCAAAAAGCGTTGCCACATTTGGCGAAGTCGAGCGACGAAGCGCTCAAGTCGGCGGCGGCAGCAGATCTTGCCGGCCCGACCGAGCCCGACCAGCAGATTGCCGCCGCAGAATTGTGGGAGAAGGCCGGCGAAACCGCGTCCGGGCGCGAACAACAGACCTGCCAGGCGCTGGCGGCTTACTGGTATCAACGGGCGCTGCCGGCGCTTACGGGCTTGCGAAAAGTGAAGGTCGAAAAGGCGCTCAAGGCCATGGGCAAGCTGCCGACGATCAATCGCGGCGCGTGATCGCCCGTCGAGCACTGGCAGAATCGTGAATCTTGAGCGGTCGACTGCTGGCGACCGCCGCGGTGGGCGCTTGTCGCCAAAACAAGTCACCGTCGCGCCGCAAGGGCATCGCATCGGCGTTGCCGATCGAGCCGGCACCCATCTCGCACTTCACCATGCCCCATCGCCTGGCAGTGCTCCGCGTTCGCCGGGGGGAGCTTTGCCGGCAAACTGAACGTGAATTGCGCGGATTCCAGTTTTTTTCACGAAGTTTTGTCGCCCACACAAAAACCTAACACTCGACACGTATTCTACTAACGCCTCGTTCATACGATTGCTGTCGAAGGCAAATAAATAGAGTGCTTCGGTCTTGGAGCAAGTTGCACATCGATCGGACACGAATTCTTGATGCGAGGAGAACGAACCATGTTGAGGTTTCACAGGCAGGCGGCAGCGACAGTGCTCTTGGCGATGGCGGCCACGGCCCTCTCCGGCTGCGGCGATCCGGACAAGATCGTCGTCGTCAGCCGGCAGAATAGTTCCGGCACATACGAGTATTTCCGGGAAGAGGTGCTTGGTAAGGACGGCAAGTTTCGCCAGGGCACGCTCGACATGAGCGGCTCGAAGGACGTGGTCGAACTGGTCGAGAAGACGCCCGGGGCGATCGGCTACAGCGGCATGGGATACGTCACCGAGGGCGTCAAGATGCTGCACGTTTCCAAGGTCAAGGGCGAGGCCGGCGTCGAACCGACGATCCCCAACGCCAAGAACAAGAGCTATCCGCTCGCCCGTAATCTTTATCTCTACCTCGCCAACGAACCGACCGGCGCGGTGAAAGAGTACATCGACTGGATTCTGTCGGACGAAGGTCAGAAGATCGTCGCCGACCTTGGTTACGTTCCGCAGGAACCCAAAGCGTCGCCGGCCGCTTATCCGGTCAGCAACGGCGGTGAGAAGATCACGATCAATGTTTCCGGTTCCGACACGATGGTCAATCTGGCTCAGGCCTGGTCCGAGGCCTACCACACCAAACATCCCAACGTGAGCGTACAGATCGCCGGCGGCGGGTCGGGCACCGGCATTGCCAAGTTGATGGCCGGCAACACCGACATCTGCAACTCCAGCCGCGATATGAAACCGGACGAGAAAGCGAAGCTCAACGCCAAGAACGGCGCCGACCCAGTGGAATACATCGTCGGCATGGACGCGCTCGGCATCTATGTTCACAAGGACAACAAGCTCGACTCGATTTCGCTTGACGAGTTGAAGGAGATTTTCGGCGACGGCGGCAAGATCACATTGTGGTCGCAGCTCGGCGCGACGAAGGAAGAAAGCAAATAACACGGTTTTTTGTGCGACCGTTCTCCGCGGCGGCGCGAACCGTCGCGGAGGGCCTATCGCCTTGGTTGCACGTTCTGACGCCGCATCCCCCGCCGCGGAGATGTACCGTCGAGAAGTGGCGGTCGCGAACAACGAATTCGAGTTCGAAGAAAGTCACGCATTTGATGAGTACCGCATCTGAAACCGTCGATGTGCCGGCCGATGCCACCGCGAGTGACCGCCTGTCGGAAAGTTGGCTGCAGCGGTTCGGCGAGTTCGTCATCGAAACGGCCATCCGCCTGTGCGGGTGGAGTTCGATTCTGTTCGTCACCGGCATCTTCGCATTCGTCGCCTTTCAAGCGTTCGTAATATACGACCACGGCGCCGTGCGTTTATGGACGACGCTCGATTGGCCGCAGTTCCTGTTCGGCCGCGAGTGGCAGCCGACGTTGCCGACGAATCCGATATATGGAACGTTGGCGCTATTTGTCGGATCCGTCACGGTGACCGGGTTAGCGATGGTGATCGCCGTGCCGTTGGGCTTGGGCGCGGCGGTGTTTCTTTCCGAGTTTTGCTCGGGCAAGACGCGCGAAACGCTCAAGATTACCATCGAGCTTTTGGCCGCGATTCCGTCGATCGTGTGGGGCTTCATCGCGGTCGTCGTACTCAATCCGCTGATTATTTGGGCTACCGGCGCGCCGGTCGGCGTCAACGTGCTTAACGGCGGCCTGATCCTGGCGCTGATGAGCGTGCCGGTGATTGTGTCGGTCGGCGAGGACGCCCTCAAGGCCGTGCCCGATTCGTATCGCGAAGCAGCGATTGCGCTGGGCGCCAGCCGGTGGGAGGTCGTGTACCGCGTGCTGTTTCCGGCGGCCAAGAACGGTTTGCTTGCGGCGGTGCTGCTCGGCGTCGGCCGCGCGATCGGCGAGACGATGGCCGTGCTGTTCGCCACGGGCCATTCGGTCAACTTTCCCTCCACGGTGCTCGATCCGGTACGAACGCTTACCGCCACGATCGCCGCCGAACTGGGCGAAGTCGAGAAGTTCAGCGATCACTATCGCGTGCTGTTTGTTGTCGGCTTGATGCTATTCGCGATCGCATTCGTTATCAATCTGACGAGCGATTTGATCGTCAAGGGCATTCGGGGGCAGCAGAATGCGTGAACAACATACCGATTCCGTCGAATACCTGATCTGCCCAACGACGATGATTCGTCGCGGCGATGGTGCGACCGGTAGCATGCGGGCGCCTTTCGCCACGCTCGACCAGGCGCTCGACAACATCCAGCAGACGATCGTCCAAGCCGGCGAAGCCCCGCGGCAACAACTCGATCTCGTTTGCGCGCATCGGCCGAACGACGCGCCGCGCGGCGGTAGACCTCGATTTCAGTACTACGTCGACGCCGTTCCGATGGGAACCGCTGGCGACGGAAGCGAGGCGTCGCCGTGGCCCGACATGCCGACGGCGATCGCCGAGTTGCAGCGATTGAGCCGCGATGGCGCGTTGCGCATCGCTCCCGGTGAAGTGGCGCGGCTGACGCGCCGCGAGCCGTTCACGACGACTTCGCTCGATGGAAAGAAACGCAAGCGCGAGCGGGTGGCCAAGTCGATTTTCATGACGATGACCGTACTGTTGGTCGTTCCGCTGGTGGCGATCCTGGTCTACTTGGTCGTCCAGGCCTGGCCGGCCCTGTCGCTGGAATTGCTGTTCGCCAATCCCAAGAACAACATGACGGCCGGCGGCATCTGGTCGGCGCTCATCGGTACGTTCTTTCTCGTGATGACGTCGCTGCTGATCGCTGCGCCGATTGGCGTGTTGGCCGGCGTTTATTTGAACGAGTACGCGCCCGACAATTGGCTGACGCGAATGGTCCAACTGGCCGTCGTGAACCTCGCTGGCGTGCCGAGCATCGTCCATGCGCTATTCGGCGTGGGGGCGTTTGTGCTGGCGTCGGGAATGGGCGAGTCCGTGATCGCCGCGGCCTGTACGCTCGCCGTGATGACGCTGCCGGTCATCATCACCAGCACCCGCGAGGCGCTGGCCAGCGTGCCGATGGCGTTTCGCGAGGCCTGCTGGAACATGGGCGCCAGTCGCTGGCAGACGATCCGCACGATCGTATTGCCCAATTCGATCAGCGGCATCTTGACCGGCGTGATTCTGCAAGTTTCGCGGGCTGCCGGAGAAACGGCGCCAATCATGTTCACCGGTGCCGTGTTTTTCGTTCCCGTGCCCGACACCGGCTGGGAATCGTGGCTTCCGTATGGGCCATTTGATAATTGCATGGCGTTGTCGATGCACCTTTACACGCTCCGCACGCAGATTGTCGGAGCGCCGCTGTCCCTGCAATTCGGCACCGCGGTCGTATTGATCGGCCTGGTGCTGGCCGTCAATAGCGCGTCGATTGCCCTTCGTGTATACTTGCGATCGAGGAAAAAATGGTAACCTCAGCGCGAACGACTTCGACTCATCCAACCCCTGCCGCCGCCGGTAAGGGCCCGCACGTGGCGTTTCCGTCCGGCCAAGCGACGAAAGGGAGCGCGAGAATGTCCGCCGACTCGGCAAACGGCTTGGCCGTGGAGAAAATCGGCTTTCGTGACGTCGACGTATTCTACGGTGCAAAGAAGGCACTGCAGGACATAACGCTGTCGATTCCGCGCAATTCGATCTTCGCCATCATCGGACCGGCGAACTCCGGCAAGACCACGCTGCTCAAGTGCATCAACCGCACAATCGACTTCATCCGCATCGCGCGGGTGCAAGGCAGCGTTACCGTCGATGAAAACGAGGTCAGCCGCATTCGCAACGTGTACGCCCTGCGGCGCAACATCGGCATGGTGTTTCCCTTGCCGGTTGGGCTGCCAATGTCGGTTTACGACAACGTGGCGTACGCGCCGCGGATGTCCGGCATGAGGCGCGGGGCGGAACTCGACGCCTTGGTCGAAAAATGCTTGCGGCAGTCGGCCCTGTGGGACGAAGTCAAGGACCGGCTGCACATGCTGGGCACGAAGCTCTCCGGCGGCCAACAGCAGCGGCTGACCCTCGCGCGGGCGCTGTCGCTGCGGCCGGAGATTCTCTGCCTCGACGAATTCTCGATCGCCATCGACCCCGTGACGACGATGAAGATCGAGGACGTGCTGTTGGAACTGAAAAACGAGATGACGATCGTGCTCGTGACGAATCTCGTTCAGCAAGCCCACCGGTTGTCGGACTACACGGCATTTCTCAACGATTCGCGGCTGATCGAAGTCGACCGCACGGAAAAGATATTCTCCGAACCGGCCCAACAACTCACCAATGACTATGTCTCCGGTCACTTCGGCTAATAGCGCGGCCAGCCGCGTTCCTGATTTGCGGAACGAGGCTCAGACGCTCCCTGTCCCCCGCCCCCTGCCCCCTGCTGCCCGCCCCATGACGGACGTCGCTCAAAACAGCATTCGCACGCGAGACCTGAACCTGTGGTACGGGGATTTTCAGGCGCTCAAGGACGTGAGTGTCGATATCCCGCGGGGAAAAATCACTTCGCTCATCGGCCCCAGCGGATGCGGCAAGACCACGCTGCTGCGCTGTTTCAACCGCATCAACGAACGCTACGGCAACGTCACCACCACCGGCGAGATCACGATTCTCGGCAAGAACATTTACGACGCGGACGTGTCGCTCGCCGAGCTGCGCAAGACCGTCGGCATGGTGTTCCAACGGCCCAATCCCCTGCCGATTTCGATTTACGAGAACATCGTGTTCGGCCAGCGCGTCCATTCGCGGCGCGGGACCATGAATCGGGCCGACGCCAATGCGATGGTCCAGTCGGCGCTCGAAGAAGTCGACCTCTGGAAGGACGTCAAGGATTTGCTCAAGAAGAAGGCCACGCTGCTGACCCTCGAACAGCAGCAAAAACTGTGCATCGCGCGGCTGCTGCCGCTCAAGCCGCGGGTGATCCTCATGGACGAACCTTGCTCCGCGTTGGATGCCGCCGGAACCGAGGCCATCGAAACGCTAGTCGAAGGCTTGCGAGAGAAGTACACCATCTTGATCGTGACGCACAACATGGCCCAGGCCCGCCGAGCAAGCGAAGAATGCATCTATATGCTCCTCGGCGAGATCATCGAACACGGCCCGACGACCGAAATCTTCCTCAGTCCGAAGAACGAACAAACCGCGATGTACATCGAAGGGCGGTACGGATAATCTGGCGGAAGGACGCATTCGCCCGCCTCCATTCGTTGCGGCGCCCTTAAGGTCGTGCCCTCCGCGCCTCGCATCTCAAACCTCGCCCCTCACCGATGAAGAAATTCGAACAAGAACTCGCCACGCTCCGCACGCGGATCGTCGACATGGGAACGCTCTCGCGCTCGATGATCGAGATGGCCATCGGCGCGCTGGACAGTCCCGGTGACGACGTTTACCAAAAAGTCCTCGCGGCCGAAGAGCAGCTCGATCAGATGCAGCTCGACATCGACCGCGAAGCGATTCGCCTGTTGACCGTGTACGGCCCCGTGGCGAACGACTTGCGGTTCGTGCTCATGGTGGCCCGAATCAACTCAGAGCTTGAGCGGATCGGCGATCAGGCCGTCAACATCTGCGAGGATTTGCAGTTGATGGCCGCCAAGACCAAGGCGTCGCCGCCGCCCGAGATTCACAAAATGGCGAAGCTGGTTTCCGGCATGGTCCGCGACTCGATGGCGGCGTTCGTGCAGGAAGACGTCCGCAAGGCGGACGAAGTGCTGGCGACCGACGACGTGGTCGACGCGCTCAACGACCAGGTGGTCCGCGAGTTGCTCAGCGATCAGGTCGTCCGCGAGGCGATTTCGGCCGACGAAGGGCCGGCCCACATCGCCGATGCCCTGGGCCTGATTCTCCTCTCCCGCAGCCTCGAACGGATCGCCGATCAGGCCACGAATATCTGCGAAGAGGTGATCTACATGGTCAAGGGCGCGGACGTGCGGCACAAACACGTTTGATCCGTTGTGCCTAATCCATCGACCCGTAACCGGCAAAGTCGGCCCGCGGGTCGTGATCGTAGAAGTTCCGCGCGATGTGGTCGGCCAGATGGCGGATGAACAGATCCGTGAACTGGGCACGCGACATGTTGCCCGCAGGCATGCTCTCCGTCGTCGGCGGAAAGCGGATGTCGCGCATCGCCTTGGGACCGTAAACCTCTTCGTCGTCGCCTTCCAGGTCGAACACCGAAATGCTTAGCGACGCGGTGCCGCCGTAAGCGGTTGTCCCCAGGTTCTGGCGGAAATCGTCGACTTCGATCGCCACAACTCGATCGGCGTTCAACTGTCGGCCGACCTCGACGAAGCTCTCCCATTCTTGATTGTCGGTCGCCGATTCGATCCGCTCGGCCGAGACGATTTGCGTTTTCTTGCTGAGGTTTTCCTTCAGCAGGCGATTGATGTTTCGCGTCAGTTGGTAGGGCATGTTCTGCGCCTGGTGGAACATGCCGGTTCGCGGCCCGCGGACGACGACGGCGACCTTCTTGCCGTTGAGGCCCTTGTACTCGGCCGGATACGTCTTGCCGTCTTTGATCACCCACCAGGCGGTGGCGACGGCATTGCAGCCCGCGGCGACGGCGAGCAGCGTGCCGCCGACGAGCGTGAAAACCATCAACGAACGGATGGGGCCAGACCGATCCATGGCGCGCCCTCGCTTGGGGTTGTGGCGAAAATCATTTCCGGCTCGGCCGCCAACGCGGCACCGGATGCTTCGCTTGCTTGTAAGACGTGTCAACGCGGATTTCGCCCCGGCGGCGAGCCGCGTTCGCTGTGAAAGGGACGCGAAGAGTAGCGATTAGCCGTCGCCGCGACAAGGCCAGCCAATGCGGGAAATTGCGAAGGGCGCACCTTGCGGTTTGCGCGGTTGCTTGGATTGTGTAAACAACAGGGGGGT